>QMIW01000166.1 GCA_024434165.1 Chloroflexota bacterium | reverse complement strand
GGTATACTTGTCATGGGAATGTCTCCTCAAGCGGTTCTGATTCAACCTTATCTTGAGGGCATTCCCTTTCCTCGTCAAGCCTATTTCACATCAGACGTTTAATATAAACCTGATACAAAAATATTTTTCCCTTCTCCTGGAAAACGGCGAACTGCCCGCCGCGATCTGTTTCTACACCGAAGGCGTCCGTCTGGTGACAGGCGCCTCGCCCATCCTCGACCAACTCAGGCAGTTGGAGGCGCAGGGCGTACGGCTCATCGTCTGTTCGACCTGCCTCGAGACGATGGCGCTGACCGGTCAGGCGCAGGCGGGCATCGTCGGCGGCATGACCGACATCCTCGAAGCCCAAAACCGGGCGGACAAAGTCATCACAATCTGATTGGAGTCTGGAATGAATTTCGAACTCACGGAAGAGCAAAAGATATGGAAGAAGATCGTCCACGAATTCGCCGAGGACGTGCTGCGCCCCAATGCGCGCGAAGTGGACGAGAAGGAAGAGTTCAATTGGGAGGCGGTACGCAAGGGCGGACCGGTGGGCTTGCTGGGCATGAACATCCCTGAAGAATACGGCGGCTCGAATGTGGACGCCGTCTCCAATGCGATTGCGATGGAGGAACTCGGCTGGGGCTGCGGCTCGACCGCGCTGGCGTTCACCGCCCACAACGGACTCGGCACCGCGCCCATTTCCAATTACGGCAGTGAACAACTGAAAAAGAAATGGCTGCCGCTGGTGGCAAGCGGAAAGAATAAATTAGGTTCGCTGGCGCTCACCGAACCGGGTGCAGGCTCCGATATTCAGGGCGGAATGCTGATCCGCGCGCAGAAAGACGGCGATGAGTGGGTCATCAACGGCTCGAAGATGTGGAACACGAACGCGAGCATTGCGGAATACATCATCACCCTCGTCCGCACCGACCCGAAAGGCGGCTCGAAATCCCTGAGCATGATTCTCGTGCCCACAGATGCGAAGGGCTTGACCATTGGACCGGCTGAAAAGAAGATGGGCTTGCGCGGCTCCCCCACCCACGCTGTGACCTACGACAACGTGCGTGTGCCGTTGGAGAATTTGATCGGTCCTGAAGGAATGGGCTTGCAGCAGACGCTCGCCACGCTCGATGCGGGGCGCATCAGCATCGGCGCGATTTCAATCGGTTTGGCGCGCGGCGCAATGGAAGCGGCAATTGCCTACGCGAAAGAGCGCAAGGCGTTCGGGCAGTCCATTTCGGAGTTTCAGGCGATTCAGTTCAAGATTGCCAACATGGAAACGGAAATCGAGGTGGCGCGCAACTATATCTACAAAGCCGCATGGCTCAAGGACCAGGGACGCCCCTACAGCAAGGAAGCCGCCATCGCCAAGTTGTATGCCACCGAAATGGCGGAGCGCGTCACTTACGATGCCATTCAAATCCACGGCGGCTATGGTTACAGCCGCGAATACCCCGTCGAGCGCATGTACCGCGACGCGCGGCTGATGACCATCGGCGAAGGGACGAGCGAAATCCAAAGGCTGGTGATCGCACGGCACGTGCTGGCTGGGTAGCCCCCATCTCCTTCCCTTCCCCCAATTTGGGGGAAGGGAGAAATTGCCGCTTATCAATTACTTTTGGCTCTTCCGTAATTAACGGGAAAGAGCCTAACCACAAAGGGCATCAAGTACAGGCGTTTTTCCTTTGTGATCGTCGTGTCCTTAGTGTTTAAGAGAGTGTTTTATAAATCAAAATTCACCACAGCCACCACACTTGCGTTCGGTGCAAGTGTAAACGCGGATGAACGTTGATTTTTGACGGAAACGCCAATTTAACCCGAGTTGCTGCCTTGGTTTCAAGCAGCTTCCCTCACCCCAAACAAGGTTCGATATTCTGGGATGACTTCCCCCTCTCCCGATGGGAGAGGGCAGGGTGAGGGCTTTGGGCGGGGAACCTGGAAAATCTATTGGAAGGCGGCAACTTGAGTTGCTTTAAATCCAATTTATCTGT
>QMIW01000100.1 GCA_024434165.1 Chloroflexota bacterium | reverse complement strand
GAGGATGTGTGTCTTCCCCGCGCCGGGGACGGCGGCAATGCCAAGCCGCCCGCCGGTGTAGCGGAGGATGTTTTGTTGGGAAGGGCGAGGAGTGAAGGTCATAGTTTTGAACCGCGAAGCACGCTAAGAGCGCCAAGGTTCTTTTTCTTTCTTCGCGTTCTTGGCGGTGAATCTCTTTTTGAACCGCGAAGCACGCTAAGAACGCGAAGTTTTCTTTATGAAGTCTGCCCGATTGGGCGGCTCATCAAGACCAAGGGCAACTCTTTGAATTCCGTTTTTAATCAACTTCACGTTCCAGTTTATCAGAAAGCCAAGTTTACAACCTTTGAGCTTGAGGTATGTGATGAGTTGCGCCATGTGAATCGGATGGATTTCGTCCACAGATTTATTTTCAATGATAACGAGATCGTCAACCAATTCGTCTATTCGATAGCCTTCATCGAATTCTTGACCGTCATACAAAATAGGCAATTTCAATTCGGTCAAAACAATCCGTCCCCGCTTGCGAAGTTCATAAGCGTGGCAGCGTTGATATGCAGACTCCAATAAACCAGGTCCAAACTCTTTATGAACCTTATAGGCGGCGTCAACAATATCTTTTGCAATCGCTTCAATATCTGCCGTCATCTTGAACTCCTCTTTTCTTGGCGATCAAAGCGCTCTTAGCGGTGAGGATGTGTGTCTTCCCCGCGCCGGGGACGGCGGCAATGCCAAGCCGCCCGCCGGTGTAGCGGAGGATGTTTTGTTGGGAAGGGCGAGGAGTGAAGGTATTCATGTTTACTCGTATCGGACTCTTAATTCTCGAATCTGCCTTCTTGCAATGACAATCACCAAAACCGTATTGACCGCCGCTCCGATCAATGCCGCGATGGGCGGAGCGCCAAATAGGAAGATGGAGTATGCCACTCCCGAACTGATTTGAAATAGAACCGGTATGAACCATAACTTGGGAATCAAAACCGCAGCGGCGAAGGAGATCACGTCCGCCGGGTAAAAATAGCGGTCGTGCATTTTTGGCAGCAGAAACGGGGTCCATGCCGCGCTTGCCAATGCCGTCAGGATGATTTGTGTTTGCGTGACCGGCGGTTTTGCCCGCCAATTCACCCATGCCCAAGCCAGCATGATAATGGCGAAAATACCAAGTCCAATCTCGAACGTGGGATGGTATGGTGCGGTCAGTAGAAGAAGATATAAATTGGGCGCATAACGCGCAAGTTCCTCAAATTGTCCCACCTGCCCAGCGTATAAAAAGAGCACGCTTTCCCAACTCCGCCCTAGCAGGATGGCGGGCAAAGCCAGCAGCAAATACGCGGCAGGCACGCTGAAGAAGTTATACCAGCGGACTCGTCCGCGCAGGAACATGATTCCCAGGAACGGCAGTAAGAAGATCGCCTGCGCTTTGAAGGAAAAAGCAGCTCCAAATGCGATTAATGCCAAAAACGGCCTGTCCGTCAGAATTAAATAGATGCACATCAACAGAAAAGACGCATACGTGCTTTCGATCTGCCCCCAGCCGGTGCTGTTCAGCATCACAGTGGGGAGCAGGAAGAACAGCGCAGCGAAGAGATACGGCTTATCGTCCCGGTGTTTGAGGCGCGCGATCTTATAGACGGTGAAGGTCGAGATTAAGTCAAAGGCGGTGGGAATGAGTTTCAGCGCCGTAAACGGGGCGATCCACTTCGAGAGCAGGGTGGCGAAGTATAAAAGGTAGAGATACGCGGGCGGATAGTTGGAAAATTCCCCGTTTGCCAGTCCCTTATAGCCGTTTTGGTGCAGAAAATCGTACCATTCGCGGATCAGCAACAAGTCGCCGTTTTTGAATTCCAAAAATTGAGAACGCAGAAAAACGGACAGCGTTATCAGGAGAATGCCCGCAAGCAGGTACGGTCGTTTACGGAAGTCCATACGGTTTATCCTGGGGAGATGGGCTGCCCCTGCAATTCGTCATCCCGCCTGGCTTTGAATCACTTTTTGGAACGCGCGCAGGAGCGCGCCTCTTTGCTCGAACCCCGATTCGCCCAGGTCCGAAAGCGCGAGATAAACTTTTTCGCGGCAGCGCGCCAACAGTCCGCCGGCGAGACGTGCGAGCGTTTCGATCTCGACCTGCATTTCGTCCGAGTCCATCCACACCCTGCCGGCTTCCCAATGACGCGATAAAACGAACGGTTGAGTCAACGGCTGGGATACGCGCTGCGACCAGCCCTCGGAACCGGGATCGAGCCAAAACTGCACGGTCGCGGGGCGGTTCATCATCAGGAAGGTATAGGCGGGCGCAACCAGCACGGCATCCTTGTTTTCGCTTCGCCACGATTCGAGGTACTGCGCGGCGATCACGCCGTCCGCGAGCATGGTCATGTATTCCAAGCCCAGATTCGCGCCGGTCAGGTGGACGGGCTCCATCGCATTGCGGAACTTCCTGATGGACTCCACCAAACTTGCCGCCACGCGCACCGCATCCAAATTGACGTGGAAACCATACCCCGGCTGGGAGATGACCTCCCCGAAGAGTTTCCGCAAAAAGAAATCCAGCGGCAAAGGCTCGGAGGCGCGGTAGGCTTCGATCCAATTGCGGAGTTCCGTGTAGCGCGCGCCGAGCGAGTAGGTGATGCGCTCCTGCGTTTCGGGTTGAATTTCTTCGAAGGTCGAGAGCCGCAAATCCCGCTGGCGGTACACAATATCGGTCAGCAGCTGCGCGCGGATCAAATCCGTGTTCAATGCCGTCATGAGCGCGTGCGCCACGTCGAACTTTGGCGGGTGAACCTTCCAGTCCGGGTGCGCCAGCGCGGAAAGAGTCAGCAGGGTCTTGCTGGCAGGCTCGTCCCTCAGCGAGCGCGAAGGACGGTTCGTGCGCCAGGGAATGCCCGCCGTTTCGAGCCGGTGTGTGATCGAGAAGCGCAGGGAATCCGAAAGATACGGCGCGAGGATGACGATCTCCGCAGGCGGAATTCCCTCCTCTTCAACCAACGTCTTCACTTTCGCAGCGACTTCATCCAGCATCTGCGGGTGGAAATGGGTCAGGATGAATTCCATCGCGGGGTTATCGCCGTTCGCCGGAGCCGGACCGGGGTTCGTGATGGCGGTGACCAACCCGCGCGATAACCGGATGATGTTTTCCGACGAGACGAACGACTCATTCATCTCGATGACCTGGTCGCACATCCGCCTCAAATCGGACCCGCTGGCTGCGTCGCCGCCGAGGAAGTTGCGATACCCCGCCGCCTCGTCGTGGATTAACAGCGCCGAATCGAATTCGGTCAACCACTCGCGGATGATGTCGTGCGCGCATGGAATGTCCTCTTCCACGTTGTCGTACACGAGATGGCGGTAGGTTTGCATCAGATACGAACGCACCTGTTCGTTTTGCCACAGGAGGTTTGCAAAGATTTCGAATTGCAGGGAGAAATCCAGCAGGTTGTTTTCCAGGCAGTACTGACGGAACAGGGTGGCGCATTCCTGCGCATCGGCATAGACCCGGCGCTGGGCGGGGTCGCCGAACCAGGCGGAATCCAGCCGCGATCCGATCTCGGTGTAAGGAAAGCCGACAACTGCTGCTTTGTTCAGGTTGTCAATGATCTGGGAATACAGCCGGTTGCGGTTGATGGTGACGGATTCAAAGTAACCTTTTTCTTCGATCAGCGGGCGGACGAGATGCGCCATGTAATACTGCGCGGTTTCGAGCGTGAGGAAAACCGGCGGACGCTCCGGGCGGCGGAACCCCGCCTGCTGTGCGGCGAGCGACCAGAACAGGTCGCACATGCGCCTTGCCAGACCGCCTATCGTTGCCGAAGTGACCTCCCCGCCCGCCATACGTTCAGGGCTTTCGAGCAAATCCAAATAAGGTTCTTGTAACGTCCGCTGGGGGGTGAGCAGGAGAATCGAATCGGCAGGCACGCCTTGCGCAAGCAGGTAGCGCACCCGCTCCACGCCTGCGGTCGTCTTGCCTGTTCCGGCAGCGCCGGCGACGAAGAGACGGGAGTCGAGGGGAGATTCAATGATCTGACGCTGAATCAGGCTGGGGCTTGGCATGAAGCGAATGTAAAGTATCGGGGAAGTTTTGTCAATGAAAAGACCATTGAGCATGGACGGTGGACCGTTTCCAGTCTCGCCTTTCCATGCTCAATGGTCTATCATCCATCGTCTACTTCAAACGCTTCGCAAAGAATTTCTTCACGCGCTCCCAGGCGTCCTTTGCGGCTTCGGGCTTGTACACCTTCGGGTCGCTGTCGCGGAAGAAGGCATGACCGGAGTTGGGATACATGATAACCTCATGCTCCACGCCGACATCGTCGAGAAGCCTGTCGAACTCCTCCACCGTCCCGGCGGGGATGGATACATCCGCATCGCCGAAGAGACCCAGCACCGGCGCTTTGAGTTTTGCGCGCAATTGATCGAAGATGTTCTGCATCCCGCCGCCGTAAAACGTGCAGACGGCATCCACCGGGCGCAGGGCGCTGAGCGAGAGCGACATGCGCCCGCCAAAACAAAAACCGACACTGCCGATTCTGCCGCTGCAATCGGGGTGCGCTTTGAGCGCGTCGAAAACGGCAGCCAGTTCACCGGGCGCGCCGGGCGCGTACTTTTGCACCAGTTTCGAGGCGGTCTCGCCGTCGCCAGGCTGGGCAAGTTCGCCGTGATACAGGTCCGGCGCAAAGGCGAGATACCCCTCCTTCGCAAAACGGTCTGCGATGGATTGGGTCTGCGCGTCCAGCCCCCACCATTCCTGGATGACGATCACGGCAGGGAAGGGACCTTTGCCCTCCGGCTTTGCAAGATGTCCCTGGAGCGAGCCGAGTTGAGTCAAATCCGCCATATCATCCTCCGGGCGTGGGCGTCGCTTCGGGTGTGGTTTCGCCTTCAGCGGGCGTCCCCTCGGTGGAACCCTCTCCCGCGCTTTCTCCGCCTGAACCGCTGGAGTATTCGCCGCCGTACCCCACACTGCACACCGCTACGTTGTCGCTCGTCAGGCAGGAGAATAACGAGCCGCCACCCGCCATGCCGATCAACGAGATGATGTCTTCCGGCGAATCTGCCAGCAGGACGAGCGTGCTGCCTTTTGAGCCTGCATCGAACAACAGAATGCCGTTGCCGTACCTGCCGATCTCGCCGAACTCGGTCGTATCAATGAACTCGCCGTCACCCAAAACGATATCGAACTTTTTCGCGTATGGTTCGATCTCTTCCGTCGGTTCGAACGTGCCGATGATGATGGCGTCGCCCGAAGAAGGAACGTCGTCCACGAACTCCATTTCCACGTTCAGGTATCGCAGCGAAGCCTGCAAACCGCCCAGCGCGGAGACCAACTCCGCCGTCCTGGTCAGTTCCGGCGCAACGAAGACCTGCACCCTGCCTTCCTTAAAGAGGAAGGGGAAATTCGCCAGCGATTTGCTTTGTCCTCCCGCCAGCGCGAAATCCGCCAGGTTGGCGATGAGCGTAGCGTTGTCGGTGTACGTGTTGTAGGGAGGGGTCAGGAATGTGAAATCGCCGAACGCCGCCACGTTTCCATCTTCACTGAGCGCCGCGCCGCCCTGCCCGGGGTCGTGCGCATCGTTCGCAGACGAGAGAGTGGATTCCGCTCCTCGCAGCAGGACCAACCCCGAAGGCGATTCGACCGAGTGCGCTCCGTACAGCGCCACCTCTTTCAGTCCAAACGTCAACTCGCTTTTGCCGAAGTCGTCGAACAGCACATTGCGGAAGTTGCCCTCGTTCTTTTGCGTGTTGTAGAGATAATCGTTGTTGACCGAAATATCGAACGCTGAAAGCAGCGAGTTGGCGGCGTTGGCGTCGCCGTACGCAATCGGATTCCCGCTGATGAAATCGTAGAAGAGCATGTTGCGCGTCGCATCGGTAAAGATCAGAACCCTGCCGCCGCGTTCCGCAAAACTCCTGAGCGCCTGCGTTTCAACGGCGGTGAATGAGAGCGTGGGCGAAACGGAGATGAACGCGCTGACATATTTCAACTGGTATTCCAGCATGGAAGCGTCCGTCAGCGTTTCGATTCTTCCGCCGCGCGCTTTGATGGCGGAGGTCAGGGATTCGATCTCGCTCATGACAAACTGGTTTCCATGCACCGCGTCCACCAGCACTGTGCCGGAGGTTTGCTCGATCTCCTCGTCGGTTTCCCCCGCCGGGTTGACCGGCGCTTGCGGCGCGGCGAACGAGGCGAAATCCGGCGTGGCGATTTCGGGGCGTTCCGGCACGCCGCGGTAGAACCAAAATCCGCGCAGAACGGCGGGGAGAATCAAAGCCGCCAATGCGATGAAGATGAGTTGTTTTTTCATGTCAGCCTCCGGTTACTTGACGGGCAGCGGCGGAATGTAAAGCATATAGACCCCCGCTTCGCTCGGATAAGGCAGGGTGATCCCATCCGGGCTTTGGATGAAGAAGAATCCGCTGAAGGTCTGGATTCCGGCAAGCGGCGCGAGGTCTGCAACCTCATAATTGGCAATCATCGCCAGTTCCGCGGCTTTTGCCGCCGCATCGGATTCAGTGCCGAGCGCATCGGCAATCCCCAACCGGACGGCGTCCACGCCGGTCCAGATCTGCCCGGTGAAGATGACTTCATCCCCGGCGGTGAGTTTATTGCCGCGTCCCAGTTTCACAGCCTGGAAAAAGCCCTGCTTCACCATTTCGATCTGGCGCATGTCCGAATCGCGCGGCGCGCCCCAGAGTTTGTAGGGACCGGTGGTGATGATGTCCTCGACCACAAACGGCGAAGGGGGCAGGTAGCCGATCACGCCGATGTTGCCCACCAGCGAAGTCGGCTTGGCATAGATGAAATCCGTGTTTGCCGAAAGGTAATACGCCCCGCTCGCCGCCATGGCGTTGACGGCGGTCACCACGGGCTTCTTTGCCCGCAGGCGCGAAAGTTCCATGTACACGGCTTCGGTATCCACCACCGTCCCGCCGGGGCTGTCGAACACCAATACCACCGCGCGCACTTCTGGGTGTTCGGCGGCGTATTGAATCTGCTTGATCATGTTCTGAGCAGATTGGGCGTAGATGGCGTCTTCGAGCCGGATGACCCCCACGACCGGTCTCGGCACCGCAGTGGAAATGAGGACTCCCAGGATCAGGGGAATGACGATCCAAAACAGTCCGGTACGAACACGTTCCCAACGATTGTCAGAGTCGCTCATAAGATTCTCCTTGGATTGATGCGCTGTGGTTATGTTCAGCATATACGAGAAGATTTACTTTGTCAACAAGGTTGTTTTGCGATGCGAAGTAAAGTATATTTGAACGAGTTGTCCCCATTCCATTAATTCAGGAGGTATCTTTCCATGCCCACCCCCATCCGCGGTTCAGCCAAAAGCGGGGTTTCCACCCCCAAAGCGGGCGCAGCATCCTACGTCAAGTTTTCGGATAAACTGACCGCCTCGATCAACGACATCTCGAAGATCATCGAACAGCACAAGGAGATGATCGACTCGATTCAGGAAGTTGCGCTCGAACTGACCTCCTCCATCGGCTCTCTGCATTCGCTCACGGTCAAATATGCCCGCACCGCCAACCAGATTCTGGATGTCCTCCTGCCAATTCTCAAAAACCTGCCTGTGGTGCCGAAGAACATCATGCAGCTGCTGGTGAACCTCGAAAGCATCACCCAGAAGATCATTGATACCGAAACCTCCACCACCAAAACCATCACCGACGTGCAGTCCGGGTTGAAGACCGGCGACGTGAACAAACTCAAGGCGCACGCCGGTCAACTCCAGGCGGTGACGAAGACCATCACCGCCATCATCCCGAAGGCATAACGCCTCTTTCCTGACTGCGAGTTGGTCGGGCAAGGACGGCTTTTGCCCCACGAAAATTGTTGACATCCCAGCCAACTCGCATGTATAATATCGTCCGCTTCCGCCCCGGAGGTTGTATCCGGGGCAGTTGCCTGTAAAAAACCCAGCTTCCCCGAACGCCGGCGAAGGGTGCAGGAACCCCGCAGGCTGTACGGCGAAGTGAATGACTGGAGAAAAAGAAATGAAATTTGCAATCGTCGAAAGCGGCGGCAAACAGTACCGCGCCGTCGAAGGCGCCACCATGGATGTGGACCGCCTCGCCTACGAAGTAGGCAAAACATTCGATTTCGAGCGTGTCCTGCTCATGGCGGATGGGGATGCTGTCCTCGTGGGCACGCCCACTGTCGGTGAGATCAAGGTTTCCGCCACGGTAGTCGAGCACGTCAAAGGTCCCAAGGTTCTTTCCTTCAAATACCGCCCGAAGAAACGCATCCGCGTGCGCGGCGGTCACCGCCATCATTACACCCGGCTGATGATTGATTTCATCGGCAAGCCCGGCGAGCAGCGCAAGGTCGAAAAGAAGGCGGCTCCGGTTGAAGTCGAAAAGGCTGAGGCGAAGGAAGAGGCTGGGGCTGAGAAGCAGGTAAAAGCGAAGAAAGAAGCGGCAAAGAAGCCTGCGGCTGCAAAGAAAACCACTTCCAAATCAACCAAAAAAGTTGAGAAGTAGGAAGCGAGAGTGAGGTAGATATGGCACATAAAGTAGGCGGCGGATCGAGCCGCAACGGTCGAGACAGCAATTCCCAGCGTTTGGGCGTCAAGCGCTATGCCGGTCAGTTCGTGCTGGCGGGCAATATCCTCGTGCGCCAGCGCGGCACCAAGATCAAGCCGGGCGTAAACGTGATGGTCGGCAAGGACGATACCCTGTTCGCCACCGCGGACGGCGTGGTGATGTTCGATGTGATGCACGGGCGCAAGCGCGTCAATGTCATTCCGGCTGAGGTGAATTAATGAAAGCAGATATCCATCCCACCGTGTACGAAGCCCAGGTCACCTGCGCTTCGTGCGGCAACACCTGGGTGACCACCTCCACCAAGAAGGAACTGCGCATTGACGTTTGCTCGAACTGCCATCCCTTCTATACCGGCGAATCCGCGAAGATTCTCGACGTGGAAGGCCAGGTGGACCGCTTCTACAAGAAGCTTTCTGCGCGCCAGAGCTATGTGGAACAGCAGAAAGCCCGCGAAGAATCCATGAACGTCTTCAACCGTTCCGTGGACGATCTCGCCCTCACGCCGCGCGCCACCGACGCCCTCAAGAAAGCCGGCGTTCTGACCATTGGTCAGGTGGTGGAGAAACTCGCCGAAAGCGACGAAGCCCTGACGCAGATTGCGGGCTTTGGTCAGTCCGCGTTGACCGCGACCAAGAAGAAACTGCGCGCGCTGGAGATCGAACTCCCCGAAGCGCCCAAAAAGGAAAAAGCCGCCGAAGCCGCGGAATCCACTGAAGCAGGGGAGTAGGATTTCCCCTGACGCTTTGTCAGGCGGAATGTTCTCAGGTAAACTAGACAGGCAGATGCAGAAGCGTCTGCCTGTTTTTATCGCCATCCCATCATTGCCGCGCCGGTGGGGCGCGGCAGGAGAGTTTTTTTCAATGAAGCATACACAGGGTTCGATTGAAGTCATCTGCGGCTCGATGTTCAGCGGCAAGACCGATGAATTGATCCGCAGGCTGGTGCGGGCGACCATCGCCAGGCAGAAGGTGCAGGTCTTCAAACCTGCTATTGACGTCCGCTATGCGGCGGAGAAGGTGGCATCCCACACCGGCTCCACGTTCGATGCCATTCCCGTGGAAAAAGCCGCGGAGATTCGCTCCCGGCTCGATGCGGATACCACCGTCGTCGGCATTGATGAGGCGCAGTTCTTCGATCCCGAAGTGGTGGCGGTGGCGCAGGAACTTGCCGCCCGGGGCGTGCGCGTCATCATTGCCGGGTTGGATATGGACTTCCGCGGCGAGCCGTTCGGTTCCATGCCCATTCTGATGGCGGAGGCGGAGGATGTGACGAAACTGCACGCCATCTGTATGACCTGCGGCGGCAACGCCTCCCGCACCCAGAGACTGGTCAACGGCAAGCCCGCGCGTTATGATGAACCGGTGGTGATCGTCGGCGCTTCGGAGTTGTACGAAGCCCGCTGCCGCCTGCACCACGAGGTTCCGCGGTAGTGGAGTGAGGCGCTACGGTAATCGAGGAGTGATTGATCACAAAACTTTCCCCTTCAATTATGTCGCCTTGCGCCCAGCCTTGTTGCTCATGATCGGATCTTCGGCTACGCCTAGTTCTTTGCAAACCGGGCAGAAATCCTCTTCCTCAGAGCCATCAAAACTTTCGTAAACCAGATCCATATTACTCAGTGGTATCCCGGAGATCATATTGACAACATTGCCGAAGTTCGGACATTGGAGATTTTCGCAAATTACGGGTATTTCGATATATTCCATAATTGGGTGTCCTTGTCGTACGATATTAATCCGGCTCTTTTTAAGTACACTTGCGCATTTCTTACCTGATGCTTCCATAGTTTTCCAAAATGTTTCCCGTCAATGATGCGATCAATAGTTTCATCGCACAGGTCAACATGAATGTTTTTGATAAGGGCTTGCAGCTCATCTGTGGACATAGGCTTTCGAGAAAGCAAGTAAAGTATGGTTCGCGAAAAAATAGAATTTACACTTGTGTTTTTTACCCTGGTACGTATTAAGTTATCTTCTATTTCTCTTTCCAGTTTGCGTGATTCCAGACGCAATTTTTTTACTATCGTTTTCTGCTCGGTTTCGATAGTTTTCCTGACAGCTATAATTTGATTATGGAGTTCTTCAAGTTGGTGTTTAGTGATTAAAGCACCAAGTTTCCGGTAATCATTTATGTCTCTTTCGATTTTTTTAACAACTTTCTTATCGTTGATTCTAACCCCATATTCGAAATTTCTTTTTTCACCTCCGCTGGTAAAGTTGGCAGATGTTATGATTGCGCTCGACCTGTTTGAAATATATACTTTTGCGTGGATTCTTGGTAAATAAGTGATCGAGACATTTGACTGATTTTCAAACAAGTATAATAATGCAGGCAATTCAGTCGATCCTTGAATTAATGTTTGCATCGAAATATCTGTCAAGATGCTTATTTTCACATCTTTACTGGACCTCTTCTTGCTAATCGCACGGACTAAATTTTTAATCGGACCGAAAGTTATGAATGGCGAACAGATTAAACAATCTGTTACAATGCTTTTATTGAATTGATCGAAAACGTCCGTAAACGGCGAGTGGAGCAATTGCGGCATTTGGTTTTCCTTTCTGCCTGTGCATGGTAATTTTAGCACCTTGTTTGAAAAAAAGAGTTTGCTGTAGAACAACTTGATTATAAAATGCAAAACTATCAAGATGTACTCTCCGAAATCCTGATCGACGCCGATGCCCTGCAAAAGCGGGTGGGGGAATTGGGCAAACAGATCAGCGCGGACTATCAGGATGCTGACCTCCTGCTCATCTGCATTCTGCGCGGCGGCGTGCCCTTCATGGTGGATTTGAGCCGTCACATCACCATCCCGCACATGATGGATTTCATGGCGGTTTCATCCTACGGCGTCGGCAGGCGCGAATCGAGCGGCTCCGCCCGCGTCACCCTCGACCTGCAAACCGACATCCGCAACAGGAACGTCCTGCTTGTGGAAGACATCGTGGACAGCGGACACACCATCTCGTCCGTGCTGCAAATGCTCTCCACCCGCCAGCCCAAATCCCTGAAGGTGTGCGCCCTGCTCGATAAACCCGAACGGCGCGAAGCGCACGTCCCGATTGATTACCTCGGCTTCACCATCCCCAACAAGTTCGTCTTTGGATACGGGCTCGACCTCGATGAATACTTCCGCAACCTGCCCTTCGTCGGCGTTGTAGATTTGGAAAAGTACAAACCTTCGGAGTGACCGCCGGCTGGGGGCGCAGATGGACGAAGAACGAGCCAAACCGGAAGACCTCCATTCACCCTATGCCGGGCGCTGGGTCGCTCTCGTTCGCGGACGGGTCGTCGCCCAGGGCGGCACGCCCCGGCAGGCTCTGCTCGCTTCGCGCGCAAGCCGTTACAAGGAAAAACCCGAAATCGTTTTCATGCCGACCTCTTTCACGCTTCCACCCCTGATCGAAAAAATCAAGGAAATACTGCCCGGGCAGGAGATTTATCTCGTCGGCGGCGCGGTGCGGGATATGCTCACCTCCCGCTTCTCCCCCGACTTTGACTTTGCCGTGCCATCGAACGGCATTTCCCTCGCCCGAAAAGTTGCCAACGCCCTCGACGCCGATTTCATGGTGCTGGACGGCGAGCGGGACACCGGGCGTGTGGTGCTCATCCACAAAGACGGCTCGCGCACCTACATGGACTTTGCCTCCTACCGCAGCGCAAACACCCCGACAGGCTCAGGACGAAGTTTGGAAGAGGATTTACGCACCCGCGATTTCACCGTCAACGCCATCGCCTACAGCCTGCGTGATGGCGCCATCTTCGATCCCACCGGCGGCGCGGAAGACATCCGCGCAAAGGTCATCCGCGCCTGTTCGCCCACCGCGGTTTCGGATGACCCCGTCCGCATTTTGCGCGCGGTGCGGCAGGCGGCTGCGTTCGGCTTTACCATAGACAGGAACACGCGCGAGTTGATGAAACAAGCCGCAGGTCAGATCGAACGCGTTTCCGCCGAACGCCTGCGCGACGAGATCTTCAAAATCCTGAACGGACCCAAAGCCAGCGCCGCCATCCGCGCGCTGGATATGCTCGGCGCGCTCGAACACCTGATGCCCGAACTGCTTCACATGAAGAGCGTCGAACAATCCGCGCCGCATGTGTACGACGTGTGGACGCACACCCTCGCCACCCTCGACCACCTCGACCAAATCCTCGCCGACCTGCGTGTGGGCTACGACGCCGAATCCACCAGCGATATGTTCACCGGCTTGTTGAGCCTGCGGCTCGGTCGGTACCGCGAACGGATTGCCGGTCATTTCTCCAACGCGCTCAACAAGGAACGCACACACCGCTCCCTGCTGTTCTTCGCCGCCCTCTATCACGACGTGTGCAAACCCGATACAAAATCCACCGACGAGAACGGGCGCATCCGCTTCTTCGACCACGAAATCAAAGGCGCGGACGCGGTTGCGAAGCGCGCGCTCGCCTTCAGCCTCAGCAACGACGAGACCGAACGATTGCGAAGCATCGTCCGCCATCATTTGCGAATCCACTTCTTTGCCGACCGGCTCGAAAAGGAAAACCAAACGCCATCGCGTAAAGCCATCTACCGCTTCTTCCGCGACAGCGGCAAGGCAGGCATTGACCTTGCCCTGCTTGCGCTGGCAGACCTCCGCGCGACGCGCGCCAACGAACTTACCGTCGAAACCTGGGG
>QMIW01000099.1 GCA_024434165.1 Chloroflexota bacterium | reverse complement strand
AAGAGGCTTCCCTCACCCCAAACAAGGTTATATCTTCCGGGATGACTTCCCCCTCTCCCGATGGGAGAGGGCAGGGTGAGGGCTTTTGGCGGGGAACCTGGAAAATCTATTGGAAGGTGGCAACTTGAGTTAAACTCAGAAATTTTTCCTTGGAGGCTGGCGTGCTTGAACTTCTTTCTGTCGAACCCACCGATACCCCTTTGCAGATTTTCGGGGTTAAGCATTTGACCGTCGTGGCGGTCTTTGCGCTATTCTGGTTGTCGTTTGTATATTTTCGTAAAGCGTGGGATGAAAAGGAGAAAAACAGGGTACGGTTGGGTCTGGCAATTGCCCTTGCGGTCAACGAATTCGGACTTCACATCTGGTCGGCATATTGGGGAATATGGAATATCCAAACCATGCTCCCGCTCCACTTGTGCAGCGTGATGGTCTGGCTGACGGTGTACATGGCGTTCACAAGGAATTACAGGATCTACGAATTTTCCTACTTCCTCGGGATTGGCGGGGCGCTGCAGGCTTTCCTCACCCCAGCCGACGGCGCCATGTACGATATTCCGCACTATCGCATCATGCAGACGCTCATCGCGCATGGACTGCTGATCACCATCCCCATCTACATGACCGTGGTGGAGGGCTTTCGCCCCACGCTGGGGTCTTTCAAACGCATCTTCATTTGGACGAATATCTACATGATCGTCATTTTCTTCGTCAACCGCGCCATCGGCAGCAACTATCTCTTCATCGCGGAAAAACCGCCCTCGCCAACGCTGATGGATTTTCTCGCCCCCTGGCCCTGGTACATCCCGCAGTTGGAAATTGTGGGGTTTGCGATCCTCTCCTTGCTTTATTTGCCGTTCTTTATCAAGGACAGGTTTGTTGCCAGGCAAGCCCAGGCGTAGACTGCTGATTTCCTGTTCCCACCCCGTACCAACGAACCACTGCAAATCGGCGGCGGTTACATAAAATTGCGGCATCACATCTTAAGGAGAATTCATGAGTCGCTCACGCCGATTGACCGCCGCGCTCGCCGTCCTTGTGCTGGCTGCTGTTGCCTGTAACCTGCCAGCCGAAGCATCCACTTCCACTCCATCTGCCAACACTTCCACCCCGCCAGCCGCAAGCGGCACAGGGAGTATATCCGGCGCAGTCTGGCATGATTTGTGCGCCGTGCCGGATGGACCCTTACCCAATCCGCTGCCTGATGGCTGCACTCCCACCGGTTCGGGCGCCGCTGCCGCCAATGGAATCCGTGAAGCCGACGAACCCGGCATTCCAGGGGTCGCTGTGGATTTGCACGCCGGGGAGTGCAGTGACCCAATCTCCGCGACCGCCACAACCGACGGCAATGGAACCTATTCCTTTGCCAGCCTGGCAGACGGCAGGTACTGCATCTCCATTGACCTGGCAAATGAGGTCAATCAAAAAGCGCTCATCCCCGGCGGGTGGACGCACCCCACAACGCTGACTTCAGTGGTGACTCTCTCCGAAATCATACAAAACGGTTCATCCATTACGGGTTTGAACTTTGGTTGGGATTATCAATTCCTGCCGGAGGTTGGCGGCACACCCTTGCCTATGCCGTCCTCCACCGCTGCGCCGCAGGGCACCGTCTTCATCGTGGATACGGCGGCGAATTGCCGCTCCGGTCCCGGCACGGTGTATGGCATCGTCACATCCTTTCCGGTAGGAACCACACTGACCATCGTCGGGCGAAACGAAAACAACTCCTGGTGGTACGTGGCGGTGAGTTCCACACAAAACTGCTGGATCTCCAACGTCACCGGTCACACCAGCGGGAACACAAGCGGGGTGCCTTTCGTTGCCGCGCCGCCCACTCCCGTCCAAGCCACATTCACCCCAACCACCGCCGCCTCATCAGGCGATACCACCCCGCCCGTGCTTAGCGGTCCCATTGCGGTGTACACCGACCTGTACTACCCCACAGCAAACTGCGCCGCCAACATTTTCACCGTAGCCATCCGCGCC
This sequence comes from Chloroflexota bacterium, assembly GCA_024434165.1. Lineage (GTDB taxonomy): Bacteria > Chloroflexota > Anaerolineae > Anaerolineales > Villigracilaceae > Villigracilis. Next base: position 18,047 of record QMIW01000099.1, on the reverse strand, counting down.
TCGGATGACAACCTCGATTCGGTCTGGTTACGCTATCGGGTCCTCGGCAACGGCGGACATGTCGGCTCGTGGAACACGCTCAGCCCGAACGACAACGCCAGCGGAGGATTGTTCGGCTTCAATTACGACCTGAACGCCCAATTTGCCGGCGAACTGGGCGGGGACGATGGCACGATCCAGTATCAGTTTTTCGCAAAGGACAGGGCGGGCAACCAGGCTTCGTATCCAGATGGAAGCGTGCTTGGCATCTCGCTCACGTACTGCCCATAAGATGCCAACAAGAAGGACGGCTGGCAGACCCGGCTGTCCTTATTGTTTTATTGCCATCTCCATTCATTTATCGTAGAATCCGGCGCATCAGCCCGCAAAGCGGGAAAGTCCCGCTGTGCGGGAAAAGCCGACCAAAGGAGAAGATATGGTAACAAAAGAAAAACCCGATACCCGACCCATGACCGAGGAAGCCGACTTCCTTCAAATCAAGTCGGTGGACCACGTTCACTTTTACGTGGGCAACGCCAAGCACGCCATGTATTACTGGTGGAAGGCGTTTGGCTTCAAACCCGTTGCCTATTCGGGGCTCGAAACCGGAAACCGCGACTTCGCTTCGTACGTGCTCGAATCGGGGCAGGCGCGGTTTGTCGTTTCCGCGGCATATTCCCCCTCCAGCCCGCTTGCTTCACATCACATGGTACACGGCGACGGCGTCAAAGTCATCGCGCTCGAAGTGGACGACGTGGAAAAAGCCTGGAAGGAAACCACCTCGCGCGGGGGAAAATCTGCCTGGACGCCGCGTGAAGAAAAGGATGACTTCGGCATTTACCGCACGTCCGCCATTTATACCTACGGCGAAACCCTGCACGTCTTCGTGGACCGCGGCGATTACAAGGGCGTCTTCGCCCCCACCTACAAACCCATCAAATACGAAACCGACTCCGCCGGGCTTGCCGCCATTGATCACATCGTCGGCAATGTACAGTTGGGCAAGATGAACCACTGGGTCAATTTCTATCATCAGGTGATGGGTTTTCGCCAGCTCATGCACTTCGACGACAAGGACATCTCCACCGAATATTCCGCGCTCATGTCCAAGGTGATGCAGAACGGCAACGGGCGCGTCAAATTTCCCATCAATGAGCCCGCCGAAGGCAAACGCAAGAGCCAGATCGAAGAATACCTCGATTACTACCTCACCCCCGGCGCGCAGCACGTCGCCCTCATCACCGGCAACATCCTCGAAACCGTGGATAAACTCCGCAGGAACGGCGTGGAATTTCTGCGCGTGCCCGACACCTATTACGAACTGCTTCCCGACCGGGTCGGCGCCATCAAAGAGGATATGAAAGCCATCCACGACCTGGGCATCCTCGTGGACCGCGACGACGAAGGCTACCTCCTGCAAATCTTCACGCGCCCCATTCAAGACCGCCCGACCATGTTCATCGAAGTCATCCAGCGTCACGGCGCGCAGGGCTTTGGCAAGGGCAACTTCAAAGCCCTATTCGAATCGCTCGAACTGGAACAGGCGCGCCGCGGTAATCTTTAGCGGATCAGGAACCCGCCTCAACCGGACCCGTTGTCTGTTTCGGCTTCAGACAGCGGGTCTACCCTTGGGCTTCACAACCGCGATTGGGCGGGCATGAATTGGACGATATGAATGTATCGCTCCGCTGCAAACACAATCGGATAATGGGAAGGGCAATCGTGAAACACAAAACTTTCATCGTATTTTGGGCGGGATTGGCAATCGTCACGCTGGCATGTGGAGCGCTCGCTCCCACCGCCGCACCGGAACAACCCGGCGTGGAAACAATCGTCGCCGCCACACTGACCGCCATCGCCTCACAGACTCTGCCGGATTCCACCCAGCCATCCGGCATCCCCGTCAGCGCCTCCGGGAAAGGCTTCACCATTCCGCAGGGATTGGCAGCCGGAGCGACTCCCATTTCGATCTCCGCGTCGCTCGACCCCCAGACGCCCATCTGGGAGATTTATCCGGCATACATTGAATTCGACCTCGAAGGCTACCCCCTGCAAGGGACATTCTTCCAGCCGAAGATATTCATTTACCCCGCCGGGGAGTTCGAGCAGGTCAACGAAGGCGCGGCGCAAATCATCGGCGAACTGCGCGCGCTTCTTGCCAACCCTGGCGCTCCCCTGCCTGCCAACCTGCCCTTTCTGCCGTTGTTCAATGCCGGGCAGGTTTTCCACTCCAACGAAAAATTTCTGTCCTTCCAAAACGGCAGCGGAATCCGCTACCTGACCCAGTTCGGGCAGGACATTTCGCCGGTCAACAATCACAGCCTGTTCTACACGTTTCAGGGTCTCACAAACGACGGCGCGTACTACATCTCCGCCATCCTGCCGGTGAACGCCGCATTTCTGGTGGAGTTTCCCTCGCCGGAGTACCCCGTCCCGGAAGGCGGAATCCCGTTCGATTGGGAAAATTACGAAGCGGCTCAGGCATATTTCGACGCGGTCACACAAAAACTCAACACCACGCCGGACGATGCCTTCTCCCCATCCATTCAATCATTGGATGCGCTCATCCAATCCCTGCTCGCCCAATAAAGGAATCTCATGACAGACAAAGTCATCACCGTCCGCCCGCAAGGGACTCATCTCACCAAACAGCAGCTGCCCAACTTCGAGGGGATCTCAGCGAACACGGCAGGTTCGAAGCATTTGTGCATGCACCTCGTCATCATTCCGCCCGGCGGTAAGGCGGCGGCGCATTATCACGACGGCTACGAAACCGCGATCTACATCATTCAGGGCAAAGCGGAAACGCGCTATGGCCGCAACCTGGAAAATTCCAGCATCAACGAAGCGGGGGATTTTCTCTTCATCCCGCCCAACCTGCCGCACCAGCCGGTGAACCTGAGCGATACCGAGGAAGTCATCGCGGTTGTCGCCCGCAACGACCCGAACGAGCAGGAGAGCGTCGTGGTGGTCGAAACGGAAGACAAATAGGAAAGGTTCATGATGAACCCCCGCATCCCTGCGCTTGCCATCCTGATTGCTGCACTCGTCCTTTCAGGTTGTGTTGGCGGGGCTTCGACACCGGCTGTCGAGCCGTCCGCCGGGAACCCGCCTGCTGAAATAGAATCAATTCCAAAGTCCGAGCCTGAGGCGGAAAACATCTTCATGTTCGACGAAATGGGATTTGCCGTCGGTTTCAGTTTCCCAGATGGCATCGAGCAGGCGGTCAGCACATCGGTCGTCGGGGTGCATGAAGCCGCCCTGCCGTTTGAACTGCCGTACCCGGCTCATGCGCGCATCCTCTTCACTGCGTATTCGGGCGGCTTGGAGGATATTCCCGCCGCCGGTCTGCGCGTCTTCCGCGCGGACGAAATCAATGCGCTGGAAGCGGGCGTGCTGGACAGTTTGAACGCCGTGCTTGAAGGTCAGGTTGATCATCATACGGACTTTCCGCGGCTTGCCGGCGCAGGCAGCATCATTGACGCGCAGCTCAAGCCGCTCGCATTTCAGAATGGGAACGGCTACCGTTACCTGCTCACCAAGTCGTTTTCCGCCGACCCGCTCGCCAGCACGGGCATGACCTATATGTACCAGGGTTTGACGCGGGATGAAAAATATTTCGTCTCGTTTATCGTGAACGTGGACGCGCCCTTTCTCGCTGAATTTGTCGGTCAGCCCTTGACAACCGGCGAGGAGTTCGAGGTATATTATCAAGACATCAACGCCCGCATCGAAGCGGCAAGCGGAGATCAGTTCGCGCCGCAGTTGACCGCGCTGGACGAGCTGGTCTCATCCATTATCGTTTTGGAAAGATAAGGAGAACCCATGCCCTACTATCACAAGCTCGGAAAAATCCCCCACAAACGCCACACGCAATTCAGAAAGCCGGATGGCAAACTTTATCGTGAAGAACTGATGGGACTGGAAGGATTTTCCTCGCTTCAATCCATTCTTTACCATCACTTCCTGCCCCCGCGCGTGAAGAAGACCGCCGATTGCGGACCCGCCAAACCCGAATACGTGGACTTTGGACCGATCCGCCACCGCGCCTTCACAACGGCTCAGACTCCGCTCGGGGCTGATCCGGTTGCCGGAAAGATTCCCCTGCTCGGAAACAACGACGTGATCCTCGGCGTCTCTCGCGCGCCCAAAGGCGCGATGGACTACTTCTACCGCAACTCGCAAGCCTACGAAACCTGGTGGGTGCACGAAGGCAGCGGCACGCTCAAGACGCAGTTCGGCAGCCTGCCCTTCCGCAAAGGCGATTACATCGTCATCCCGTTTGGCACGACCTGGAAGATGGAACTCAACGAAGAATCGAAGTTCTTCACCATCGAAAACCCAAGCCAGATCGAGCCGCCCAAACGCTACCGCAACCATTACGGTCAACTGCTGGAGCACGCGCCCTACTGCGAGCGCGACATTCGCGTGCCGCAGGAACTGGAAACGCACACCGAGCGCGGCGAGTTCGAAGTGCGGGTAAAGGTGCGCGACCGCATCTCCCAGCACATCCTGGATTACCATCCCCACGACGTGGTCGGCTGGGACGGCTATCTCTACCCCTGGATCTTCAACATCGAGGACTTCGAGCCCATCACGGGACGCATCCACCAGCCGCCGCCGGTGCACCAGACCTTCGAAGGATGGAACTTTGTGGTCTGCTCGTTCGTCCCACGCCTGTTCGATTATCACCCCGAGGGCATTCCCGCCCCGTACAACCACTCCAACATCCAGTCGGACGAGGTCATCTACTACGCCGAAGGCAATTTCATGAGCCGCAAAGGCATTGACCGCTCCGATATCAGCCTGCACCCCTTCGGCTTGCCGCACGGTCCGCAGCCCGGCATGACAGAAGCCAGCATCGGCAAGACCGAAACCCAGGAACTGGCTGTGATGGTAGATACCTTCCATCCATTGCACCTGACCAAACAGGCGCTCGAATTGGAAAAACCCTACATGGAGACCTGGCTGGAAGGCGACGGAGAATAACCTTCGGAAGCAAAGCTATATCGCCGGATAACGGAGAAGCCAATGAAGAAAACTGCCATCCTGCTGATCGCGGCAGGGATGATCCTTTCAGCCTGCAACCTGCCTGCCGCCGCAGAACAGACGGAGCCGGATATCACCACCGCTGCCGCCCTGACCGTGGACGCCGTGCTTAACAACAAGACCCCGCTGGCAAGTCCCACCGTCGCATCGTCCACACAGCCTGCCGGCACAACCGTATCCACGCCGACGTTTTCGCAGCCGTTGGCAAGCTTCGAGGATGTAACCAATTGCCGCACCGGACCCGGCACGAATTACGAGCGCGTCACGCAAATTCTGCCTGCGATCTCGGTCAAGATCGTCGGCTTCTATCCGCCGAATTATTGGGTCGTCGAGACGGATAAGGGTCTCTGCTGGGTGTCGGGTGAATTCGTCACGCCTTCGGGAAGTTACACCACCGTTCCAACCGTCACCGCCCCGCCCACGCCCGCCGGCGGCGTCCCGGATGCCCCGACCTTTACCCAGAACGGGTGGAACTATTTTTGCCGCGGAGACGGGCAGACCGAGATCACTTTGAATTGGAACGACCGGTCTGATAACGAAACCGGGTATCGTGTGATTCGCAACGGTGAAAAAGTGGCGGACCTGCCCGCCAATTCCACCACCTACAACGAGATCATTCCGCTCACGTCCGGGCAGAGCGTCAGTTATCAAATCCAGGCGTTCAACTCGGCGGGAGAAGCAGCCAGCAACACCGCCACGATGACCTGCCCGTAAGACAAAGATCATCCGACAAGAAAAAGAGCCATGCGCTGGCTGCATGGCTCTTTTCATTTATTCTTCTCCGAACTGTTCCTTCGCCTTCTTCGTCTGCTTGCCTCTTTCTTCCGTATCCAGAATGCGCTTGCGGATGCGGAAATTTTCCGGCGTGATCTCCAGCAATTCGTCGTCGGCGAGGTACTCGATCGCTTCGTCGAGAGACATCTGTCGCGGCGGTGTGAGGCGGATTTCCATATCGCCGCGAGCCGCGCGGACGTTGGTCAGATGCTTCTTCTTGCATACGTTCACGGAAATATCCTGTCCGCGCGCGTTCTCGCCGACCACCATGCCTTCGTACACTTCCACGCCCGGACCCACGAACAACGCGCCGCGTTCCTCGGCGGATTTGAGCGCGTACGCCGTCGTCGTGCCAGCCTCCCACGCCACCAGCGAACCGTTGTTGCGCGAGGCAATCGGTCCCGCCATTTCGTCGTAGCCGTGGAAGATGGTGTGCATCATGCCTGCGCCGCGCGTGGATGTGAGGAACTGGTAACGGAAGCCGAGCAAGCCGCGCGTCGGCACGATGTAGACGATGCGCGTCATGCCCTGACCCGTATCCTGCATATCCATCATTTTGCCGCGTCTCGCTCCGAGCATTTCCACCACCGCGCCAACGGTCTCGTTAGTGGTTTCGATATGCACTTCCTCGTACGGTTCGAGCAATGCGCCGTCTTCGGCTTTGTGATAGATCACCTCGGGACGCGAGACTTGAAACTCATACCCTTCGCGGCGCATGGTTTCGATGAGAATGCCGAGATGCAATTCGCCTCTGCCCGAAACGAGGAAGTTTTCCGCCGAGTCGGTATCCTCCACGCGCAGGGCGACGTTTGTGCGCAGTTCTTCATACAGCCGCTCGCGCAGTTTACGGGAGGTGCTCCACTTCCCCTCCCTGCCCGCAAAGGGAGATGTGTTCACGCCGAAGGTCATGCGGACGGTCGGTTCCTCGACCTTGATGGTCGGCAAAGCGACCGGGTTGGCGGGGTCGGCGAGCGTTTCCCCAATGGAGATTTCCTCCAGACCGGCAAGCGAAATGATGTCGCCCGCTTCCGCTTCGGTCACTTCGATTTTGTTCAAACCTTTGAAGGTGTAAAGGTAGCGTGCGGTTTCAGGGAGAATCGTCCCGTCCATTTTGATGCGGGCAAGTTTTTGCCCGGCTTTGATCTTCCCGGCGAAGAGGCGTCCGACGGCAGTCACACCGCGGTAGTCGTCGTAGCCGAGCGTGGTTACAAGCATTTGCAATGGGGCGTCCGGGTCAACGTTGGGGGCGGGAATATGTCTGAGGATGGCGTCGAAGAGCGGCTGCAGATCGGGTCCGAGCTCCGGGGAAAGACCCGCCCTGCCCGCTGTCGCCTGGGCATAGATAACGGGAAAATCCGCCTGTTCTTCGGTGGCACCGAGTTCGATGAAAAGGTCGAAGGTTTCGTTCAAAACGCGGTCGGGTTCGGCATCCTTGCGGTCCACTTTGTTGATGACGACGATGGCTTTGTGTCCCATTTCGAGCGCCTTCTTCAATACAAAGCGGGTCTGCGGCATCGGTCCTTCCGCCGCGTCCACGAGCAGGAGCACGCCGTCCACCATGTTCATCACGCGTTCCACTTCGCCGCCGAAGTCGGCGTGTCCGGGCGTATCCACAATGTTGATTTTTACAGCCTGGTTCGAAACCGGGTCGTTCAATGTGATGGCGGTGTTTTTGGCAAGGATCGTGATGCCGCGCTCGCGTTCGAGGTCGTTGGAATCCATCACGCGCTCGGCAACTTGCTGGTTTTCGCGGAAGGTGTGCGACTGTCTCAGCAGACCATCCACAAGGGTGGTCTTGCCGTGGTCAACGTGGGCAATGATGGCGATATTTCGGAGGTCGGTGCGTTCGAGCATTGAGGGTTCTTCTTTCGGGGAAATTAGAGATTGGGTAATTGAGTAATTGGCGATAAAAAAGACCTGGCGTGATACGCCGAGGTCTTTTGGGGATTTCGGCTTGCGGGCGGGATTGTATCAGAGAGATTGGGTTTGAGGAAGGGGTTACAGCCTCGCCAGCCTGCCTGCCTTGCGCAGGTCGCGGTAATTCCACAACACCTGCCAGATGCGAATCGCCGCCTCCATTTGGATCTTGAACGACATCTTGGATTTTCCAAAACGGCGGTCGGCAAAGTAAATGGGCGATTCGCCGATCTTGAATTCCAGGCAGTGCGCCAGATAGATCATTTCGACGAGAAAGATATAGCCGTTCGACTGGATGCGCTCGAAAGGCATCTGCTTCAAGGTCTCCGTCCGCCACATACGGAATCCCGTGGTCACGTCGTGCAGGGGCAGGCTCAAAATGGAGCGCGCGTAAAAGTTGCCAAACGCCGAAAGCCATTTTCTCCACAGGGGCCATTTCTGGTCCACCGACCCGCCCGGCACGTAGCGCGAACCGAGCACGATATCCGACGACTTGAGAAGTTCGGACATCTCGACCAGTTTGGCGGGATCGTGCGAAAAATCCGCATCCATCTGGACGACGGCCTGGGCATCCCCATCGAGGATTTTCTGAAACCCGTTGAGATACGCCGAACGCAAACCCATTTTGCCGGGGCGGTGCAGCACTTCGATGCGTCCCGGATGCGCTTTGGCAAGTTCATCGGCGAGCCTGCCGGTGCCGTCCGGGCTGTTATCGTCCACGACGAGCAGTTTCAGGTCGAGCGGAAGCGAAAATAAAGCGGAGACCAGTTTTGGGAGGTTCTCCGCTTCGTTATAGGTTGGAATAACGATGGTCGTACGCAACTTTTTCACCTGGTTTTGGAGTTCAAAAGTTCCGCTTTGATTTGCTCCACGTCGCCGGTGCGGTTCTTGAGGGAGGAAATCTCCACCAGTTTTGCGCCAAGCCGATCTTTGCGTGCGGTCATTTGCTCGCGGTCCTTGATGGGATAGAAATACTCCACCGACTGGTCGAGCCGCGAGCGCAGTTTTTCGCTCAAAGCGGCAAGGTTGGATGGCGGGACGACGAGGATGAAATCTGTGGCGCTGAGATGACCCAGGAAGTCGTCTGGGCGGCTGAATTCCCGCATGGTATTGACGATCATCAGGCTGACCGCCCTCAGCACATCATCCGAAGCGACGAAGCCGTACATCTCGCGGAAGGCGTCCATGTTTTCGATCGAGATGAAAAGGAGCGCCGAGGCGTCTTTGCCGATGACCTCGGAGAGTTTTTCGTCCACCAGCGCGCCTTCGGGCAGCCCGGTAACGGGGTTGGTCAGCGAGCCCTGGCTGACGCGCTTCAATGCGTTGCGAACCCGCAGGCGCAGTTCCTGAATATCGAACGGCTTGGTGATGTAATCGTCCGCGCCGATTTCCAGCCCCTGCAGGCGGTCTGCGCGGTCGCGTTTTTCGGTGAGAAAGATGATCGGGATATCCGAGGTGCGGCGGTCGCTGCGGAGGCGTTTCGCCACTTCGTATCCGTCAATATCGGGCAGGCGGATATCCAAAATGACAAGGTCTGGCGCGGCTTGCTGCGCCGAGCGGACGCCGTCCTCGCCCCAGTTTACGGTGGAAACGTCGTATTCCTGTGAGCGGAAGTACGCCGTCAACATTTCTGCCACATCGGGGTCGTCTTCGACGATGAGGATTTTTGACTTTGTGACGGTCATGCTGAATCCTGTAATTTTAGGAAATCGGCTCTTTCTGGATGATGAATTCGCAGACCGCGTCGCCCATGGCAACGCACTTGGATTCGTTCACGCGGAATTCATTGCCGCCGGAAACCCATTTCAGGCTTTCCTGCAGCAAGCCCGTGGAAATAAAGCAGACGGGTTTGTCCACGCCGGTGCGCCCCCAACAGCACGGACATTTGTGGATCGTCCAGACCCACTCGGAGTCCTTTTCCTCGACGCTGGTTTGCTGGTCGCTCAGTTGGGTGAAGATTTTGGCGAAAGCCGGCAGACCAATCCTCAGTTTGGATTGAAGCGGAAGCACGACGAACGCCAGGTCCGCGGCGCCAGCCAGGGCGCCGAAATTCTTCAGGGCGTCGGCAAAGGTCGCGCGTCCGGCGCGAAGCGCAAGGCCGCGCCCGCCGCGCGGACCATACATCTCCTCCAGCGCCGAGCCGATGGCGGAAAGCTCCGAAAAATCGAAGCCTTTGTCAAGGTTATCGGGGGGATAGTTCTCGATATAATGGCTCAAACCCGCCAGGTTCAAGATGGCGTTCAACCCGTTTTTGCCCATCACTTCTTCGAGAGATTTGATCGTGATCAAGCCAAACTTGTTGGGGTAATACAAACCGGATTTTTGGATGGGGCTCATAGGGACTCCACTAAATCAACTTTGCAAGATCTTCGGCAGCGCGGCGCATATCAAGGAAGATCAATCCAAGTTTGGCCTGTTCGCGAGCCAGCGCGGTGAGAACGGCTTCCTCGCCCACCGACATCAGGACCACGTATCCCTTTACGCCTTTGATATAGACCTGCTCAAGAGATCCACGCCCCAATTCACCGGCGATGCGCTCTCCAAGGGAAAGCATTGCCGCAGACATGGCGGATACACGATCCTCTTCCACGCCCTGCGGCAAAGCCGAGGCAATGCTGAGACCATCCACACTCACGACTGCGGATGCTTCGATATCCGGTGAGGATGCCTGCAATTCACGGAGGCGCTCCACCATTTGTTGCGTTCGGTTTTTAGACAAGCCAGCCCTCCTGGGGGAAATATATACGTCCAACAACAATGCAGAGCATTGTCTTTAAGGTAGTGGGACAATTTTAGAACAGGGCTTTCATTGTGTCAAGTTCGCCTGTTTGAAGTTTGCAAATTGGTAAGCAAGCGGGAGTGTTGAAACCGAATCATCGAGCAAACAACCGCGTCGTATTGACACGGTTATACCCTCATGGTAAACTATCGCCCGCTTAACCAACTATCGCCCGCTTAACCAATTGGTCCCGTGGTGTAGCGGCCTAACATGCGGCCCTGTCAAGGCCGAGATCGCGGGTTCGAATCCCGTCGGGACCGCCAGATAAATCGCCCTTCGCGGCGATTTATTTTTTCATGCGCCCATCCAACTTATAGTAAAATAACGCAGCCGGGGCGATGGCGGAATCGGCAGACGCAACAGACTTAAAATCTGTCGTTGGAAACAACGTGAGGGTTCGACCCCCTCTCGCCCCACTCTTTCATCATGTCATTGCGAGCGGCATCCCGATGCCACGAGGCAATCTTCTCATGGCGGGAGATTGTTTCGCTTCCTGGGCTCGATCCGCGGCGCCTTTCGCCGCCACCCGACCATTGGCTGCTCGCAATGACATTTGCATCTGAAAGGTTGATCATGTTCTTTACCCGCCAGCAACTGGAAGAGATCGAGGATAAAAGCCTTGCGCCCTATGGAATGCGAAGCAGGGATACGAAGGGGCGTGCCTATCTCGACAGCGAACCGGAGTACCGCACAGCCTTCCAGCGCGACCGCGACCGTATTCTGCATACCACGGCGTTTCGCAGGCTGGAGTACAAGACACAGGTCTTCATCAACTTCGAGGGCGATCACTTCCGCACCCGCCTCACCCACACGCTGGAAGTCGCCCAAATCGGGCGGACGCTTGCGCGCGCGCTCGGCGGAAACGAAGACCTTGTGGAGGCGATCTGCCTGGCACACGACCTCGGGCATTCCCCATTTGGACATTCCGGCGAAGTTGCCCTGGCGCGATTGATGAAGGACTTCGGCGGTTTCGATCACAATAAACAATCCCTGCGCATCGTCACGGAACTGGAACAGCGCTATCCCGAATTCCCAGGCTTGAACCTCACGTGGGAGGTGCGCGAGGGCATGGTCAAGCATGAGTCGGAGTACGACATTTCCGACGCGCGCGATTACAACCCCGACCTGCGCGGCAACCTCGAAACGCAGATCGCCAACGTCGCCGACGAACTCGCCTACACCACGCACGACCTGGACGACGGTCTGCGTTCGGGCATGCTCAACACCCAGATGCTGAACGGCGTGGCGCTTTGGGAGATCCTGCGCGAGACGTACAACTGGCAGGGACCGATTCTGAACGACGTGGAACGCCACCGCATGATTCGCCATCTCGTCGGCATCATGGTCACGGACATGGTCAAGGCGACCGATGCGCGGCTCAAGGAGAGCAAGGTCAATTCCGCGCTGGATATTCAGAAATTGAAGCACAATGTCGTCGGCTACAGCGAAGAGATGCAGAGGCGCAACCGCGAGTTGAAAGACCTGCTTTACGCAAAGTTGTACCGTCATTTCCGCGTGGTGCGGATGCAGGTGAAAGCCGAGCGCATCATCTCGGACCTGTTCCACGCCTACCGCTCCGAGCCTTCCATGCTGCCCGAACACGTGCAATTCTTCATCGAAAAGCGCGGACTGGAACGTACCATCTGCGATTACATCGCCGGCATGACCGACCGTTACGCCGTCGAAGAACATCAAAAGTTGTTCAACCCCCTTGAGAAACCATAGTTGATTTCGGCTTTGGAAAGGGGGCATCGGAAACCACAACGACCCGCCCGCTTTGCCATTTGAGCAGCACCACCCATCCCACTGGAAAGGAGAAAGCCATGTCTCAATCCCACTACCTGACCCCGGAAGGTGAAGCCAAATTAAAGGCTGAACTGGAGGAGTTAAAAGGTCCGCGCCGCGAAGAACTTGCCAAACGCCTGCGCGCCGCAATCCAAATGGGCGATCTATCGGAAAACGCCGATTATCATAAAGCCAAGGAAGACCAGGGCTTCCTCGAAGGGCGCATCAAGGAAATCGAAGCCATTCTGCGCAACTCCGTCATCATCGAAAGATCCGGCAGTTCGGATGTCGTCTCGATCGGGTCGCGCGTCACCATCCAGGAGGAAGGCTTCGAGCCTGAAACCTATCACCTCGTCGGTCCAGCCGAAGCCGATCCGCGCAACGGGAAGATTTCGCACGAATCCCCCATTGGCAGGGCGCTGATGGATAAAAAAGTGGGCGATACGGCTGAGACGGAAACCCCCGGCGGCAAGATCAAGTTCAAAATTATCAAGGTCGAATAAAGGAAAAATTTACGAAAAGACCTTCCGGGCTTGTTGGACCCGGAAGGTTTTTTTTTATTCGTTCAGGCTCAAGGGAACGTTGTCTCCTTATCGCAGCGTCATCCAGTTCAAATCCTTCAGCCCTGCGGCGAGGTCTTCGCGGAAGTCCGCCTCGGACATGCGCCATTCCCAATTACCGCCGAGACGGCTGGGAAAGTTCATGCGCGCTTCCCCGCCCAAGCCGAGCACATCCTGCATGGGAGCGATGGCAAAGACGGCAACGGACTTCCACACCGCGCGAATGAGATCCCAGGCGAAATCGTGACCGTCCACGCCGAGGTAACGTTTGGCGAATTCGCGCTCGTGCTCCGGTGCGGATGCAAACCAGCCGAACGCCGTATCGTTATCGTGCGTGCCGGTATAGGCGACGCAGTTCGGGACGTAATTGTGCGGCAGGAAAGGGTTCTCGGGATCGGTAAAGGCAAACTGCAAGACCCTCATACCGGGCAGGTCGAATGCGTTCAGCAATTCGATGACATCGGGAGTGATGACACCCAAATCCTCGGCGATGATGGGCAAGCCTGTGCCGTGCGTGATCAGACCGTCGCCGAGGTATTTATCCACAGCGCGGAAAAAATCCCTGGAAGGACCGGGAACCCAGCGTCCGTTTTCGGCGGTGGTGTGCGAGGCGGGGATTTCATAGTAGCCCGCAAACCCGCGGAAGTGATCGAAGCGGAGGATATCCACAGTTTGCAGGACGGCGCGCACACGAGAGAGCCACCAGGCATATCCATCCTTTTTATGGACTTCCCAGTCGTAAAGCGGGTTGCCCCACAATTGACCCGTTGCCGAAAAGAGATCGGGCGGGACGCCAGCCACGACGGTGGGATTGCCGGCTTCATCGAGGAAGAACAATTCAGGGTTCGCCCAAACATCGGCGGAGTCGTAGGCAACGAAGATGGGAATATCGCCGACGATCTGAATCCCCCTGCCGTTGGCATAGGCGCGCAGTTTCTCCCATTGGCGAAAGAAGAGGAACTGATAAAACGAATGACGCATGACATCTTCCGCCAAATCATTGCGAGCCTTATCCAGCGCGGTTTTGCTGCGGGCGCGCAAGGCGGGGTCCCAGCCGTTCCATGCGCCGCCGCCGTTGGCTTCCTTTAATGCCATGAAGAGCGCGAAGTCGTCGAGCCAGGAGGCGTTCTGGGCACAGAAGTAATCGAATGCCCCGCGCAAAAGCTCGGGGTTGGACTGGAAGCGGTGGAACGCTTTCAGCAGCAGGTCAAGCTTTCTGGGGATGACCAGCCCATAGTCCACGCGCGATGCGGGCAGGTCTTTCAACGCAACCAAATCCTCCCGGGCTGCCAATCCATCGGCAAGCAAATCATCCGGGCTGATGAGGTAGGGATTCCCGGCAAACGCCGAGAAACATTGATAGGGCGAGTCGCCGTAGCCGGTGGGACCCAGCGGCAGGATTTGCCAGAGTTTGCAGCCGGTGGAAGCGAGCCAATCCACGAAGCGATACGCCTGCGGACCGAGATCGCCGATGCCATACGGACCGGGCAGGCTGGTGGGATGAAGAAGTATGCCGGAGGAACGTTTGAAAGCCATGTTGGTTAGCGCCTCTCATTGTGAGTTATTGAAGTGATGGCAAATCTTTTCATAAAAAGAAAGAGGAAAGAATTTATCTTCTTCCGCGAGCGGGCAGGAGTATTTATTTCGTCAATGAAAGATAAAGCTTTAAATATTCCTGCGCCGAAGCCTGCCAGGAAAAATCCTTTGCCATACCCGCGCGCTGAATGGACTGCCACGTTACGGGGTTTGCCATCGCCTTCATCGCCGCCTTGATCGCCCCAGCCAGCGACATGTGATGGGGTTTCTCGAACACAAAGCCGGTCTCGTTTTGCCGGACGGTATCCTTCAAGCCGCCAACGGCGCGCACCACCGGCACGCAGCCGTAACGCATGGCGATCATCTGCGCGAGACCGCACGGTTCATACCGCGACGGCATAAGAAGCATATCCGCGCCTGCGTAAATTTGGCGGGCGAGTTTCGCATCGAACCTTAATTCGGCTTTGATCTTATCGGGAAAGAGTTCCTGCAGAGCGCGGGCGGATTCTTCGAGTTTCGGGTCGCCGGTGCCGAGGATGACCGCCTGAAAGTTGACGCGCTTCATGCTCTTGAGCGCGCTGAAGGCGAGGTCCACGCCTTTTTGCACATCCATACGGGAGACGACCGCCAGCAGTGGAATGTTCGGGTCGAGGGCAAGACCGAGGCGGTCTTGCAGCAACTTTTTATTGATGACGCGCTTCTCGATGGATGCGGCGTCGTAGTTGACGCCGATGGCTTTGTCGGCGGCGGGGTCGAAGGAGACCGTATCAATGCCGTTCAAAATGCCGCTCAACGTTTCCTTGCGAAGGTGAAGGAATTCATCCAGCCCGCAGCCGAACTCCGGCGTAAGTACTTCGCCGGCATACCCTGGCGAGACCGCTACGATCGCATCCGACGCCCATAGCCCAAGCGGCATCGGCAGAACGCGCGCCCAATCGGGCAAATCCGTTTGCGCCAGTTTGATCCCATACGCTTCGAGCAGCGCGTTGATGTCCGGTCCCATGAACGGCAGGTTGTGCAATGTAACCACGCCCGCCACATGGCGCGCGTTTGCCTCCCAGCGTTTGGTCAGGTTGGCATAGATGCTGAGCGCCGTGTGCCAGTCATTGGCGTGGACGACGTCCGGCTGCCAGTTGATTTGGTTGGGAAGTTCCAGCGCCGCCAGCGAAAAGAAAGTGTACTTCTCCGCATCCAGTTTTGCATCGAGGGAATAGACGGAGCCGTTCGCGCGGATCGGGTCGCCGCCGATGAAATAGACCGGCATCCCGTTGAGCGTGGTCTCGAACGCCTCCACCACGACCTCGGAACTGCCGCGCGGCAGCGAGAACACCTCCAGCGGACGGAGGTTCTCCGCCTTCACTACCGGATGGTACGGAAGCACAAGCCGCACGTCCAGTTTTACTTCGTCATTCGAAAGCGCGCGCAGCGCCTGTGGAAGCGATCCCGCGACATCCCCCAACCCGCCGACCTTTACAAACGGATCGGCTTCGGCGGCAAGAAAGAGAACATTGATGGTTTTGGGCATGAAGGGTATTTTACATGAAAATACCGTTTCCACCCCTCCTGAAAGGGAAAAGCCGATTCACTGTTATGTGCAGGCTTTTGGAGGCGTACGAAGCAAAGGTGGTTGACAAGCGCCCCATCAATTCTGTAAACTAATTCATACCCGGATAACCGGGCAAAACCCAACCCAGAGGAGATGATTATGTCCGCACGCGCACCCCGTATACAAGTGTTCGTTGTTTTGATTGTTCTTATTCTCGCTGCAGCGGCAGGAGCAGGCATGGGAGCGTTCAGTCCTGCAAAGCAGGAACCCGCCAAAGCCAAACGCAAAGTCGTCGGTCCGCTGGCATCGGTGATTGCCGCGCCGATCCCTTCGGGGGTCTTTGCTCCGCCCGTCCCGCCCAGCGGATTTTCCTCCCAGGTACGGCTCGGATTTTTCGACGGCGATCAGTGGGAACCCGCCATCGCCGCTGACCGATTCGGTCATGTTTACGTTCTGTACGCCCAATATTACGGCGTACCGGGCTGTGATGTGTGCGGCAACCCGACACAGGTCATCCAAATCAGTAACGATCACGGCGCAACCTGGGGACCGCCCGCCCCAATCTACATCGAAGGCGCGAACACCGGACAGTGGGATTCGCAAATCGTCGTGGACCCCGTAGACGGGCGTACCGTTTACGCCGTCTGGATGGAAGCCAATAAAAGCGACATCGCAGTTGCCAAGTCCACCGATTTTGGAGAGACCTGGTCTGTCGTGATCGCCGACTCGACCAACGCTGCGGTGGATAAACCCATTCTCGCCGTGCGCGGGCAGGATGTTTACGTCTCCTACACTCATACTCAGAAGCTGTATGTCGCTTCCTCTCATGATGGCGGGCAGACGTTCACGCAAAGCGAGATCAAATTTCAAGGGAAGTTAGGCTGGGCAATGGCAGGCGGCGGTTACGTCGCTCCCAACGGTACGGCATACATGGCTTGGGCAGGCTACGAACAAAACGGCGGCGCGAGGGGTAAGGTCAACCTGGTCATCAGCCGCTCCACCAACGGCGGCGCAACCTGGACGAACAAGGTTGTGGATGTTTCCCGTGCGCCCGAAAAATGCCCTGCAGATTATTTATGCGGTTGGGCATATCTTGGCGCGCAAATCGTCATGGCGGGCGATGAGGCGGGCAATGTCTATGCCCTCTCCAACGCCAACAATGTGGACTTTGGTCCCGCGCGCGTTTACTTCTACAAATCCACTGACGGGGGCGCAACCTGGAGCGCCCGCACAGAGGTTTCCACTGCCGGACCGAATATCTCACACAATTTCCCTGCCATCGCCGCGACGGGGAATGGCGACGTCCGCATTTCATGGATGGATGAACGCACGAACGGCTGGTGGAACACTTACTATCGCAGTTCGACGGATGGCGGCGCAACCTGGACCGCCGAACAGGATGTCTCGGACTTCGTGAGCGGTTACACCTACATCACCGCCGATGGTTTCCGCTTCCCCTTCGGCGATTATTACGAACTCGACATTGACGAAAACGGCACGGCGCACATCATCATGGGCGAAGGCTGGAGTTACGATTCGCCTGGCTCGATCTGGTATGTGAGAGGGGATTAATCAATAACAAAAGACCCTAAAGGTTTCGGGAACCTTTAGGGTCTTTTTACTATTGTGGGAGCCTAATGGGTTTCGAACCCATACTAACACATCCACAGTGTGTTGTGCTGCCGTTACACCATAGGCTCCATGTTCGCCTGCGTCGCTTCTTCGGAAGCGGCAGGATTTTACCACGAAATATTTCAACGCAGCAACTTTTTGACCTCTTCCACCACCGCCTCTCTCTGAACCTGAACCTGCTCGCCATTTAGAAGGTTTTTGACTACGACCAGACCTTTCTCCGCTTCCTCCGGTCCGAGCACGAGCGTGACCTTCATCTTCATCCGGTCCGCAAATTTGAACTGCTTTTGCAGTTTGACGGCTTCGGGGTAGACCATCGTGGCGATTCCAGCGTTCCGCAACTGGGTGGATAATTCAAGAGACTTCTTGCACAGGGACTCGTCGAACACCGTCACCAGCACGTCGGCTGGCGAGGTGTCGAATTCCGGCACCAGTGCCTTTTCCTGCAAAATGATGCCGATCACCACAGCACCTATCGCAAAACCAGTCG
>QMIW01000098.1 GCA_024434165.1 Chloroflexota bacterium | reverse complement strand
CCGACAAAGCGGCCCTGCTGCGCGAAGACGCCCGCATCGCCGTTGCCGCGCGCGGCTGAGCTTCATTCGTAACGCAAAGCCCGGATCGGATCGATCCGGGCCGCCCGCCACGCCGGAATCCAGCCCGCCGCCAGCGAAGCCCAGAACAGCAGCAACGCGCTCAGCCCGAAGACCAGCGGGTCGCGCGCCTTGACGCCGAATAATTGCGACTCCACGTACTGGCCGCCCAGCAGCCCTGCGCCGATGCCCGCGGCCATGCCTGCGACGATCAGGAGCGCCACTTCCGCCAACACCAGCCGGATCACGCTCCCCCGCAGCGCCCGCCGGAGTGGATTTTTCCCATCCAGGTGGCGCGCGGCGCTCTCGGGGAGATTCGGCTTTGGAAGGCGGAACCAGCCCTGACGTCTGGCAAGAGGCGTTTGCTGCAAACGTTCGCCAGCCAGGGCGCATTGGCGCTCGAACGGGCGCGTCTTGCAAAGGCGGAGTCGCGGGCAAGAATCCTCGAAGAAAGCGACCGGTTGAAATCCGCGATCCTGTCGTCCGTCTCCCACGAATTGCGCACGCCGCTTTCCACCATCAAAGCGGCGGCTTCGAGTTTGAGGAGCAATGAGGTTGGCTGGGATTCGGCCGCGCGCGCCGAGTTGATCGCCGCGATTGACGACGAAGCCGACCATTTGAACATACTCGTGGGCAACCTGCTCGATATGTCACGCATCGAGGCAGGCGTGCTGAAGCCGAAGCGCGATTGGAATATCCTGCCGGAGATCGTCGAGAGTGTGCTGGCGCGCATGAAACACCTGGCGGGCAGGCATCACATCGAAGTGGATGTGCCGGAAAGCCTGCCGCTCGTGCCGGTGGACTACGTTCAAATGGAACAGGTTTTTACGAATTTGTTAAGCAACAGCATAAAATACGCCCCGGAAAATACGCTCATCCGCGTGCGCGCTTTCGAGGAAGGCGATTCGATTCACGTCATTGTCAGCAACCAGGGACCGCAGGTGCCGCAGGAGCATCTTGAACGCATCTTCGATAAATTCTTCCGCCTCACCGAGACGGACCTGGTGACGGGCACCGGGCTTGGGCTTTCGATCTGCAAGGGAATTATCGAAGCGCACGGCGGGAGGCTTTGGGCGGAGAACCTGCCCGACGGGCTTGCATTCAATTTCACCTTTCCGCTGATCTGGGAGGGCGTCCCGCCTCCCCAAATGCCGATGAACACGGAGGACGAATGATCAACGCGCCGCACATCCTCGTCATTGACGATGAGCCGCAGATCCAGCGCGCCATCCGCACCATTCTCACCGAAAAGGGATTCAACGTGACGACCGCCAGCCGGGGCGAAGAAGGCTTGACCCTGGCGGCGGCAAACGAGCCCGATATCGTTATTCTCGACCTGGGATTGCCCGACATGGACGGCGTTGAAGTCTGCACGCGCCTGCGCGAGTGGACGCAATGTCCCATCATCATTCTCTCCGTCCGCGACAGCGAGCGCGATAAAGTGGAGGCGCTGGACAAGGGCGCGGACGACTACCTCACCAAGCCGTTCGGCATCGAGGAACTGCTGGCGCGCGTGCGCGTGGCGCTGCGTCATTCCGCGAACAGGAGAGGTTCGACTGCGAGCAAGGTGATTCGCGCAGGAGACCTGACGATAGACCTCGCCTGGCACAGTGTCCGGCGCGGCGGCGAAGAGGTCAAACTGACCGCCACCGAATATAAACTGCTTGCCTATCTCGCCGCAAATCATGGACGTGTGCTCACCCACCAAAGTATTCTCACCCATGTTTGGGATCCCGCCGACGCCGACCACACGGAATACCTGCGCGTGTACATGCGGCAGCTGCGAAAAAAACTGGAGGTTGACCCTGAAAGCCCCCGTTTCATCATCACCGAGCCGGGAATTGGCTATCGTTTCATTGCGGATGAATAGACATCCGGCAAATCCTTACAACGCCCTTGCAAAAGGGTGTTTTTATTTTTTCTTTATGCGTTTGCCTGAAATCTTTGTCGTCGTTTTATGTTGGGCGGATAGGATTTCGTTGTCCATGAGGCAGCCATGAAAAAACTTGATACACATTCCCCCGATTTTGCAATCACTCCCGCATCCTTCCCGGACCTTCAGCCTGCATCCCGTTTGATTGTGCTTGTGCCCGAACTCGAGGCGGATGCCGCCATTGCGGCGGGAAAAATCCGCGAGGCAGCAAAGGCTCTCGAAAGCCGGGTCCAGCTGCTCGGTCTGAGCAGGGATGCGGCGCACGAGCCTGGCATCCGCAGGCAATTGGTGACCTTATCCGCCATGATCGAAGACCCGGCCATCTTCGTCGAATCGAAAGTGGAAATTGGAACCAACTGGCTGAACGCCCTGCGCCCCTACTGGCGTCCCGGCGATGTGATCGTTTGCTTTGCCGGACAGCGTTCGGGCGTTGGAAACAAGCCTCTCGATCAATTGCTGGCGTCGAACTTGAATGCCGCGATCTACGTGCTTTCCGGCGTTTCCCAGCAAAAAGAGAATGTACTTCCCTCCTGGATGTCGAGAGCCCTGGCATGGACCGGTTCGATTGGTCTCATCCTGGGCTTCTTCTGGCTGCAAGCCAGAATCATCCAAACGCCTTCGAACTGGCTGCATACCGCATTGCTGTACGCCTCGCTGCTCGCCGAAGGCGGAGCAATATGGATATGGAACACCCTGTTTAGTTAACCGAAGAAAAGCCAAAATATATGCTCAAACCTGAAGACAAATCCCAAACCCCCATTATCGAACGAGCCGCAGATTACCAGCCGCCGCGCACCCTGCGCTCCTGGCTGATCGGACGCCCGCTCTCCACCGCAGACGCATCCCACCAGACCATCGGCAAGGTCGTCGGGCTCGCCGTTTTTGCGTCCGATGCGCTTTCATCCACCGCGTATGCCACGCAGGAAATCCTCGTCATCCTCGCTGCGGCGGGACCGATGCCCGTCGGCTATGTCTTTCCCATCTCCATTGCCATCGCCATCCTTTTGGGAATCGTAACCATCTCCTACGAGCAGACCATCCACGCTTATCCCGACGGCGGCGGCGCATACATTGTCGCGCGCGATAACCTCGGCGAATTCCCCGCCCTGATCGCAGGGGCGGCGCTGCTCACGGATTACATCCTGACGGTGTCGGTCTCGATTGCTTCGGGCGTGGCGCAGATCACGTCTGCGTTCCCGTTTCTGTACGAGTACCGCGTCGCACTCTCCGTCGGCTTCATCATGTTCGTCATGATCATGAACCTGCGCGGCGTGAAAGAATCCGGAACCGCCTTCGCCATTCCCACCTACTTTTTCGTGACCATGATGTTCATCACCGTCGGGAGCGGGTTAATCCGCCTGTTTGTCACCAACACGCTCGGAACGGTGATTGACCCGCCGGAGATCGAACTCAGTCACGGCGTTGCGGCGATCACGCCTTTTCTGATTCTGCACGCCTTCGCAAGCGGAACCACAGCGCTGACGGGTGTCGAAGCCATCTCGAACGGCATCACCGCCTTCAAGGAGCCGCGCAGCAAAAATGCAGGCATCACGCTGGTCTGGATGTCGCTGATTCTCGGTTCCCTTTTTCTCAGCATCTCCTATCTTACGAAGGAAATCGGCGCGATGCCGTCGGAAAGCGAAACGGTCGTCTCGCAGTTGGCGCGGACGGTCTTCGACGGACGGGGGACGATGTACCTCCTGTTGATCGGCGCGACCACCGTCATCCTCATCATGGCGGCGAACACAGCCTTCGCAGATTTTCCCCGCCTGGGCGCCCTTGTGGCAAAAGACGGTTTTTTGCCCCGCCAACTCAACTATCGCGGCAGCCGTCTCGTCTATTCGCGCGGTATCATCGCGCTCGCAGGAATCGCATCCTTCATCCTGATCATCTTCAATGCAAGCGTGACGCGCCTTATTCCGCTGTACGCCATTGGCGTATTCCTGTCCTTTACCCTTTCCCAGGGCGGCATGGCGTTGCGCTGGTTCAAGATCGGCAAACTCAAACCGGGCGAAGAAAAGGTGGAACGCGGTTCCACGCTTCGGTATGTCGGCAACTGGCAGGTCAAAATGATCATCAACGGCTTCGGCGCGTTATGCACCGCGGTGGTGATGATGGTCTTTGCCGTCACAAAATTCCAGGATGGAGCATGGGTCGTCTTGATTCTCATTCCCGTCCTGGTAGCGTCCTTCTGGTTGATTCACCGCCACTACAAAAACCTCGCCAGGAGGCTATCCCTCGATAATTTCGGCGCGATTCCGCCGCACACCATTCGGCACCGCGTCATCATGCCGGTCAGCGGCGTCCATCAGGGGACCCTGGCGGCGCTCCGCTATGCGCGGATGCTCTCCGACGACATCACGGCAGTCCACGTCTCCATCGAGCCGGCAGATGCCGAAAAGGTGCGGCAAAAGTGGGAAACCTGGGGCGAAGGCGTGCGCATGGTCATGCTGCACTCGCCCTACCGCCTCTTTCTCGAGCCGCTGCTGGGATACGTTGCAGAAATTTCAAGACAGCGCCAGCCGGGCGAAACCATCACCATCGTCGTGCCGGAGTTCGTCTCCAACAGCCGGCTGACCAGCGCGCTGCACACAAACACCGCCGACCTTCTCCGCGACCACCTCAAACGGCAGCACGGCATCGTAATCATCAATGTGCCGTACCATGTAAACGAGAAAGACGTTGAAATATAAAGATCCGTAAACAAAAGACCGCCCTTCGGATGGGCGGTCTGTCTGGAAAAACCACTGTCGGGGTGCGCGGATTTGAACCGCGGACCTCACGGACCCGAACCGTGCGCTCTACCGGTCTGAGCCACACCCCGATTGGCTTGGCGGAATGTGAAACTCGGACCTTGGCGCTCGAAGCGCCACGCTCTACCGGTCTGAGCCACACCCCGCAAACAGCGCCCGAATTATACCATCCCGATTTGTTTTGGCAAGGTGAATTTGGAAAACCATCCAAGCCTAAGGATTCAAAATTACTTCAACCGTATAGACATAGATCAACTTGCCGAGTTCCGGGTCTTCCACGCTCAGGAGCGGATTATCCTGCCGAAAGGTCAGGCGCGCAGGCGTGGGCTCGCTCACCTTATACGGCAGAGTGGTCTCGAAGGATTGTGTGTCAATGCCGTCGAAGGTCAGGATGCGCGAAGAAAGCGGCGTGCCTTCCTGCGTCAGCAGTTCCACGATGACCGGCTGGTCGTTGAAGGGCCAGATGCGCCCTTTGAGCATCACCACGCCCGCGTAATAGCTGGCTTTTTCTTTCAACCCCTCCACCATCACCCGTTCGTAGATCATGTTCCCCGGCGGGTTGACCTGGGCGCTCCCCACCGAATACAGCAGCACCGGCATGGTGTTCAACGCCTGAATCTTCCCGAAATCGTCCTTCGTGCTGATGCGAATGTAGCCTTTCTCGGAGACGGCGCGAATCTCGAACGAAATCTCGAAGCGCTGAAACGTACCCGCCGGGTTGCGTGTCAGTTTCTTGATCTCACGCTGCAATACGCGCCCGTCCTCACCCAGCAAATCAACTTGAATCCTTTCGCTTTCACCCGCTACGAGGATCGTCTGCAGCACGAACGGCGACGCGAGGCTGGACATCGGTCCCGGCGAAAGGAAGCGGATTTGCGCGAACTCGGTGAAACCCGCCGCAAACGTGGGGGTCGGGCTGGGAAGTTCGAGCGCCGCTTCGGGCGTGACGGCGGGCGCCTGCGTTTCAGTGGGCGCAGCGGCGGCTGTCAACGCATCGGCGGTGGCGAAGGCGGCTTGACCGGTCAATGCAACCACGGTCGGCAGGTAGTCGGGCGGCAAAGGCGTCGGGGCGGATTCGATGGCTTGCGTGCAGCCCGCTAAAAGTCCAAGAAGAGAGGCGAGGAACAACAATCTATATTTCATAAGCGAACAAGAAGAGACGCCCTCTGGCAAGGGCGTCTCGTTGGTTTCATCCCATCCAATTACAGCCCGTAGATGTCGCTGTATTTCTTCGTCAAATAACGGACGTACGCCGCCGAGTCGATCTTCGAGCCGGTGATCTTCTGCACGAGGTCCTGCGGGTCGTATTTGTGACCGTACTTGTGCACTTTCTCCCTCAGCCATTCACGCAGTTCGGAGAACTGACCCTTGCGGATTTGCTCGTCGAGGTTCTTGATATCCTTGTTGATTCGCTCCCACAGCTGCGCCGAGACGATGTTGCCGAGCGCGTAGGTGGAGAAGTAACCAATGGAGCCGTACGACCAGTGAATATCCTGCAACACACCCTGGGCATCGTTGGGAGGCGTAATGCCGAGATACTCGCGCATCTTCTCATTCCAGATCTCGGGCAGGTCTTTGATGACAATGCCGCCATCCACCATGCCGATCTCCAGTTCGAGGCGCAGCATGATGTGCAAGTTGTAAGTGGCTTCATCGGCATTGACACGGATGAACGAGGGCTCGACTTTGTTGATGCCTTTGTAGAAGGTCTTGACGCTCACGCCGTCCAACTGCGAAGGGAAGGTCTTCTTGAGTTCGGGGAAGAAATGCTCCCAGAACGGAAGCGAACGACCGACGAGATTCTCCCACATGCGCGACTGCGACTCGTGCACAGCGAGCGACGTGCCGCCCTCGAGCGGCGTGCGTTCGTACGCGGGATTGATGCCCTGCTCATACATGGCATGACCCGATTCGTGCATCGCGCTGAAAAGCGTCGCCAGCGGGCTGCCCGGCTCGAAACGGTTGGTGATGCGCACGTCGTTCACGCTGAAGGTGGTCTCGAACGGGTGCGGGGCTTTATCCTGCCTGCCGCGGCTGAAATCGTAACCAAACTTGGAGATGATTTTTTCGCTGAACGCCCACACCTTCTGCTCGTTGTACTTCCTGTGCAGGAAGTCGTCCTTCACCTGCCTGGCTTCGCTGATGGCTTTGATCAGGCTCACCTGTTTCGGGCGCAGGCTGCCGAAGATCTCCTGCACCTCGGCGGTCTTCATGCCCGGCTCGTAATCGTCGAGCAGCACATCGTAGGGATGGTCGGCGGGCGGGAAGAAGGAAATATATTTTTTGACCAACTCCACATTCCGCTCAAGCGCAGGCTGGAAGATGGAGAAATCGGATTTTTGCCTTGCTTCCACCCAGGCTTCGAACGCTTTCGTGGCGGCGATTGCCTGCTCCGCCACGAACTCCGGCGGCACACGTTTGGCTTTGTCGTAGTTGCGAGCCGCTACACGGATCATCGCGCCTTCGTCGGTTTCGGGGTCGGGGTATTCCTTCTTCAAATCCTCCAGCAGCCGCCCCACTTCATCGGAAGTGAACTTCTCCTGCGCAATCTTGCTCAACGTGGCGAGCTGCTGACCGCGCGCCTCGCCGCCGCCGGGAGGCATATTGACCTGCTGGTCCCATCCCAGCACGCTGGCGGCGCGTCCAAGATCGGAAACCTCTCCTATGATTTCCTTGAATTGATTGAACTTATCGGACATGATGATTCTCCTATGTGAGTTTGACATAAACCACGCGCTTCAAACCGGACCCGGAGCCTGCTCCCGTTCTTCGAGCGTTTACTCCGTTCAGGCTTGGATTGTCTTCGCACCTGAATTGTATCGTAAAAAGCAGCGCAGGATTAATTCTGCGCTACGGGCAGTTATGCTTGACGCCGAGCCCGTTCACGGTGATGTAGACGGTCATACCTTCGCGTACGTCAACCGTTTCGATCTCCGGTTCGCCGGGCACGAACAGGTCGTAGACCGTGTAAACGCCGGGGTTAACCTGCGCTTCGTTCAGGTATTTTGAATTGGTGTAGAGGTTATAAAGGTAGATCTCGCCGGGCATGATGTACAAATCATGCTCGGTGCAGTTCTTGATGTAGGCGGGCTGGGGCCAGTCGGTGAACGTAAAGTCGGGGATCGGATTCAGGTCGCCGTCAATTCGGGAGAGATCCGTCATGATGGAGACCCAGCCGGTCCTGTCCGACCCTGGGACGTTGACCTGCACCCAACGCGAGAGCACATCCCGCCCGATGACCTGCGCGCTGGAGCCTTTCTTCAAAACACCGATGCGGTCGTATTCCATGCCCGGTCCGCGGCGGATGTAAAGGTTGCCGCCTACGGCGGTGATCGTCACCGGCTGAAGGGTGGGGAGAGCCGTCCCGGCGGCAGGAACAACCGTCGGCGAAGGAAGAGGCGTGGACGAGGCGGTGGGCGTTGGACGATAGGCGGCGGAGGTTTGCTCCATTGTCTGCGGTCTGTCGTCCATCGCCGGCGTAAAAAAACACCCTTGAATGAAAAGCGCAAGGATGAAAATGTAAAAAACTCTTCGAGTCTTCAGCATTGCTACTCGTAGCGCAGGGCTTCGACGGGTTCGAGATTCGCGGCGCGGCTGGCAGGGTAAATGCCGAAGAACAAGCCGATGACGGCGGAGAAGCTTGTCGAGAGCAGAATCGCATCCGTGCCGACGACCGGGACGAAGTTGTTGCCCGTGGCAATGGCGACCCGTCCGACCACAAAGGCGATGAACCAGCCGAAGAGGATGCCGATGATGCCGCCGATGAGGCTGAGCAGGGAGGATTCGGTCAGAAACTGGAGCAGGATGTCGCGCTTGCGCGCGCCCAGCGCCTTGCGCAAGCCGATCTCGCGCGTGCGTTCGGTGACGGAGACCAGCATGATGTTCATGATGCCGATGCCGCCCACAAGCAGCGAGATGCCTGCAATGCCGCCGAGGAAGATGGTGAGCACACCGGTGATGGTTTCGAACGTGGAGAGGAAATCCTGCTGGGTGAAGACGGTGAAGTCGTCGTAGCCGATGGGCGTGCGGTGGCGGCTGCGGATGATGTTGGAAACTTCCTCCGCCGCCTGCGGAACCGCTTCGGCAGTTACCGCCTGAATGAAGATGACATCCACTTCATCGCGCGCGGAACGTTTGATGAGCCGCGCCTGGGCGGTGGTGAATGGGATGTAGGCGCTGTCATCTTCGCTGCCGAACGCGCCGCCGCCTTTGGCGACCAGCACGCCGATCACACGAAACGGCTGACCTTCGATGCGAATCGTCTCGCCGACGATGCCGTCGGCATGACCGAACAGGGCGATTGCCGTTTCCGGTCCGAGGACGACAACCGACATCCGCCCAAGGATGTGCTCTTCGTTGATCGGTTCGCCCTCCGCCAGTTCCATGTTGCGGACGGGAAAGTATGTTGGGGTTACGCCGGAGATGGTGGTGGTGGTGTTCTCGCCTGCAAAAGCCAGAATGCCGCTGCCTTGAATCACCGGCGCCACCAGTTCCACCGACGGCGCGGCAAACGGGTCTGAGATCGCATCCGCATCGCCGAGGGTGAGCGGGCGGTCGTTGTTGCCGCTCCTGCCGCTCCCCGGTCCGCTGCCGGGGGGACCATCCGGCGAGCCGCTGAATACGAAGAGCAGGTTTGTACCGATGCTGGATATGGAACCGGTGATGGATTCCTGCGCGCCGTTGCCCACTGCCAGCATGGCGATGACGGCAGCGACGCCGATGACGATGCCAAGCACCGTCAGACCGGAGCGCATCTTGTTGCCGTTCAGGCTTTCGAGCGCCTCGATGATTGCCTGGGTGATGGTCATTTCGTCCCCTCCTCTTCCGAAAGGTCGAGTTCGCCGTCGCGCAGGCGGATGATTCGCCCGGTCTGTTCGGCGATCTTTGGGTCGTGCGTTACGATGATCAGGGTCGTGCCGCGTTCCTTGTTCAGGCGGAGCAGAAGGTTCATGATTTCCTTGCCCACTTTCGAATCGAGGTTGCCGGTCGGTTCGTCTGCCATGATGATGGCGGGGTTATTGACCAGGGCGCGGGCGACCGCCACACGCTGCTGCTGCCCGCCGGATAGTTCGTAGGGACGGTGGGTCATGCGGTCGCTAAGCCCGACCGCTTCGAGCGCGGCTTTTGCGCGGTCGCGGCGTCCTTCGGTGATGCCGGCATAACGCAGCGGAAGTTCCACATTTCCCAATGCGGTCAGGCGGGAGAGCAGGTTGAAACTTTGGAAGACAAACCCCACTTTGCGGTTGCGGACGCTGGCAAGCTGGTCGTCGGTCATTTCGGCGACGGATTCGCCATCCAGGATGTATTCGCCGGAGGTTGGGCGGTCCAGGCAGCCGAGCGTATTCATCATGGTGGATTTGCCGGAGCCGGACGGTCCCATGATGGCGACCACTTCGCCGCGTTCGATGGTAAAGGATACGCCGCGCAGGGCATGGACTTCGATCTCGCCCATCTTGTAGGTTTTTCTCAGGTCACGCGCTTCGATCACCAGGTCCATGTCAACCTCCGAACGGACCTCCGCCAAACGTCGGTGGGTTCAGGATGATCAAATCGCCTTCGCGGATGTCCCCGTCTGCCAGCACGCTCATCGTGTCGGATGAAGCGCCGAGGGTGATCTCCACCGGGACGGGTTGGTTTTCCTTTAATACATACACCACGCGGTTGCCATCCACGATGCGGACGGCGCGGTTGGGGATCAAGACCACGTCTTTCACCTCTTCGACCACGATGTTGACGGCGGCGGTCATGCCGGGTTTGACGAGTTCATCTGCATCGGTCAATTCGACCGTCACGGTGAAACTGACCACGCCCTGCACGGTCTCGCCCGCCTGCCCCACTTCTACGACCCTGCCGTGATATTCCCGGTTCAGAATCGCATCGAAGGAGAGGGTGGCATCCTGCCCAACGAAGACGCTGTTGATATCCACCTCAGAGACCTGAACATCCACCAGCAGGCTGGTCAGGTCGTCAATGCGAAAGCCGAGCGTGCCGGAGTTGACCTGGTCTCCGGGCGCTGGATACGCCTGGGTAATGGTGCCTGCGAAGGGTGCGGTAAGGCGGGCAAGATTCAAGGCGGCTTGCGCGGCTTCCACACGGGCTTTCGCCGCGACGACATCCGCGGACTCCTCGCCCTGCAAAAGCCGCTCATATTCGCGGCGGGCGTCGTTAAGGCGGGATTCCGCCAGGGCGAGGTCTTTATCCGCCTGCTCGATGGTTTCTTCGCTGGCGTAGCCTTTATACTGCTTGGATTTCAAAACGCCGAATTCCCACCAGGTTTCGGTAATGTCAATCTTGCCGTTCAGTTCCATGCGCCAGTTGTAGGCTTTTTCGTAGGCTTCCTCCGCCTTGTCCACCGCTTTTTGCGCTTCGAGCAGGGCGGTATCCGATGAGAGCAAGTCTTCCAGCGTTTTCTGGGCGCTGATCAAATCCGCTTCGGCGAGGATAATGCTTTGGTTGAGGGACGACTTATCGAGGCGCGCCAGCTCAAAGTCCTGGCTGACGCGGTCTCCTATCGCCGCGTTGACCGACTCGACGATGCCGCTCGTCTGCCAGATCAGGGTCGCCGTCTGCCGCGCGCGGACGCTTCCCGTCGCGCCGACGGTTGCCACCAGGTTCCCGCGTTCCGCCGCCGCCGTTTGAAAGACAACCACGTCCTCCCCGCCTGAGTTGACGAGAATAAAAACGACCGCCGCCGCCGCGATCACACCGAGGATGATCCACGTGCGGCGGGAAAATCTCGAAAAAAACTTTTTCATTATTGAAGTTCCTCCAGAGAATACTGTCACCCTGCAAAGGGGCTGTCTTACACCGGTATATCACAATTTCTTCGATTTACGTTCATATTACGTAAAGGTTCCATAAACCTTTTTATTTTAATTCAGTCGCGGGCCGGGTTTATCTTCTGTGAATTACCTTAATCAATGTCTAATGATAAATTTGTGACGATTATCATCCGGTTTCGTGACATTTACGCCTATGTCTGCCCGATTGGATTGGGTATTATCCAATCAATCTCCTTATTTGTAGAGTCAACCCATCCCGGAGGCGACATGCAGGCAGTGCCAAGCGAATTTTTAGCGATTGACCGCAAAGAGCGGGCGAACCGCCCGTTCTTTGACCTTGACTTGCGCCCGCCTGATACCCGCATTTGCGATTTCGACGATGTCGTCATCGAATTCGGACCGGAACGCGCAATGGTGGAGGCGGCGCGCTGCATCCACTGTCCCGATCCGGCTCCCTGCATGACGGCTTGCCCCACCCATAACGACATTCCTTCCGCCATGTGGCTGATCGAACTGGGACGCTTTGTGGAGGCGGCGGGAATCTACCACAAAACCAGTTCCCTGCCCGAAATTTGCGGGCGGGTTTGTCCGCACGAAGCGTTGTGCCAGGGTTCCTGCGTTTTGAACAAACACCAGAAACCTGTGCTGTGCGGCGAGTTGGAAGCCTTTGCCGTGGACTACGAGCGCCGCACGCAGGGGTACCGAATTCCCCTCGGCAAACCGACCGGAAAGAAAGTCGCCATCATCGGCGCGGGACCTGCGGGCGTCGGCTGTGCGGACATGCTCCTGCAAAAAGGTCACAGTGTGACGATCTTCGATTCAAAGCCCGACCCCGGCGGACTGCTGGTGTACGGCATTCCCAATTTCAAACTTCCGAAGGACGTTTGGCAGGAAAAATGGGAAGAGTTCGAAAAAGCCGGCGTGACGTTCGTCCCCAACACTTACATTGGAAAAGACAAGACCATTGACGACCTGTTCGCCGAAGGGTTCGAAGCCGTGTTCATCGGCGTCGGCTCCGAGGTGGATGCAAAAATGGAAGACACCCCCGGCACCGACCTGCCTGGCGTGTACGAAGCGACGGATTTTCTCATCCGCGCCAACGTGCCGCAGGATCAACTGCCTGATAATATGAAGGAACCGCTTAGAATCGGGCGGCGCGTAGCGGTCATCGGCGGCGGCGATACCGCCTCCGACTGTCTGCGCACGGCGCTGCGCATGGGCGCAGAGGAAGTCACCTGCCTCTACCGCCGCACCGAAAAGGAAATGCCCGGCGGCAAGAAGGACCGCCAGATGG
>QMIW01000165.1 GCA_024434165.1 Chloroflexota bacterium | reverse complement strand
GAAGTCCAAGCGGCAACATCTATGGCTTTCAATTGTGGGTCAACCTGCCCGCCGCGCAAAAGATGAGCCAGCCGCGCTACCAGGAGGTAAGCGCAGAGACCATCCCCGTGATCGAAAAGGATGGAGCGACCATCCGCCTGGTGGCGGGGGAAGTTGATGGAGTCCGCGGACCCGTAACGGAGATCGCCGCCTCGCCTCTTTACATGGACGTGAAGCTGGCGCCTGGTTCCCGGTTCGTTTACCCCACTCCAGGCGGACACACCGTCCTCGCGTACGCGTTCGATGGCACGGGCGAGTTTTCCGGGGAGGCGATAGAATCCGTCAGCATGGTGGTGTTCAAGGATGACGGCGACCAGATCGAGGTCAAGACGGAGGCGGGCGTGCAGTTTATGCTGATCGCAGGCGCGCCGTTCAAGGAACCGATTGTCCCCTACGGTCCCTTCGTCATGAACACCGTCGAAGAGATTCAACAAGCGCTTCAGGAATTGAGGAACGGCACGTTCATCAAATAACCCGGCACGGTCACAAATTGCGCTGCGCAATTTGTGACCGTGAGTATTTTATAATAAAAGGGAGGTTTTATGACGACACAGGTTCTTTACGGTCCCCGGCTGGGAAAAGAAGGTCAATTGCGGCTCGGATGCAGCGCCGTCATTTTCGACGAGGCGCGGGAGAAAGTACTGCTCACACGACGGCAGGATAACGGCCGCTGGTGTTTGCCGGGCGGCGCAATGGAACCCGGCGAGAGCGCCGCCGAGGCGTGCGAACGGGAGGTGTGGGAGGAGACGGGCTTGAAGGTCCGCGCGAGCCGTCTGATTGGGGTATACAGCAACCCGGATCAGTTGGTCGTCTATCCCGATGGGACCAAAGTGTTCATGGTCGTCCTGAGTTTCGAAGCGGAGATACTGGAGGGAGAGTTGACCTTGAGCGACGAGACAACCGCGTTTGGGTATTTTTCGCCGAGAGAGATGGAATCCATGCCGATGCACGGCGAGCATAAAGCCCGCGTGGAGGATGCGCTCCTGGGCGGCGGCGCTTTGATGAAATAAGGTCTTAAAATACGCCACCAAACTTCGGGCGGCGTGTTTTTATTTGAGGCAAGCGGCGGCCGGCAGGTGACTGCCGCTTGAAATATTCATGGAGGCGCTATGCTGCAAAATCTTTCGAACCGTTTTTATCACTGGGCGCGGGGCTGGCTGGTGCTGGTCCTGCTGGCGTTGGATATGTTCTTCGCCGGTTTTCTGATGCCGCTGATCGGCGGCTTGATGCAGGGCGGGCAGGGCGGCATCCAGCCGCTCGACCTGATGTTGTTCGCCACGCCCGACGAAATGTTCGCCATGATCGAGAAATACGGGGAGTTTGGGCGTCCGTTCTACCGCAATGTGGAACTGACGGTGGACATTGTGTACCCCATCATCTATTTGTTTGCGTTCGGTCTGCTCATCTCCTGGCTGTTCCAGCGCGGCTTTTCGCCCAACAGCCCGATGATGAAGCTCAACGTCATGCCGCTGGGAGCATGGTTATTCGACCTGCTGGAAAACCTCAACATCGTCGCCATGCTCTCGATGTACCCTTCCAAGCCTGTTGCGGCGGCATGGCTGCTGTTTCTGTTCAGCACGGTCAAATGGCTGTTTGCGGCAGCGAGTATCCTGTTGATTTTGGTCGGGCTGGCGATGGCAATCAGGAACGGGTTCAAGAAACAGGCATAAATTTGCGACGACGGACGATGGACCGCAGACCATGGTCTATCGTCCATGGTCATATCTTCATCCACCACACCCCCGTACACTCGGGCAAAATCACCCAATTATTCGCTTTCACTTTATCGCCCAACTCATCCCCAAAGAAAAAGCGGGAGAGTTCCTCGGCTTCCGTCAGCGACTCGAATTTGTAATCGGTGCGAATCCATTTGTTTTGAAAACCGACTTCTTCGAGCCAGGGATAAAAGTCCTTGAGGTGTTCCAGTTGGATGGGCGTCTCAGTGCCTGTGCCGAGCGACTCGAACAGGACAATGAAACCGCCCGGCTCGAGGAC
>QMIW01000005.1 GCA_024434165.1 Chloroflexota bacterium | reverse complement strand
CCGCTTCGATCATTACCTCGTGCTGGAGCATCGGCTCGCGGACCTGCATGCGGCGCGCCTTGCCCACAGCGGGGTGCGGCGCGTCGCCGTCGCCGCCGATTTCGTTGGAGGTATCCACGATGACGACGCGTTTGGTCTCCGCGAGGATGCGCGCGGCTTCGCGCAGGAGCGTGGTCTTGCCCACGCCGGGGCGCCCGAGGATGAGAACCGATTTGCCGGATTCGATCAGGTCCTGGATGATGTCCACCGTGCCGTAGACGGCGCGCCCCACACGGCAGGTTAAACCGACAATGACTCCGCGCCGGTTGCGTATGGCGGAGATGCGGTGGAGCGTGCGCTCCATGCCGGCGCGGTTGTCGGCGTCGAAGTCGCCGATGCGTTCGGTGATGTGGTCAATTTCCGCGCGGGTGATTTCCTTGTCGAGTAATGTGATTTCGCCGTCTACAAAGCGGGCGCTGGGAACGCGCCCCAGGTCAATAACAATTTCGAGCAGTCGTTCGCTGTTGTTCGCCTTCTCCACGGCGTGGCGAAGGTTGGAAGGGAGAACGTCCAGAAGGACGTCGAGATCGTCTGTGATTCGATGTTGAGTCATAAGATGTTAAGTTTCGAGAAAACGCCAAAGGTCAAGTGGCGTGTGAAATCATGGAAATTAGAAAGGGGTACGCGCGGACACACAAACGCGGCTTGGGTTTTAAGGGTGGAGGGGGAAAAAGTTGGAAATGACCATGATAGTGTACCTGCCTTTCCGGGGAGTCACGCGCAGAGTTTCGCGTGTCAGGCATCGTCTGCCAGGTGTAGTGGCACGGATATTATAGCAGGTCGGCGGATAAGAAAGAATTAAAGGCGTATATCAGTTTTGATAGTTTGTCTGACGAGTTGTGTATTATGTTTCAAATCGCCACCCCTTCTTTTTTGACATTCCGAAGCAATGGAAATTTCTCCTGTGTGCCTTTGTGACCCTTCGTGGTAAGGGTTTTCCCGCCAGAAACGGAAGAGCCCAAATTGTAGATCGAAACGTCCCGTCTTTCCTACCCCCTATTCACTCATCCCCTGTATAATTGACGCATGTCATCCTCCGACGAGCCGATTGTTCCGAACGAGCCGCCGCGCCCTCCGCGAGAGGAAACTTCCTCAACGCAGCGCCTCCGCCGCAGGCGTATGACGCGCCGTTCGTCCATCCCCACCGATGCCGAAGGGCAGGCTGCATTGATCGCCTCGCTGGCGCGCCGCGCATACCCATCCATCGAACTGTTCGTCTTTTCGCTGGTCTGCGGCGCGATCCTCGGGCTTGGCTTTTTGTTGAATTCGCAAGCCGTGCTTTTGCTCGGCATCCTCGTCGCGCCCCTGATGACGCCCTGGGTGGGATTTTTGCTCGCCATCCTCACCGGTTCGATACGTTTTCTTTTTGAAACCGTCATGGCGCTGCTCATCAGCGCGGCGCTTGTTTTCCTCGGCGGGTTGATCACCGGCTTTGCCGCGAACATCCTGCCGGAGATGGCGCGCGATAACGTGTACATTCATTCGCGCATCTGGCTTCCCGCCCTGCTGGTGCTCGCCATCGGCGCCATTACGCTGGTTGCGTCCTTCGCGCGTTCGGAAGAAAAACCGTTCCTTCCCAGCGTCGTCGTGGCGTATCTATTCTTCCTGCCAATCAACGCGGTCGGCTTCGGCATCAGCGCCGGCTTGCAGGATGTCTGGCTTCAGGGACTGCTCGTCTTCGTCGCCCACTTTGCGCTGGCTGGCATGATCGGCCTGGCGACGTTTTTCCTTCTGCGCCTGAAACCGTCCTTCGGCGGGGTCGTTCTCAGCGGAATCACGTTCGTTTTATTCGGCGGAGTCCTGATCGTCTTGATGGGATCCGGCTCCCCGTCTGTGGCGACGACGCCCGCGCCGCCGACTCCCCTCACACAGCCTGCCGCGCTTCCCTCTTCGACGTTGGAGCTGCCCAGCCCAACCCAAACCCTGACCGCCACTCCGAGCGTGCGCCCCACCAGCACAACCGTCCGCCGCACCCCAACAACGACACCGGGCACGGCAAGCCCCGTCCCGTTGACGCTCGATGTCACCCTGCCGCCCACCGACACACCCACGGTCACGCTCACCATCCAGCCGACTCCCACCTATGGCAGGATATCCGCCAACGAAGGCGGCGGCGCGAACCTGCGCGACGCCCCCGGCGGGACGTACGTGATGACCCTGCTCAACGGCACAATCGTGGAGACCTACTCCGAGTTCGCGGAGGACGCGAACGGCGTAACGTGGGTCAAGGTCTACGTCACGCTCAACGGACGGCAGATCGAAGGCTGGCTGTTGGAATCGGTGATCGCCTACGCCACGCCTGCGCCGAACTTCGAAGCCACAGCCACTCCCACAGTCACCCCCACCCCATAAAATCGCCCGTTTGTGATTTGGAGTCAGGAAACAAATTCCTGGCTCCAAATTTCGTGTCTTGAAACAGGACAAACCCATTCGAAAGAGGAATATCCATCCATGCCCATTCATTTCGGTACCGACGGCTGGCGCGCCGTCATCTCGGATAGTTTCACCTTCAGCAACCTGCGCATGGTCTCGCAAGCCATTGCAGATGCGGTCGCTTCGGAGCATTGGGAAAAATCCGAAAGCGTGGACCCCAAAAAGATCGTCATCGGTTTCGACACCCGTTTTCTCTCCGACCGTTTCGCCGGGGAGGTGGCGCGCGTGCTCGCCGCAAACGGCTTCACCGTCCTGCTGGCGCAATCCGATTCGCCCACGCCCGCCATCTCGTATGCCGTCAGGAACAACAACGCCATTGCCGGGGTGATGATCACCGCCTCGCACAATGCGCCGCGCTACAACGGCGTGAAGTTGAAAGGCGCGTTCGGCGGCTCGGCGCTTCCCGAACAATGCCGCCGCGTGGAAGTCTATATCAACGACAACGAAGAGCAGGCGCGCGGACCGAACCTGATGGATTTCCAGAAGGCGCGCGAGGCGGGTCTGATCCAGAAGTTCAACCCGCTGCCCGCTTACTTCGAGCACCTGCGCAAACTCATCAACACAGACATCATCGCCGAGAATCCCCAGCGCTTCGTGGCAGACGCCATGTATGGGTCCGGCAGAGGCGTGATCAAAGCCTTTTTGCAGGGCACGGGCTGCGAGGTCCATGAGATTCGAGGCGAGATGAATCCCGGCTTCGGCGGCGTGCATCCCGAACCGATTGCCAAATACCTCGGCGCGTTATCCAGCGCGGTCAGTTCCGGCTTGGGGAACTTCGGCGTAGTGACAGACGGCGATGCCGACCGCATCGGCGCGATGGACGAACGCGGCAACTTCGTGGACCCGCACAAGATCATGGCGCTCTCGTTGAAATACCTGGTCGAGAAGCGCGGCATGAGCGGCGCCGTGGTGCGCACAGTTTCGACCACGCGCATGATTGACCGCCTCGCCAGGCGTTACGGTTTGAAACTGTATGAAACGCCCGTCGGCTTCAACCACATCGCGGATTACATGCTCAGCGAAGACGTGTTGATCGGCGGCGAGGAGTCCGGCGGCATTTCGTTCAAGGGGCACATCCCTGAAGGCGACGGTCCCATTATGGGGCTGCTGCTGGTGGAAATGCTCGCCGAGTCCGGCAGGTCGCTCGGTGAAATGGTGGATGCCCTGCTCGCGGATGTCGGACCTGCCTTGTACGAGCGCGTGGACCTGCGGCTCAGCCGTCCCGTTGCCAAAGCCGAGATGACGGAGTTCCTCACCAAAAAAGCCCCGGCGGAGATCGGCGGCGAGAAGGTTGCCGAGATCAGCCAGCGCGACGGCGTGAAGTACATTATGGCGGATGACTCGTGGCTGCTGGTGCGCCCGTCCGGCACGGAACCTGTCCTGCGCGTTTATGCGGAGGGACGCACCCAGGAGATGGTCAAAGCGCTGATCGGTTACGGGCGGACGGTGGCGGAGAGCGTGGTGTAGAAAATATGGGCGCTGCTGTTCCTAACGGGAACCGCAAAGGGCACATGATTCGCGTTTGTGCGCTTCATGGGTGATTTTCTTATTTCGGATAAAGGCTAAGTAAGCGATTGGGCGGGATGGAGGAGACTCTCCACCCTATCCAGACTCGTCACTGACCGGGCAGCGGCGGGAGCGTTTCATCGTACAACCAGGCATCGAAGAAACCGCCCAAATCCCTTCCGCTGATTTCCTGCGCCGTTTGGATGAAATCCCCGCTGGAGGCGTTGCCGCCTTTGTGACGGTCGTAGTAGGTGCGGAGAATCTCGAAGAAGACCTCGTCTCCCACTTCGAGCCGCAGGGCATGAAGCGTGAGTCCGCCGCGCAGATAGACCCCGCCGTTGAACAGGTCGTTGGGTGCGGGGTTTCCCGGCGGCGGGTAAAATTCGGGATACTGGCGGACCTCGCTGTAGATCGCTGCCGCCCATTCGTTCAACCCGCTGCGCCCTTCAAGGTATTCCACCCACAGCCCTTCGCCGTAGGTGGCAAAACCTTCGTTGAGCCAGATGTCGCTCCAATCCGCCACGCTGACGCTGTCGCCGAACCATTGATGGACGAGTTCATGGGCGACGACGTGTTCCGTGCCTTCCACATCGTTTGTGTCAATCATATCCACGCCGTAAATGGACATGGTCTGGTTTTCGAGCGCCGCGCCGAAATAGGTATCCATGACGAGCGAGCCGTACACTTCAAACGGATAGGGTCCGAACAGTTCGCTGAAATAATCAATCATCTCGCCCTGGCGCGCGAACGGCTTGCGGATGGAATGGGGCAGGCTGGCGGCATAATAATTGCGGATGGGAACGCCGCCTTCGGATTCCATCGTCTCCATATCGAAGTCGTTGATGTTGATGGTGGCAAGGTAGCTTGCCATTGGGTCGCGTAGTTCGAAACGATACGTGGACGAAACCCCATCTGAGGTCGTTTCGGTCAGCACGCCGTTGGCGGCAACTTCGTACGGCTTCGGAACGGTGACGATGAACGTATAGGCTGCCTTGTCCAATGGGTGGTCGT
The DNA here is from genome assembly GCA_024434165.1 of Chloroflexota bacterium. Classification (GTDB taxonomy): domain Bacteria; phylum Chloroflexota; class Anaerolineae; order Anaerolineales; family Villigracilaceae; genus Villigracilis. The sequence goes on along the minus strand of QMIW01000005.1, from coordinate 88,071 downwards.
TAACGGGGTAAAAACTTGCCGAACCATCCGGCTCGCTCAGGACGAAGATGCCGCCGTCGTAGGCGATCCAGCCGGTGGGGAAGGGCAAAGCCTGCGATTGCATCGGCGTGGGGCTTCCCCGATATTCCACTTCGACGGTGAAGATCGAATCCTTTGCCAGCGGATTCAGAGGGATGACCGTCAGTTCCTGCCCGTCCCGTTTGAATTCCGCCGCCTCGTCATTGACCGTGAGGCTGGTGATCTCGAACCCGGCAAAGTCCAGGTTGAAAGCGCTCAGGTCTTGTATGGCAGCGGCTTCGATGGTGGTGACGGCTTCCAGTTCGCTGGAAGCCACATCCTTGACGGTGATGTCCAGGAGATAGGACCGAACGTCGTAGCCGCCGTTGCCGAAATTCGGGTAGAGCGAATCGCCCAAGCCGGGCGCGCCGGGTTTTGGATTCAGCGGCGCGTCGGTGGGTGTGATCCCGGCGGCGCAGCCCGCCAGCATGAACCCCGCCAGAAAAAGGCTGAGCCAGATTTGTGTGCGCTTGGTTCTTTTCATTCATTCTCCATCTCGCCCGAAATATCCGCGCCTTCCCATTCCAGCATAAATTGATCCAAAAACTTCACCATCACCGCATGGCGTTTTTCGGCGATGCGTTTTGCCGTCTCTGTGTTCATGCGGTCTTTTAGCAGCAATAACTTTTCGTAAAAGTGATTGATGGTGGCGCTTTTGCTGTTTTTATATTCCTCGAAACTGGCGTGCATTTTCGGCGGCGAATCGGGGTCATACAGCGGGCGGTTGGCGTACCCGCCGTAGGCGAAGGCGCGCCCGATGCCGATCGCGCCAATGGCGTCGAGACGGTCGGCATCCTGCACGATCATGCCTTCGAGCGTTTTCATTTTGTTTTCCACGCCTGCGCCCTTGTAGGAAATGTTCGTGATGATCCCGCACACGCTGTCGGCGACGGCAGGCTCCACGGAGCACGAATCCAGCCAGGCACGGGCGCGAAGCGGGGTCTCATCCCCATGCTGGTTGAACTTCCAGTCGTCGAGGTCGTGCAGAAGCGCGGCAAGCTGGACGATGAAGGCATCCGCTTTTTCGATTTTGCAGATGGCGAGGGCGCTCTTCCAGACGCGATGGATGTGCCACCAATCGTGCCCGGAGGACTCGCCGGCAAATTCTCTTCGGACATGGTCGGCTGTTTTCTCGATGATTTCGGTTCGATTCATGGGGCTATTTTGCCATAGAATACCAACGCAAGGGGAAGCCATATTGGGATAAAATAAACAAAACCAAATTTTGCCGAAATTGGCGGAATTGGTACGGAGAGGCATCCATGGATGCATTTGGCACTTACATACCGGTGGACCGCCGCCATGCGCTCGTCGGCGGGCAGGCATTGCCGGAGTTGTCTTCTGGGGCGGTGTTAATCACGGATATATCAGGGTTCACGCGGCTGACGGAAACGCTGACGACAGCGCTTGGATTCCAGAGGGGTGCGGAAGAACTGGGACGCCACTTGAACAGGCTTTACGGCATCCTGATTGACAAGGTGCATCGTTATCACGGCAGTGTGGTGCAGAGCGGGGGAGATGCGCTGATCTCGTGGTTCGGCGGGGATGAAAAGACCGCTTCGCGCCGCGCGGTGAGCGCCGCCTTCTCCATGCAGTATTCCATGGATGGAAATTCCGCCGTCGTCCTGCCGAATGGGGAAACGGTCCAACTGGCGATTCGCTCGGCGGTGGCTTGCGGCTTGGCGCGCCGGTTTTTGGCAGGCGACCCGGAGATTCGCGTGTTCGAGGCGCTGGCTGGTTCCCTGCTCGACCAGGTGGATGCGGCAGAGAACCTCGCCAACCGGGGGGAGATCGTCATGACCGGGAAGACCGCCAGGGCGCTGGAAGGGGAGGCGGTGATCCAGGAACAAAGACCGCTCGGCGATGGTTCATCCGTTTTTGTGGTTGGCAGGTTGAATCGCCTGAGCGACCCCGTGCCCTGGGGCGCCGCGCCCGCGCCAGACAGAAAGCAAGCCAGACCATGGCTCCACCCGTTCATTTTCGAGCATATCATCAGCGGACAGGAGGGCTTCATGGCGCAGCTGCGCCCTGCGGTCTCGATGTTCACGCATTTCGACGGCATTGATTACGACCATGACCCGCAGGCGGGGGAGAAACTGGATGCGCTCATCCGGCTCGTACAAAAAAACGCGGAGCGTTACGGCGGCACGCTGATTGACATCACCACCGGCGACAAAGGCAGTTATTTCTACATCGCTGTCGGCGCGCCGTACGCGCACGAGGACGACGCCGCGCGCGCAGTGGGACTGGCGAATTCCCTGCTGGATATTCCCTCCGAATTGGGTTACATCAAGAACATCCAGGTGGGCATCAGCCGTGGGACGATCTGGTCGGGTCCGGTGGGCAACGAGGAATGGCGCATCTTTTCGGCGATCGGCAATGAAGTGAACGTTGCCGCGCGCCTGATGCAGATTTCCGCGCCCGGCACGATGCTCGTCACCCAGCGCATCGCGGATGCGACGAGAGAAATGTACCAATGGACCCCGGCGGGCGAGGTCGGCATCAAGGGGCTTTCGAAGCCCGTGATGATTTTCGGTCTCGCCGATGCGGGGAACATCCGCCGCGCGGATAAACTTTTATCGGCGTCGAACATCGTCGGGCGGGAGAACGAACGCGCGCTTTTGCGGGAGATGCTGCGGCAAATGGATGCGAACGCCAGCCGCGTGGCGGTGATCGAAGGGGAGGCGGGCATCGGGAAATCGCGCCTCATCAGCGACCTGGCTTTCCACGCGCAGGAACAGGGCATTCCAATTCTGATCGGCGCAGGATATGCCATCGAGCAGTCCACGCCGTACCATGCCTGGCGCCCGGTGTTCGAGACCATTTTTGGACTGGATGTGGCGGATGACAGCGAGCGCCGCCGCGAAAAAGCGCTGGAATGGATTCGAGCGCGCGACGCCTCCCTGCTGGACCGTGCGCCTCTGCTTGCGCCCGTCCTGAGTTTCGATACCCAGGACAATTCCCTGACCGGGCAGATGACCGGGCAGGTGCGCGCCGAAAACACGAGCGCGCTGCTGATCTCCATCCTCACAATATTCATCGGCAATACGCCCAAACTGCTGGTGCTGGAGGACGCGCACTGGTTCGATTCGTCCTCGCTTGCCCTCAGCGTGGAGGCAGCCCGCAGTCTGGCAAACCTCATGATCGTCGTCACGACGCGCCGCCTCCGCGAGGAAACGCCGGAACCGTTGAGGGTCATCCTCGGTCTTCCCCAAACGCGCCACGTCCGGCTCGACCTCATGAGCCAGGCGGATATCGAACGGTTGGTCTGCCAGCGGTTGAAGGTGAACCGCCTGCCCGAGCAGGTGATGGAACTGGTTTTGAGCAAGGCGGAGGGACATCCCTTCTTCAGCGAGGAACTGGCGTCCTCGCTGCATGAGAGCGGCATCGTCCGCGTGGAAAATGGGGAATGCCGCGTCGCATCCAGGGTTGACCTGCGCGCCTTGAGTTTTCCCGACACCGTGCAGGGCGTGATCCGCTCCCGCATTGACCGCCTGCCGCCCTCGCACCAACTGGCGCTCAAAGCCGCCAGTGTGGTCGGGCGTATCTTTTCCCTGCGCGCCGTCTATGAGATTTATCCGCTGGATTCGGACAAACCGCAGATCGGAAGTTATTTCGATTATCTGCGGCGGCTGGATTTCACGCCGCTCAACAGCGAACACCCCGACCTGACCTATCTCTTCAAGCACGTCATCACGCAGGAAGTGGCATACAACCTGATGACCTTCTCTCAGCGGCAGGCGTTCCACCAGGCGGTGGCGAACTGGTACGAACGCACGTTTGCGGATGACCTCTCGCCGTATTACGGTGTGCTTGCCTATCACTGGGGGAATGCAAAGAATCAACGCAAGGCATTGGAATATCTCGAAAAGGCGGGCGAACAGGCGATGCTCAACTTTGCCAACCGCGAAGCCATCGAGTTCTTTGAAGAGGCGCTGCGGCTCGCAAAGAACGGCGAAGTGAAAACCACAGCCTTGCAGCGCGCGCATTGGGAACGTCAACTGGCGGAGGCATATTACGGCTTGGGCGAACTTCCCAAAAGCCTCGATCATCTCAAGCAAGCCATTCACCTCATGGGCTGGAAGACCCCGGAAAAGGGATTTGGATTGATTGCCGCCCTGCTCTCGGAGACGCTCAAACAGGTGCGCTTCCGCATCAAATCCAAGCCCATCGCCGACGCGCCGCTTCCCGGTTATCTCGACAACACCGAGCAGGCAAGGCTGCTGGAAGGCGCCATCGCCTTTGTGCGGCTGGGGCATATCTATTACCAGATGAATAATCCCATTCCACTCATTTTCGGCAACGTGATGGGAAGCAACCTCGCCGAACAGGCGGGATTGAAATCCCCCATTCTTGTGCGCGGTTACACCAACATGTGCATCGCCTCCGGCGTCCTGCCGCGCCACCATTGGGCAATTGCCTACCGCGACCGCGCGCACGCCATGGGGCGCGACGTGGGCGACCTGCCCTCGCTTTCCTACTCGCTGGCGGGCTGCGCCGTTTACGAACTCGGCGCGGCGTTGTGGGCGGATGCCGCGAAGAGCCTGCACGAAGCCATCGAAATTGACGCCCGCATCGGCGACATGCGTCACTACGACGAAAGCAAGAGCATTCTTTCCATCGTGCTTTTCCATCAGGGCGAGTTCAGGTACGGCATGGAAACCGCCGCCGAAGTGCTGGAACGCGCCACGCGCCGTAAGGATGTCATCCCGCAGGTCTGGTCGCACACATTACGCGCCGAAGTGCTTCTGCGTCAGTCCAGGCCTGGCACGCTCCATGAAGCCATTGATGGATATGAAAAATCGTTGAAACTGCTGGAACAGAACATTGACCAGGCGAGCGACATCCGCGCTTCAGGTGCGCTGGCGCTGGCATACTGGCGGAACGACGATCCGCTTCGCGCCCTGGACCTGGCGGCTGCCACCGCCAAAAAGACTCTCGGCAACCCGACGGCGCCCTACGCCATCGAAGGGTATGCCGGCGTGGCGGAAGTCTTCCTCGGCGCGTGGGAAAAAGAAGGGAGCAGGCATCGCGCCGCCGCGAAAAAAGCCTGCAAGGCAATGGCGAAATTTGCAGGCGTTTTCCCGCTGGGTCAGCCGCGCTTGAAACTGTTCCAGGGCTGGTTTCACTGGCTGGACGGCAAACCCGAAAAAGCCCGCCTGTATTGGGAGGAATCATTGAAGGAAGCCGAACGCCTGAATATGCCCTACGAACAGGCGCGCGCGCTTTTGTATCTTGGCAAACACGTGTTGAGCGGGGAGGAAAAAGCCGGGGCGTTGAACCGCTCGCTCGAAATGCTGAACAGGCTCCACATCCGGCATGAAGCGGAGCAGGTGAAGACGCTGCTTTCATAACCTGCTTTGCGCGGCATAAAAATCAGGGCGACCCACTTTCGCTGTACGGGTCGCCCTTGCGTTTTATGGTTCTACTGTTTTTAACAGGAAAACCAATTGTAAATGCACGTCTTTTCCCCTTTGTGTACTTGGTGCCCTTCGTGGTTGGGCTCTTTCCCGTTAATTACGGAAGAGCCCGTTCTATTTTGGCTTCCGCTGCCTGCCTGTCATGTTGTGCCAGATTTGATAGGCGTGCACCAGCAGCCACTGCGCCGCATCCACAAACCAGGGGAACTCGTGCTTCCAGGGTTCGCCGCGGTCGTAACGCCGTTTGTCGTACCAGCGCCAGATCGAAAAGATGAGCGGCTCGTGCAGCGGCCATATTTTGCAAAGCGGCGCCTTGCTGCCCGAAGCGGAAAGAATGCTGTTGACGGCGCGGCGCGCGGCTTCGTTCGCGCCTTCCATGGTGGCGAGTTGGGTATTGGTGCGGACGTAATCCGCCGCGAGGAAAAAGTTGGGAATGCGCGTGTACGCATCCGGGCGCAGGTGCCAGGAATCCACCACGTCAATATACAGCGGCTCGGCGTCTTTGTAGCGCGCAGGCGTTCTGCGATTCACATCGTTCTTGATGTCGGGGTCAATGAAGATGTGCAGCACATCCTCGTCTTTTAGAACGGGTTCCTTTTTGGGGTCGGACGGATTCACGCTTTTCTTCAACTGCGCCCACACTTCCTTTTTGATCTGCTCGCGGGTGCAGTCGCGCGCCACCTTGTGATACAGAATGCCCCTGCCGACCACTTTGCCGTCCCATTCGCTGCCCCACTCCGAAATGTCAATCGAAATGATGCCCCGCACTTCGCCGTCGCCCGTCTCGCGCCAGTCGAAATTCTTCCAGAACTGCGCCTGCGAAATGGTCGTGAGCGCCCAGGGCGTGTCAATGTGAATCATGTGCCCGTGAATCATCGGCACATCCCGCTTCAGGTAGAACTGGATACCGTTCATCCACGCCACGTGGCTGCCGAGTTCCACCACGCCCTGCAAGGTGGAATCCGCTTTCAGGATGCTGGCATGTTTCTTTTCCGAAAAGAGGCGCGCCGCCTGCTCGACGGGAACCGCCAGCACATAGTAATCGGCAGTATCGCGGAACTTCCTGCCGCCTTTTTTCAACACCACGCCCGTGATGGTTTTGCCGTCGCATTCGATGGTGTCAATGTGGGTTTCGAGGTTGTAACTCACGCCCTTGCTGCGCAGATAATCCAGCCAGGGGTTGATCCACACGTCGTTGGTGGGACCGTTCAGCACACGGTCGGCGTTCACGCCAGGCTCCGCCAAACCGAGGATGAGTTGGATGCCCACGTCGCCCTCCACTTTGGCGTTTGCCACGTGCGCGTTTGCAGCCACGAGCGAGCGGGTGAGTCCCTGCGCCAGGAATTTTTGATAGGCTTCGGAGCGGCTGCCCGCATCGGAGTATTCCCACCAGCCGATCTTCTCCAGGTCGTCCATGCGGCGGTCCTGGCAGGTGGTGAGGTAGCGCCAGAGTTTTCCGCCAAAGAACTCGATGTCCCCAGCGGTCAGCCCCACGTATTTTTCGAGGTCAATCGCGCTTTTGAGCAGCACGATCAACTCCTCGAACGAGCGCGGGAACTGCGCCAGCATCAGCACTTCCTGTTTTCCGAACTGGGTGATGGCGATGCGCGTGGTGTTCGTCAGGTTATCGAACACGCCCTGCGGGTTGTTTTTATACGGGATGCGCCGCATGGTGTCGGTCACATGGCGGTAAAAACTTGGGAAAAAACGAAAGCCGTGTTCGCCGGGCAGGTCGGGTTTGCCGCCCTTGCCCGTCTTCGGCACGGGCACGCTGCGCGCCTTGCCGCCGGGGATGGACTTCTTTTCATACACCGTCACCTGAAAACCGCGTTCCGCCAGTTCGTGCGCTGCGCTCAAGCCCGCCACTCCGCCGCCGAGAATGATGACCTTCTTTGACATGACCTTCTCCTCCGTGATTTGATGGCGAAACTCGCCGCCTCTTTTTTGACCTGGGGCTTGAGTCCCGTTAAACAAGCCGACAGCCGCCCCGAAGTTGTTGCGGCTGTCGGTTTCCACTTTCAAGGTGTTACAACCCCCGCGTGGAGACTGGGTTTCTATGAGAATTCGAGTCAATACGAAAAAATAGACGGGCGCGCATTCAACGCATCGCGGATGAAATCCGGCATGGGATGACGGGGTCGGGGAGGCATTTATCCTGCTCCTTCATAAGCATGTTTTATCCATGCGACCAGCTCGGCATCCACGTCCTTTTCATTGGCGAGCGCAACGATGTAATTGCACATGCTGCCTTTCGGCTGTTCGAGCAGGCGCGGACTTTTCTTCAAATCCCTGGCGTTGATGCCCACTTCAAAGCGGGTGTTGGTCTTGGGACCGATCATCACGAACTGCTTTTTTCTGCGCAGGCTGACGTAACCCTTCTTTGGCGCGATCTCGAATTCTCCAAATTTTTGAATCTCCTTCATCAACTTCTCATGGATGGGGCGGAAACCCGCCTTTGCGCCGCTGTAGATTTCATCCAGCACCGCATCCAGCGGTTTGCCTTCGGCGGCGCGCGCACCGTCCGATTTCAGGACGTAATGGGTGAGCGTGTTCGCGTCGCCGTGACCCAGCCCAAGTTTCTGTTTCAGCATCTCGCGCATCTCGCCGTGTTTGGAGAGCCCGCTCTTTTTGATGAATGCGGTCAACTGGGCAAGCGACATGCCCGTTTTCTTTTGAATGTTCTCCAGTTGAGTCTGGACGGCTTTATCAATGCTGCTCATTCCGCCGCCTCCTATCGCCAGATGCCGAGGATCAAGCCGATCAGCGTAAAGTACACGGTGATGAAACCGCCGTTGATGAGAATGTACCTCCATGAACGCTGCTCGAATAAAGCGATGACCGCAAAGATCAGCGCCGCCCAGCCGAAACCGGCGAGGAACCCGGCGGCTGCGCCCCAAGCCGCATCGGTCGCCGAGTCGCCGAGGAAGAACGCCAGGTTGTAGGACATGATCAGTGAAAACAGAAATGCCAGCCCATAGGTTTTGGCGGGGCTCTGTCTGGCAAGCTGCTCATCGGTCAGCCCGGTTTCACTTTGCCACGCCCTGTAGAACAAAAACGGCGAATACCACAAGGCTCCCAGCGCCAGGTTGGCAAGCGCGCAAACGAAAACGGCGAAGTGGTTGATGTACAGGTTTTCCATGTCTTATCTCCTTTGGATAATGGTTTGACCATAATCCTAGCGGAGGGAAACGCAATCGTATTGGAAAAAATTTACCTACAGCACAGGCACATAATTCAGCGTATCCCCTTTTCGTTTGACGTACTCGCCGGGCGTGAATCCCGAAAAATCCTTGAAGTCGTGGATGAAATGCGCCTGGTCGTAGAATCCGCTTTCGCGGGCGAGCCCGCTCCAATCGAAGGAGGAAGCGTTCTCCATTTCCTGAATCGCCTTTTGAAAGCGGGTGATTCGCAAATATTGTTTGGGCGTCACGCCGACCTGTTTCTTGAAAAGTTCGATGAAATGTTTTTGCGAATACCCGATCTGGTCCGAAAGGTCTTGCAGGTTGACCATCGTGGGCTGATGGAGGATGCGCGCGACGGAATACTCCACGCAGCGAGAGGATTCTTCGGAGTGAAGACGCCTCTTTCCCCGCCCGAGCAGGAACATTTCAACCCGGCAGAACATCTCGCCGACGGTTTTTGCCGCGAGCAGTTGTTCGCGCAAATCGAGGATGCTGTTCCCGAAAACGAGGTCCGCCATCACCACTGAATCCGTCAACTCGCTCATGGGAAAGGGGTAGAAGGGATGCGCCGTTCCTTTTTTGAACGCCGCCACCATCATGCGGCTGCCCCTGCCCGAAGGGATGGTGATGGGGCGCGTCCGCACGCCGCTGACCCACGCGCGCCGGCAGGTTTGAATCGCTTTCAGCGTAACGTTGTCGTGAATGTGCTGGGGCGCATCCGTAAGGTCAATGAGCAGTTCGGTGTTTCCATCCGGCAGAAAACGTTCGAGAGAATGCGCCGGGCTTAATCCCTCGAAATAGAAAAAGGCTTCGATGAAACCGCTCAAAGGAAACGCAGGGCGGTGGGATCGAAAGATCATTGCGCGCTGCGGTTCAGACTGCGACCTGCTGGTGAGACTCAAACAACACGGAAACGAGCATCTTGGCGTCCCCGTGTTGGATGCCGTATTCCCGCTCCAGCATCCAGCGAATATCGCCCTGGCGGGTCAGCCCTGTGCGTTTGACAAGCTCCGCCACATCGGCAAGAGACATTCCCAACTGGGCTTGAATGGATTCCAATTTGGTCTGAACGGCTTGATCGAGAGTGCTCATGGTGTTTTCTCCTTTGACGTAACAGGGGAATTGCTCAACGAGCCGAATTATAGAACATATTTTCTAATTTTTCAAGTGGGATTTGAATTCGTGTATCACCCCATTTCCGGTTTCCAGGGGATAACCCGGTTGCGTCCCTCCTCTTTTGCCCGGTACAACGCCCGGTCTGCCCGGTGCAGCATCTTTTCCAGTGTATCGTTCCTCTGCCTGCCGAATTCGGTCACGCCCATGCTGATCGTCACGGTGAACGCGCGGGAGTTGAATACAATGCTCGTGCCTTCGAGCAGACTGCGAATTCGCTCTGCGCTTCGGAATGCGTTTCGCTGGCTGGTTTCGGGCAAAAGCAGGGCAAATTCTTCGCCCCCCAACCGGGCAAAAATATCCATCTGCCTTGTGACCTGCCTGCACGTGTTTGCCAGCGCAATCAACACCTGGTCGCCGCTCTGATGGCCGTAGGTATCGTTCACTTTTTTGAAGTAATCCAGGTCCATCATCACCAGGGTGAGTTTCCGTTTGTAGCGTTTCGCGCGCTGAATCTCCCGCCCTGCCAGTTCCATGAAATGTCCGCGGTTGAGCGCCCCGGTGAGCGAATCGCGGCTGGCAAGCACCAGCAGATCCTTCTGGATCTGCTTCAGTTTTGTGATGTCATGCAGAACAACCAGCCGCCCAATCGAACCGCCTTTTGCGTTCAGGATCGGCGTGACCTGCACTTCCACATGGGTTTTCCCCGCCAGTTCAAATTCGGCAGCCGAACTGATCTGGATCAATGCCTCTCTGTCGCTGCGCTTCCAGTGCGCAAAGACCTGCTCAACCGATTTGCCCAGCGCGGCATTGGGGAGGTTCAGCATGCGCCTTGCCGCGGGGTTGATATCCACGAGGCGGTTTTGAACGTCCATGACCAGCACCCCTTCCGACATTGTCTCGATCAGGATGTCTCGCGCAACCGGGACAATGTCCAGCAGGTGAAAGCGGAACAAACTGTAGGCAAATGCAACCCCGGCGATGGTAAACGAAAAGGGGGTGTTATCCGCTCCTGGCAGCGGGTTGACGCCGGCGACGAAGATGATGCTGTTCAACCAGGTGATCGAAAGCCCAAGCAGGATCGTGCCGAGTTGTTTTCGATAGAGGTCGGAGGAGCGGAGGAACGAACGAAGCAGCAGGACCGTTGCAAGCAATATCAGAGAGTAGGAAAACACCACATTGAACCAGAACACAGGTCCCCCGTCCTGAATGAACGCGCTGTTTTCCATCCGCCTGCCGCCGAAGAAGAGCCCATGCCGGGCGTCCGTGAAAAGAAGGATGAGGACAAGAATCGGTTCGAGATACACCAGCGCAAGCAGCGGGCTTTTCAACCAATGGGCGCGGTAGGTGATTTGCAGGGAGAAAATAAACGCCGCCGCCGGAGCGGCGGCGACGCCGATATAGGTAATATCGAGCCAGAAAAAACTGCTGGGCGCCGGGACATGCGCCCAAAACATTGCGTAGGTCATGTCCCACCAGGCAAGCGCGAGCAGGAAACCGATCAACGGCGGGGAGCCAGCCGCGTTCCGCCGCATTTGAAAGACAACGATAGCGACGAACAGACAAACCGCCCCGGCCACCAAAAGCAGTGCGCTGTATGTGGTGTTTGGAGGAGATACCGGCAAACTGATTTACTCCTTCCCCTATTGTACCGTTTTCGCAGGCGGACGGCGCCAGGTTCTCCAATCTGGCGTGCTCCAGCCGATTTGACCTCATCGCTCGTCATGAAATGCGTTCCCAAAGCAAAATGCCGTGCACGATCTCGCCGCCCATCTTAAATGTCGGCGTCCGCAGTTGCAGGCGGTCCCCCATCAATTCAAAGAAACGTCTCTGTTCCGACCCTTCCATGTTCGGGAAGATCGAGCCTTCCACGTGATGGATGATGACGCCGTTTTCAGTATCAACTTCATACCAGCCGAAGTAGGAGATCGAGCCTTTGTAACTGGCTTCCATCTCTTCGGGCGTTCCCCGCATCTGGTCCGAAACGGCAAAGCGCGGACGGTCCACCCGCATCAACTGCACGGAGAAACGCCCCGATTCCGTGTAGATGAACGAGCCGCGCGCCTCCCTTCCAAACGGATGGGTAACGCTGCCATCCTCCCTGCGAAATTCAAAGGAGATCAGTCTCCACGCGCCGACGATTCGAGGTTCCATATCACGCTAAAAATTAACCCGAGTTGCTGCCTTGGTTTCAAGAGGCTTCCCTCACCCCAAACAAGGTTATATCTTCTGGGATGACTTCCCCCTCTCCCGATGGGAGAGGGCGGGGTGAGGGCTTTGGGCGGGGAACCTAGAAAATCTATTGGAAGGTGGCAACTTGAGTTAAATTATATCCCTTTGGAATTCGCAGCCAAAACCGCTGATATGAAAATGAATCGCAATATCGTTCCCGCCTGATGCCGGCGATCCTACCGCATCCCTTCGGCGACCAAAACCGCGGCGAAGAAGGAAACGACTCCCAGCCCCGACCCGAGCAGGCTCGCGGCGATCATGGATGCAAGGACCGCCAGCGCCCTGTTCCAGTTGAACCTTTCAATGAAGAGCCGCGCCAGCCGCCACGCAATCACAGCCGAGAGGACAAGCCCCGCACTCTGGCAAACCAGCGCGGCGGCTAACGCCGCGCCGCCCTCCCGTTCTGAATATCCGTTCAATGCTGCGAGCAGGAAAAACATCAAGGCTGCCGTAAAGACCAAAAGCGTCATAACGGTCAGGATCGTTGCAACAAGGGAAGGGGTTTTTGCGGACATGGGTCGAATCTCCTGCATGGATTTTACCTGACGGCGAATGGGGCGGTTTCCTGAATATGGAAGCCGTTTCGACAAGCCGGCGGGGCACCCCGCCGCAATTGCATGGGCGAATCCACGCTCTTTTTGATAAACTTGATTTGGACAGCGAAGGATGTCGGTGCGTGTCCCGCCTTCACGAATCAAAAAACAAGGAAACGCCATGAAAAAAATCCCGTTTTTATCCCTGCTCATTGCGCTTGCGCTCTCAGCGTGCAGTGCGAAAAAACCTGAATTGCAGGTCTCCGATCCCGCCCAGCCCATCGAAGCTGCGGCGGGCGATGAATTCACCATCGTCCTCGACGCGAACCCGACCACAGGCTATCACTGGGAACTGGCGGAGGAACCGGATGCAGGCGTTGTGGAGTTCGTCTCAAGGGATTACAGCGCCGACCAGCCCGTCACCACCGGCTCCGGCGGCGTGGATGTGTGGACCTTCAAAGCCGTCGGCGCGGGCGAAGCCCAAATCACTCTTGGGTACTATCCACCCTCGAACGACCCGGAAGAACCGCAACAAACCGTCACGTTCACTGTTACAGTAAAGTAGAAACACAAGGCGATCCCATGGGATCGCCTTTTTTCTCCAACGCCGATGGAGAACCGGAAAGTTTATTGTTGATTGAAAAGGAGGAAACCATGATTCGCCTCGTCCTGCTGGCAGGGCTTGTTCTGCTTGGCTTGACGGCTTGCAGGGGGGCGGCGCCGCAGCCAACGCCATTCCCCACCGCATCCCCAACCAGTCCGCCCGTTCCAACTGCCGCACCCACTGACACGTCCATCCCGGAGCCGGTCGAAGTTTCCATGCAGGTGGCGGCGGAAGCGGTCAACTGCCGTTTTGGTCCCGGCACGGTTTATCAGACTCTCAACGAGATTGGCGGGGGAAAACTCCTGCGCGCGATCGGGCGCAACGAAGACTTCACCTGGTGGCTCGTAAGAGACCCCGGCAACCCGGGCGGCTCGTGTTGGGTCTCCGCCGAGGTGATCGAGGAGTTGGGCGAAACCGCCTCTTTGCCGGTCATCCCCCTGCCTTTCGTCACCGTCACCGACGTGAGCCTGCGCGTGGAGCCGAGCCGCATCGTCGTCAACTGCGACCAGTTCCCGCAAACGGTCTTCTTTGAGGCGTCCATTACCACCAACGGTCCCACCCTCTTTACCTGGAAGTGGGAAGTCAGCACGGGCATCACCTCCAATGTGGGCACGCTGATCTTCGAGGAGGCTGGCACACAGGTCATCAACGAGTACTATCAGATCAACGCGCCGAACGAATATTGGGTGAAATTCTACGTGCTGACGCCGAATGAACGCATCCAGGAGGTGGCTTTCCCCGTCAGCTGCACGCCATAGAGTGGCTGGAATACGAATTGCGCTATAGTGCGAGAACCATCCCGCACTACAGGCATCCTCGTGTATTTCGACCCGCCGGTTTTTCCCTACTCGAAGATCACCGACTGATAACCAAGCGCATTGAAGAACTTGTACAAATACGCCTCGGCGTTCTCCTGCGCCTGCGTCAGAATACCGTCTTCGATTGCCACGCTGACGATCTTATCCTCGCCCACGCTGAGCACATCGAGCACCAGGTTGGGGTCAACATCCACAAAGATGCCTTCCTGAACGGTATAAACTTCGGTTTTGTCTTCATCCAGTGTCACCGCCAGAATCTCCGCAGGGGGCAGTGTCACATAGAGCACGTTATCCTGAAACCTCAGGTCGCCGGGCTGGAGTTTTTCCATGTCAATACCCGCGATCACCGAGCCGTGAATTTGCACCAATATCTTGCTGCCGAACGCAAACGCAAAAATGGGACTGTCCTGATTCGTCTCCGAAGACACCACCTGTGAAATGCTATACTCGATCGTCTCCAGGCGGGCGAGCGCCCGAATCTCGTTGATGTACGTGACCGGGTCCGGGATGATGGTGGGTGTGGGATTCATCAACTGAGCCACCTGGGTCTGAAGCGCATAATTCGCCTCGTTAACCTGCTCCATCGGCGCCGCGGCAGCCGCTGCGGCATCGCGCACGGTCTCTACGATAAAATAGACCCCGGCCGCCAGCACAACCAGAATCAGGATGGACATAATCGTGTTAAATGTATTTTTCATTTTCGTCCTTTCGATACTTGTTGTATTATAGCAAGTTCATTTATGATACCGAACACACAAACCTGTAAGATGAAAAAAATCCTGCTCATTGCCTCCCTGCTCGTCATGCTGGGATGTTCATTTCCGGTGCGGTTGACGTTGGGAACGCCCACAGCGACCCCCACGCTCGAGCCGACTCCCGCCCCCACGCAGACGCCTCATGCCACGCCCCAGCCTGGCACTGACCAGAATCCTTTGATCCTCGCCCTGACTCCCTCCCCGCGACCCAGCGAGGCGGTCATCTCGGCGGGCGATACGATTGCCGCCTTCCTCGAATCCCGCACAGGGTACCGCATCGTGACCACCATCCCCGCCTCGGAAACCGTGCTGGTGGATGCGCTTGCAAAAGGCAACGCGCATATCGCATCCCTTTCGCCGTACGGCTTCGTGCTTGCCCGCGAAAACAACTCCGCAACGGCGCTGCTGGCGCGCGTGCGCGAGGGACAGACGTTCTATGGCGCGCAGATCATCGCCAACCGCGACAAGGATTTCACGTCCTATTTCGATGAAGCGCGGAACGAGAACATCGGCGAGCCAGCCCGGGCGCTGCAGCAATTCCAGGAGAAGAAACCCTGCTGGAGCGACGAAGTATCGCCGTCAGGGTATGTGGTGCCTCTGGGTCTGCTGAATCAGGCTCAGGTCCGGGTGCGAAGCGGGGCGTTTCTCGAAGGTCAGCCCAATGTGGTGCGGGCTGTCTATGCCGATGACATCTGCGATTTCGGCGCAACGTTCATAGACGCCCGCACATCCCCCATCCTCGAAGCGGATTACCCCGACGTGCTGGACCGGGTGATTGTCGTCTGGCGCATCCCGCCGGTCATCCCGTATGAAAATATTTCGATGGCAGCCTACCTGCCGGTCGAGATGCGCCGGGTGATCCAGCGCGCGTTGATTGACTTCATGCTTACGCCCGAAGGCAAAGCCGCCATGCAAACGGTGTACGGCTTCGACGAAGTGACGCCGGTGGACGATGCCGCCTATGCGGAGTTCATCGCGCTGGTGCGGGCATCGGGACTGGATCTGACGGGTTTGATAGAATAACGGGATTGCACGCGCGTTTCCATCATGTTGAAAAAGATAGTTCGATTTTCCCGGCGCGCCGCGCTCGTTTTGAGTCTCCTGACCGCAATCGGTTTCTTCCTGCCGGGATTCGTGATGTGGATGTACGCCGCTCCGCGCACGTTCACGGTTGAAGATGTGCCGCCCGCCCGTGTGGGCATCGTCTTCGGCGCGGGGCTGCTGCGGGATGGGTCGGCGGGTCCGGTGTTGAGCGACCGGATGCAAACGGCTGTAAATTTGTATCACGCCGGAAAAGTGGACAAGATTTTGGTGAGCGGCGATAACCGTTTCATCGAATACAATGAGCCGGAAGCCGGGCGCCGGTACGCGCTCGAACGCGGCGTGCCGGATGAAGACATCGTGCTCGATTACGCAGGCAGGCGCACCTACGACACCTGTTACCGCGCCAGACATATCTTCGGCGTGGAGGAGGCGATTCTCATCACGCAGAATTTCCACATGCCGAGAGCGTTGACCCTGTGCAGCTGGTTCGGAATCGAGTCGGTGGGTGTGGAAGCGGATAACCGTTATTTCCTCAAACGTTCGCGCGCCTGGTGGAACTTCCGCGAGACCTTTGCCATCTTCCAAGCCGCGTGGGATGTGCTGATCGCCAAACCCCTGCCTGTGATGGGCGAGCCGGAACCGATAGAGTGACCTTTACCGCAGAGAGCGCCGGAAAAACATTTCGATTTCCATGAACTGCCGTCCTTCGTAGTGAAACCTTTTGGAGAATTTTATGAACCGTGAAGAAGCCCTTGCCCTTGTGCGTGAATTTGTAAAGAACGAAAGCCTTGTGCGGCACATGCTTTCCGTCGAAGCCGCGATGCGTTTTTACGCCGAAAAATACGGCGAGGATGTCGAATCGTGGGGGCTGATCGGACTGCTCCACGATTTCGATTGGGAGATTCATCCCACCCTTGAACAGCACCCGCAGGACGGCGCGCCCATGTTGCGCGAACGCGGCGTGCCCGAAGACATCATTCAGGACATTTTGAGTCACGCCGACCATCTCGGTCTGCCGCGCGATACCCTGCGCCGCAAAGCCATCTGTGCCTGCGACGAAGTGACAGGTCTCATCACCGCCGTTGCGCTGGTGCGTCCATCGCGTTCGCTGTACGACCTCGAAGCCGGTTCCGTCAGGAAGAAGTGGAAGGATAAAGCCTTCGCCGCCGGGACCAACCGGGAAGAAATGGAACGCGCCGCGAAGGAATTCGGCGTGGACTTGTGGGAACACGTCGGGAACGTGATTCAAGCCATGCGCAGGATCGCGCCGGAGTTGGATTTGGTGGGGAATTTGGGATGATTTTGGAGGGACAAAAAAACCGCCTCGTTGATTTCGGGGCGGTTTTTTCTGTTATTCTGCGAGGGATTATCTCATACCTGAGATGGTGATCAACCCGCTGGTGACCTTGATGTTCATCACCTGCAGCCCGGGCGCCTGTTCGTTGATGCTTTCCAAAAGCATCTGGTTGAGCCAGGTCTCCATTTGCGAGAGAATGAGGTCGGGGATGACCTGCTGACCGATTTGCATGGACTCGATCTCGAAATAGGGCTTTTTATCGCCGTCAATTTTGAGTTCGCCGACGATGAGCGCGGCGGTCGAATCCCCGCTTCCGGTGACGACGCCCCACACCTGGATCTTCCCGTCGCGCAAATAGACTTGCGGCTGGCTGAGAGGAAGGTCGGGGCTTTCCAGCAATTCCATGGCAAGCCAGGAAGTGAGCTGCTGTTCGGTGATCGTGAGCGAGGTCAACGACCCCGGCTGGGGCAGTGAATTTTCCAGCAGGGCTTTCGCTTCCATGCCCGATTGTTCCGAAATGATGATCTCGTCGCCAGGACGTTCAGGGGCGCCTTCCATGCCGGTCGCTGCGTTATTGACCGCAAAACCAATCAGGGCGTTCACCAACGCCGTATATTGCGGGTACTTTTCGTTGACCTCTGCGAGGGTCTGGGGGGCGATTTCATTCGCAAGCGCAGTATCCGCCTGGACGGTTGGAGTGACAATCGCCAGCCACTGCGCCATCTTCGAGGAAGGGTTGTTCTGCGCTACAACAAGCCCCGTCGTGCCGAAAAGCAGAACCGCAAGAAGCGTGATCAAGGCTCCGCGCAGGGCATTCCTGTACGGGCTTTTCTTCGGCTGCCACAAGTTGACGTTTGCCCGGGGGAGGGTGGGGTTGATGGCTGCCTGAATGCGCGCCAAACCGATTTTGGCTTCGTTGTTGCCGGGGTTGATTTTGAGGACGCGTTCATAGCACGCGATCTGGTGCGCCTTTTCCCCTGTAATGCGCGCCATCAGCATCCACGCGGCTTCGTCATCCGGGTAGGATGCGAGATATTCCGACAAATATTTCTTTGCCAGTTCGCGGTTGCCGCGTTGGAAGGTGTAATCGGCTTGTTTGAGAAGTTCTTGCCTGGTCATGGTGATAAGACCTGGCAGTCACGACTGCCAGGTCGGTATATTTATAAACTCGGTTCGGCGATTTCTTCGCGTTCGTGCTGTTTATTGAGCACGATCTCGCCGTCTTCGTTGACGTCAATCGTGATCGAGTCGCCGTCGGCGAATTCGCCGGAGAGCAGTTTGTCGGAGAGCGGGTCTTCCACCTTCTGCTGGATGATGCGGCGCAGCGGGCGGGCGCCAAACTCGGCGTCGTAGCCCTGCTCCGCCAGCGAGGATAACGCCTCGGGGGTGGCGGTCAGCACCAGGTTATGGTCTTTGAGGCGCTGGGCGACCTTCTCCAGTTCGAGGGAGACGATCTTCTTGATGTCTTCCTTGTTGAGCGAGCGGAAGATGACTACCGCGTCCAGGCGGTTGATGAACTCGGGGCGGAAGGCGCGCTTGAGCGATTCGCTCAACTTCTTGCGCATCTCTTCGTAGGAAAGTTTTTCCTCGGTGACTTCGTCGCGCTTCATGGCGAACCCGAGGGTGGATTGCCGTTTGATGACGTCCGCGCCGATGTTGGAGGTCATGACGATGATGGCGTTGCGGAAGTCCACCTTGCGTCCCTTTGCATCGCTCAGGTGGCCTTCCTCCATGATCTGGAGGAGCATGTTGTGGACTTCGGGGTGCGCCTTTTCGATCTCGTCGAAGACGACGATGGAATACGGGCGGCGGCGCAGCGCTTCGGTCAGTTGACCGGCGTCTTCGTAGCCGATGTATCCGGGAGGCGCGCCGACAAGGCGGGACGCCGTGTGGCGTTCCATGAACTCGGACATGTCGAGTTGGATGGCGGCTTCTTCACTGCCGAACATGAACTTGGCAAGCGCCTTGGTCAGTTCGGTCTTGCCGACGCCGGTCGGTCCGAGGAACATGAACGAACCGATGGGGCGCTTGGGGTCTTTGAGACCGGCGCGCGCGCGGCGCACGGCGCGGGAGATGGCGATGATCGCATCCTCCTGACCGATGATGGCTTTGTGGAGTTCGTCTTCCATCTTGAGCAGGCGCTGCGATTCTTCTTCCGCCAGCTGCATGAGCGGCACGCCCGTCCACATGGAGACGACTTCGGCAATATCCTCCGCCGAGACGACCGGGCTGGTGGCGCGGTCCCAGCCGGTGCGCAGGCGTTCGATCTGCGCGCCGAGGTCGCCTTCGCGTTCCTCCCATTCTTTCACGTCTTCGATGTTGCCTTCCTCCTGGGCGAGGGCGCGGTTCTGGCGCGCCTGGCGCAGCTGGCTGAAGAGGTCCTTGGCGTGTTTCGCGGCGGGACTCTTGTACATGCGCACGCGCGAGGAGGATTCGTCAATCAGGTCAATGGCTTTATCCGGCAGGAAGCGTTCGGTCACATACCGTGAGGATAAGTGCGCGGCGGCTTCGAGCGCTTCATCCGAGATCACAAGATGGTGGTGTTCCTCGTACGCGCTGCGGATGCCCTTGAGGATTTGAATGGTTTCTTCCTCGCTGGGTTCATCCACCTGAATGGGCTGGAAGCGGCGTTCGAGTGCGGCGTCGGATTCGATGTGCTTGCGGTATTCGTCGAGTGTGGTTGCGCCGATGACTTGCAGTTCGCCGCGCGACAGCGCCGGTTTGAGGATGTTTGCCGCGTCCACGGAAGAGCCGGCGGCTCCCGCCCCGACGAGCATGTGGACCTCGTCTATGAAGAGGATCGCGCCCGATTGCTTCAACTCGTCTATGATGCGCTTGAGGCGTTCCTCGAATTGACCGCGGTACATGGTGCCAGCCACGAGCGAGCCGACATCGAGCTGCAGCAGCCGCTTGTTCATGAGCGGGGCGGGCACATCGCCATCCACGATGCGTTGGGCGAGTCCTTCCACGATGGCGGTCTTGCCCACGCCGGGTTCGCCGATGAGCGCGGGATTGTTCTTGGTGCGGCGCGCCAAAATCTGAATGACGCGCTCGATTTCCATCTGGCGTCCGATGACGGGGTCGAGTTTCTTTTCCTCGGCTTTGGAGGTCAGGTCGGTTGCCAGTTGGTCTACGAGGGGGGTTTTGGGGTTGCCTCCGGCGGCGCGTCCGCTTGCCTGGGGACCGGCAGGCGTCGGCGCGGAAGGTGAGGCGGATTCGTTCAGAACGCGGCGGGTCTGGCGGCGAATCTGGTCGGGGGTCACGCCGAGCCGGCGCAGGGCTTCCATTGCGGTGGATTCGACGCGCACCAGACCGAGCAGGATGTGTTCGGTTCCGATGTAGTGGTGTCCGAGGCGGCGAGCCTCGTCCACGGCGTACTCAAGGACTTGTTGGGTTTCGGGCGCGAGTTCGATGCGGTTGGGGTCGAAGTTGGCGGCGCTGCCCGAAATGCGTGCCACCACTTCGCGGACGCGGTCGGAGGTCATGCCCAGTTCGCGCAGGACCCTTCCCGCCACACCGCCTTCTTCATCCATTAATCCGAGGAGCAGATGTTCTGTTCCGATGCTGTTTTGGCGGGCGCGCTCAGCTTCCTGGTGCGCGAGGCTGAGCACACGCCTTGCCCGCTGTGTAAATCTTTCCATACCAGCCATGTTTTTTCTCCTGATAATACCTGTAAAGGATTCTACCAAATGCAGGGGAAGTATGCGTAGGAAAAAGGTTAGAATTTTCTTACGATAGGGATATGATTCCGCCTAATTTCGCCAAAAAACCGGAAATCAGGCGGTTTCCTTCCAGGTTATCGGTTGTCTCCATCGCCCCGTATCTTACCGCGCGCCTGCCTGTCCAAAAGTTTAGTCAGGTTGGATTCGGCGATCTCGTCGAGCGGAAGGTCGAGTTCTGTGGCGACCTGGGCGATGTACCAGAGGACATCGCCCAATTCGGCTTTGAGCGCCTCCCGCTCCGCCTCGCCGATGACCCCGGACCTGTCTCTGAAAATTTTTTTGATCTTCCCCGCCACCTCTCCCGCCTCGTTGACCAGTCCGAGCGCAGGGTAGATGACGGGATGCCCGATGGCGGGGTACTGCGCCGTGGCGCGGGATCGCTGCTGATAGTCGTTGAAGTTCATGGGTGAGTCCTTATATACGTTAGTGGCTGGTTACACCTGTTGAAGCAGCCCCTGAGAAACCTTCGGGACGGTGTGTAAAACGAGTTAGTCAAACGCCTTCGCCAAATTTTTCCACCACTCATCCTTCTCGCCAGGGATGAAGGGTGTGTACAGAGTAATCCTATCTGCAATGCCATCAAAGCGTTTCTTCAAATCGCCTGCCAGATTTTCCTGCGTGGTGATCAGGCAGAATTCCGCCAGCATCTCGTCGGTGATGAGCATCGGCATCTCCGCCCATTCGCCTTTGGAGGCAAAACCAGATAATTTCCCGGCGGTCGCGCCCCAGCCGTGCAGTTCCATCACGGATTTGTACGAGGGCGTGCTGGCGTAAAACGCGACCTGCATCCGCGCGAAGGCTTCTTCTTCGGGCGTGATCGCCACAAAGGGAGTCATCGAGACGGTAATGTCGCTTCGCTTTCGTCCGCTTTTTTGCAAACCTTCTTCAATGGCGGGCAGGATCACATCGTTCATGTAGCGCGGGCTGTTGAACGGATGCGCGTGAAAGCCTTCGCACATCTCGCCAGCCAGCCTCGCCAAGCCAGTATTGACTCCCGCAATGTAGATCGGAATGTACGCTCCCCTCTCCTTTAGGAGAGGGGCTGGGGGTGAGGTCAACGCGCCGGGATTGAAGAACGGCGACATCAACGTGATCTTGTAATACTCGCCGCGGAAATTCAACTTCGTGCCGTTTTGCCAGCAGTCCCACAAGGCGCGGATGACTTGAATCTGCTCGCGTAGTTTACCCGTCACCGATTCGGGCCAGGGCATTCCGAAACGCCTCTCGATGTGCGCCTTGACTTGCGTGCCAAGACCGAGGATGAATCTTCCCCCGGACTGCGCCGCCAGGTCCCAGGCGGTGTAGGCAAGGTTGGCGGGAGAGCGGGCAAAGGAAACCGAAACAGCCGTCCCGAAATGAAGATGCGCGGTGTGTTCGGCGATCAAAGCGCAGGGCAGGAATGGGTCATGCTGGGTTTCTTGAGTCCACAGCGCGTCGAAACCAATTTCTTCTGCGGCTTTTGCAATCGCAGGGACATCGTTCAGTGACCGAGGGGGAAGTGCGGCGTCGAGTTTCATGAGAGCAAGTATACAGGGGGGAAAGGGAATAGGGAATAGGTGGAAATGCGACGCATCCTTGCGCAAACAAAAAGCCTCGCAATCACGAGGCTTTCAAATTCATACAGCGATTTTGGCTTCTTCCAAACTAAGGATAAAGCCGAGCAGTTCACGGCTTTCCTGCAGCCAGACGTTTGGAACGGTGGTGCGCTTCAAATAGCGGACGATGCCATCCTTATCCACCACGAGCGAGGCGGTGCGTTGAAAGAGCAGGAAATATTTTTCCAACTCGTACAGGTGATACACAACCCGGTCTGGGTCGCAGAGGATGGGGAAAGGCAAACCGATTCCATCTGCATATTTGCGGGCTTTTTCCATGCCTTCGCCCAGAATAACGATGACATCCGCCCCGGCTTCTTTGAATTGTTCGTACATTCTGCCGAGGTGCGCTACATGGGTGCGGCATTGCCAGCAGGACGTTTCGCGGATGAAGAACACGATCACGTTGGTTTTGCCGCGGAAATCTGACAGCGAAATTTCCCGCCCGTTGGTGGCGGTCAGCGTAAAGTCCGGGGCGAGCGAGCCGATTTTTGCTTCAATGGTGTCAAGGGACATTTTCGAATCCTGTATAAGGCTTTCTAAAAGGATGGCTTATTCCCTCGAAAATTTACGTTAGCGTTTCATTAATCCAACAGATACGCCATGATCCAATTCGTTGTGGCGTTCAGCCCGTCCATGTGGGCGCGCTCATAGTTGTGCGAAGCGTCAATGCCCGGACCGATGAGCGACATCGCCACGTCGCCGCCCGCGCGCCAGAACGCTTCGCCATCCGAGCCGTAGAACGGATAGACATCTGTCTTGTACGGGATGTTGTGCTTCTCGGCAAGCGCGCGCAGTTTTTTGTTCAAGCCTTCGTGATACGGACCGCCGCTGTCCTTGATGCACAAAGTGGCATGAAATTCGTCCGACTCCTGACCTTCGCCGACGACCGCCATATCCACCGTGACCAACTCCGCGACTTCAGCGGGGATTCCCGCCGCCGCGCCGTGACCGACCTCTTCATAGTTGCTGATGAGGAAATACGCGCTTCGCACCGGACTTCGACCTGATTCGGCAATGGATTTGATCGCCGCGACGAGATTTGCCACGCATGCCTTATCGTCGAGGAAACGCGAGCGGATGAATCCATTCGTCACTTCCACGCGCGGATCGAACGCCACGCAATCGCCGATGTTGATGCCCAATGCGCGGGTTTCTTTTTCGGACGTGGTTCTCGCATCGAGGCGGATTTCCATGTGGGCGTCGTTACGCGGGGTGTCATTGCTGCCGTAAATGTGACCCGACGCCGTGTCAATGAGGATCGAGCCGCGAATCTTTTCGCCTTTGGAAGTGAAAACCCACACGCCTTCGGTCTCGACCGTGTTCCACTGCACGCCGCCGATTCGGCTGAGTTTCAATCGTCCGCTGCTTTTGATTTCCTTCACCACTGCTCCCAGCGTATCCACATGGGCGGTGAGGGCAACCGGCGGCAAACTGCTCTCGACGTTCCATTTTGCGAGCAATGCGCCTTTGCGCGTCCGGCTTAATTCCAACTGCTTGTACCTGGAGAGTTCTTTCTCCACGAAGGCAACGGCTGGTTCTGCAAACCCCGTCGGTGAGGGGATGTTGAGCAGGTCAACGAGGAAGTTGGTGAAATATTTTTCGTCAATTTTTGGGAGGGACATGGGATGCCTTTCGGTTTGCAGGTTGACAGGTTTCAAGGTTTAACGTTTCAACCTTCAAACGTTCAAACTTTCAAACTCACTAAGTTTCTTCTTCCATTCATCCGGCACAGGGATGGTCTTCAACCCCTCATAATCGAACGTGACCAGAACCACCGTTCCGCTTGCCATCACCTTGCCGGTCTCGGCGTGCATCACACACTGCTCCACCGTCAGGGACTTGTTGCCGATCTTGGTGGTCTTCACGCCGACTTTGATCGGGTCGCCGTAATGCGTGGTGGCGTGATAGGTGATGTGGATGTCGGCGATAATGACGCCGATTTCCATAAAGGACTGGTCCTTGCTGAACAAGCCCAGTTGCATGAAGTAGTAGATGCGCGCCTGCTCGAAGTACGTCAGGTATTTTGCGTTGTTGACATGTCCCTGCGGGTCCAAATCCCCGTAGCGGATTTCGGTGGGATGGAAGAAATTGTAGTTGGTCATGAGGCGATTATAGTCGAGTAGTCAGGTGGTCGAGTGGTCGGGTGGTCGGGTGGTCGGGTGGTCGAGTGGTCGGGTGGTCGGGTGGTCGAATGGTCAGGTTGTCAAATGGTCAGATCGTCAGGTGATGGATGGTCAAAACAGCCGCAGAGCTTGCGACTCCACGGCTATTGACAACTCGACTATTCGACTACCAGACTACCAGACTATCAGACTATTCGACTGCCAGACTACTCGACTAATCACAAAACCTCGCTAACCCCGCCTTGTCTTGAATGACGATACGTCCATCGGCGTCGGTCAGGACAAGACCCTGCTCCTTGAACAGCACCATCGCTTGATTCACGCGCTTGCGCGAGGCGCCGACGAGGTCTGCGATATCGCTCTGGGTGAGCGCGATGCGAATCTTCCAGCCGCCGTCCACTTCCTGTCCGTAGCGCTCGGCAAACGCCAGCAGTTGACGCGCCACCCGTCCGTTCACGTCGAGCGTGGCGAGCGATTGAATCATCTGATCCGAAAGCCGCACGCGCGCCGAAAGAATCTTCACCAGGTTGCGCGCGATGGGCGGGAAGTTGTCGAGCATATAGTAGAACGTGGTCTTGTCCATCCACAGCATGAGCGAGTCTTCCAGCGTCACCACGCTGGCGGAGCGACCGACGCTGTCTATCAAACTCATTTCGCCGATGATGTCGCCGCTTCCCAATATCGAAAGGATCGCGTCGCGCCCGCCCTGCTCGGTGTAAACCTTCACCGTCCCATGCAGGATGACATACACCGCCTCGCCGGGCTGTTCGATCAGCATCACGTTCTTCCCCGACGGAAACACCCGCCGATGTGCGCGCTGCGCCACCCAATCCAACTGCGCGGGGGTGAGTCCTTCAAACAATCGAATGTCTGAAAGCAGGTTGCGGGTGTCGTCTTTCTTTAGTTCAGCCATACGCAGCATATTGTAATCCTTCCCTCACCTCTGCCCCTCTCCCAAGAACGGGAGAGGGATTCAAGGAAACCTCCATCCCTTCGAACGCCGCACGCGAATCAGGGAAAATGTTTTTGGCAGCACGCTCCTGCGCCGCGACCCAATCGTCCGCGTAGGATGGGTCATGGTGAAACAGAATCAGTTCACCCGTCTCAGCCGAAGCGGCGACCTGACCCGCCATCGCCGCCGTCGAGTGACCGTATCCCTGCGTCGAAGAGAATCCAGCGAGACATCCATAATAATGATCGTCTGAATATTGCGCGTCGTGGATGAGCACATCGGCATTGCGCGAAAAATTCACCAACTTGCGGTCTGTACCTGCGTAGCCTTCGGTATCGGTGGCATACACAACGGACTTGCCCTGATATTCGATGCGATAGTGATAGACGCCGCCGGGATGCGCATACGATTTGTGAATGCGGATGACCACCGCCTCAGGACTCGGACTTGGGCTTGATTCGTGGACCCGAACCCCATCCTCGTCCCAAAGGATGACCTGCGTCTCGCGCAGGGATTGAATATCCTTGTTCGACGCCATGTCGCGCAATGAGATTGGGAACGTGTCGGAAGACTGATTATGCTCCAGCACATGCTCCACCGTCTCTGCCGTGCCGCCGGGACCGTAGATGTGCAGCCGAGCCCTGGGTATGTATGCCGGGACGAAGAACGGGAATCCCTGCGTGTGGTCGTGATGCAAATGACTGAGCAGGATCAGCAGTTCAAGGTCCTGGCGTTTTGCCAACTCACGCCCAAGCGGAATGATGCCCGTGCCCGCGTCGAGGATGATGATGCGCCCGCCCGCGTTGACTTCCACACAAGCCGTGTTGCCGCCATACTTGACGGTGCTCGCGCCGGGTGTGGGGTAACTTCCGCGTACGCCCCAGAATTTGACCGTGAAATCCTTGTTCATGCCTGCCTCCGTTTTCATCTCGTTGGGGCACGATATGCCGTGCCTTCCACCTCCCATTATGTTCGGAACGGACTTTCCTTCAAGGAAAGTTTTCGCACGACAGGTGGGAAATATTTCCCATACTTCGTGACCATGGACGATTGACCATTGACCATGTTTTCTCATCGTCTATCATCCATGGCCTGTCGTCCGCGCGAAGCGCGGCGGTATAATCTTCCCATGCTTCCCGACCTGCAAATGAACGATCATGTGCGTTTGCGAAAACCGCATCCCTGCGGTTCGTACGAATGGACGGTGGTGCGCCTCGGCGCGGACATCGGTTTGGAATGCAAGGGCTGCGGTCATCGCGTGATGCTGACGCGCCGCGAACTGGCGAAACGGATGAAAGTGAATTTAACCCAACAGGAACGAAATACCGCCACAGACCCTGAAGGTCTTCAAGACCTTTAGGGTCTTTCAGGAGATTTCATGGAAACACACCCGACAGAACAGGATATACCCGCCGGCTCGCTGCGTATCGGACTTTTCACAGACACATATGCGCCGCAGGTGAACGGCGTTTCGATTTCCCTGCAATTGATCTCGGAGGGACTGAAAAAGCGCGGGCATCAGGTTACGATCTTCGCGCCGCGCTTCCCCGGCTACAAGGATAACGAAACGAATGTGATGCGCCTGCCTTCGTTGAAGTATCTCAACAATCCGCCCATTTACGTGGCAGTGCTGGGCACGCCGCGCTCCACCTGGTCGCTGACGCGCAAACATTTCGACGTGCTTCATGCGCACAGCCCGCTGAGCGTGGGTCTGCTGGCGTATCTCACCGCCTCCACCAAACGCCTGCCGCTCATCTACACCTATCACACCTCCATTACCGATTACACCCACTATGTCAAATTCATCGGCGGGACCAACCTGATGAGGCGGACGGCTGGCTGGTTCAGCGCCGCCTCCACCAACCTGGGCGACCAGATCATCGTGCCCTCGCCCAAGTTCCACCGCCTTTTGATGGAGCAGAAAGTCCGCAAGCCGATTCATATCATCCCCAACGGTATAGACCTGAGCAGCTTCAAGGCGGCGAAAAACCCCGGCAGCCTGCGGAACAGGCTTGGGGTCAAGCCCGATGCGCCGATCCTGCTTGCGGTGGGACGCATGGACCCGGAGAAACGTCTCGACTTTATCGTGGATGCGTTCGTCCGCGTTGCCGAACGATTCCCGGAGGCGCATCTCGTTTTTGCCGGGGACGGCAGCGCGCGTAAGAACATCGAAGCGCGGGCGTTGACCACGAACGTCAAAGACCGCATCCACTTTTTGGGCATGGTCGCGCGCGCCGATCTGCCGGATGTCCTGCACGATGCGACGGTCTTCCTCTCCGCTTCGACAACCGAGGTGCATCCCATCTCCGTCATCGAGGCGATCGCGGCGGGTTTGCCGCTGGTGGCTGTGCAGGACGAAGCCTTTGAAGGCATGATCGAGAACGACAAAAACGGTTACATGGTCCCGCTGAGTTTGGAGAAGTATGCCGATACGGTCTCTGCCTTGCTGGGCGACCGCGAAAAACTCGAACGCTTCGGCAGGCATTCCGCCGCGTTGAGCGAGAAATACTCCATCGAAGGGCAGGTCAAATCGCTGGAAAAATTGTACATGGAAGCCATCCTCCAAAACTGGCGCGGACGACTCATCGAGCGCATCATCCCGAAGGACATCAAAGAGATTCCGCAGAGGATTACCAGCGAAATCAACCGAATCCTCCCCAGGCGGTCTCGGGAGAAGTAATACACGCAGACCTGACAGGTTTGAATCGCTTCGCAGACGGGCAGGGTTTTTTCCAGGGGGTATAATTCAACCGCTATGCCCATCCTGGATGCTCACATGCTGGAATTTTTCAGCCGAAGCCCGGAGCAGACTCGCCGCATTGGTGTACGGCTCGGCGGTTTGCTCAAGGCTGGCGATGTCATTTGTTTGGAAGGAAACCTGGGGGCGGGCAAAACCACCATCACGCAGGGCTTGGCGCAGGGGTGGGGTTCGCTCGATGCGGTCTCGAGTCCCACATTCATCCTCGTCAACATGTATCGCCGCGCCGACAGCGGACATCTCTATCATTTGGATGCCTACCGCCTCGATTCCGTGCCGGAAGCGGAACAACTCGACCTCGATTCGATGCTCGCTGACGGCGCGCTCATCATCGAATGGCCCGAACGGCTTGGAAACCTGATCCCCAAAGAACATTTGTGGATTCAGCTCGAACACATGGCGGAGGAACATCGTAGGATGAACTTTCACGCGCACGGCAAACGCTACGATCAACTGCTGGACGGCATCCGCCACTCCATGTTTGGAGGCGCGTAATGCTGCTGGCTGTTGATACCTCCACCGCGCAGGTTGGACTGGCTTTGTACGATGGGGAACAGGTGCTGGGCGAAATGACCTGGACGACACGCCAGCACCACACCACCGAACTTTCCCCGGCTCTTTCCGGACTTTTGAAACGCTGCGGTGTGACCATGAGTCAGGTCAACGCTTTGGGCGTGGCGGTCGGTCCGGGGTCGTTCACCAGTTTGCGGGTGGGGCTTTCGCTGGTGAAGGGCATTGCGCTGGCGCGCGGTCTGCCGGTGATGGGCATCCCCACGCTGGATGTCATTGCGGCGGCTCAGCCGCCTTCAAGGCATCCGCTGTTCGCCGTGCTGCAAGCCGGGCGGACGCGAATCGCTTTCGGGGTATATAAAAGTCACAAGTCGGGCTGGCAGGCTGAAGGTCCGGTGCGAAGCGGGACGTTGGATGAGTTCCTGCACGAGATCGAGGGTCCTGCCTTGATCGCGGGCGAGTTGACATCCGAAGAAAGAAAAAAAATTTCCAAAAAGAAAAAGGTTCAGTTGGCATCGCCTGCGTATTGCGTGAAGCGCCCGTCGGTTCTGGCGGAACTGGCATGGAGCCGCTGGCAGAAAAACCAGACGGACGACGCGGCAACGCTTGCGCCGATCTATTTGCATGTGGCGGGGACGCCGATTCAATGAGCGCCGACAGACCCTGGATGCGTGAACCGACCGCAACGATTTTGTAGATATGAATCCGGATGAGCAAAGATATCGCGAAGACCCGCCGGGTCTTTTTATTCGTAAAATGACGTTGAACGATCTCGACCAGGTGGTTGCAATTGACCAGGTTTCGTTTTCACTGCCGTGGCCCCCGCGTTCCTTCCAATTCGAGTTGACGGATAATGCGGCTTCCCGCTGCTGGGTGGCGGAGAGCGGCGGGCGCGTAGTTGCGTTGATCGTCGGCTGGTTGATCGTGGACGAACTGCACATTGCCACGATTGCCACGCACCCGGAGCATCGCCGGCGCGGAATTGGAAAACGCCTGCTCTTGCACGCCCTGCTCGCCGCACGGAGGGAGGGCGCGGTAAAGTCGTTTTTGGAGGTGCGCGAGAGCAACATCATCGCGCGGAAGATGTACCGCGATTTCGGCTTTGTGGAAGACGGACGCCGCAAGGAATATTACAAGGACAATAACGAGGATGCCATCCTGATGACGTTGAACGATCTGGGGCATCTGCAAGGAGCCTGAATGAGCGCCGAACCGACCCTCGCCCGCATTGCAAAGGAAGTTGCCGTCTGTACGAAGTGTGCCCTGCACGAGTCGCGGAAGCGGGCGGTGGCGGGCGAAGGTCCGGCGGATGCGGAGATTATGTTCATTGGCGAGGGACCCGGTTTTCACGAAGATGAGCAGGGGCGTCCGTTCGTGGGCGCTTCTGGAAAATTTCTGGACCAGCTGCTGGCGCAGGCGGAGTTGAACCGTTCGGATGTTTTTATCGCCAATGTGGTCAAATGCCGCCCGCCGGGCAACCGCGACCCGCAGGCGGATGAACTGGCGGCGTGCGGCGAGTACCTCGAAGCGCAGATACAAGCCGTCAATCCGAGTATCATTGTGACTCTGGGACGCTTTTCGATGGGCAGGTTCATTCCCGGGGCGAAAATCACCGCCGTGCACGGGCAAATGCACAAGGTCGGCGAGCGGTTTGTGATTCCCATGTTCCACCCGGCGGCGGCGCTGCATCAGGCGGCGTTGAAGCCGTCCATCCTGGCAGATTTCGCGCGGCTGCCTGAACAGCTGGACGAGGCGCGCAAGTCGCTGGGCAGAAAAACGGTCGAGAAAAAGAGGGCTTCTCCAAAACCTGAGAAGCCGAAGCAATTGAGTTTGTTTTAAGTACCGCAGGATTTATCTTGCGAACGCCGGCTGCGCCGCGAAAACAAAGGGCTGCCGTACAGGATCAAAGGAAAAATGTCAACCAAAGATACCCTCATCAAAAAACTGAAGGAAAAGAATGCCAAA
The DNA here is from genome assembly GCA_024434165.1 of Chloroflexota bacterium. Classification (GTDB taxonomy): domain Bacteria; phylum Chloroflexota; class Anaerolineae; order Anaerolineales; family Villigracilaceae; genus Villigracilis. The sequence continues at coordinate 57,388 of QMIW01000005.1, read as the reverse complement.
GTCGCCATTTTGGGGTTGGGATACGTCGGCTTGCCGCTGGCGGTTGTGTTCGGTCAGGCGGGTTTTCACGTCACCGGCGTGGACCCGGACAAGCGCAAGGTGGATTCGCTGAACAAGGGCGAGTCGTACATCCCGGATGTCAAAACCGACGATGTTGCCGGTCTGGTCAAGGATGGATTGCTCACCGCCACCACGGATTTTTCCGTGTTGAAAGACATGGATGCGGTCAGCATTTGTGTGCCGACGCCCCTTCGTCAAACCGGCGACCCGGATATGTCGTTCATCATCTCTGCGATGGAGGAGTTGAGCAGGTACATGCACAAGGGCATGGTGGTGGTGCTGGAATCCACCACGTATCCCGGCACGACGCGCGAACTGCTCCTGCCGAAACTGGGAACAGAGTACAGCCTGAAGGTGGGCGAGGATTGGTTCCTTGCCTTCTCGCCGGAGCGCGTGGACCCGGGACGCGAGGATTGGACCACGATCAACACGCCCAAGGTGATGGGCGGCATCACCGAAGCGTGCGGCGAGGTGGCAGCCGCCTGGTACGAGGGCGCCATCCAAACCGTGCACCGCGTCTCCTCGGCGGAGGCGGCGGAGATGTCGAAACTGCTGGAGAACACGTTCCGCATGATCAATATCGGTCTGGTCAATGAACTGGCGATCATGTGCGAATACCTCGGCGTGGATGTGTGGGAGGTGATTGACGCCGCCGCGACCAAACCCTTTGGCTTCATGAAGTTTACGCCCGGTCCCGGCTTGGGCGGGCACTGCATTCCGATTGACCCGCTGTATCTCTCGTGGAAGATGAAGTCGTTCAACTACAACGCCCGCTTCATCGAGCTGGCTTCCGAGATCAATACGAACATGCCGCGCTATGTGGTCAACCGCGTGCTGGAGGCGATGAACGACCGCGGGAAGACGTTGAAAGGCTCCAAAGCGCTGGTTTTGGGCGCGGCGTACAAGCCGGATATTGACGATGTGCGCGAATCTCCGGCGCTGGACGTGATCGGTCTGCTGCAGAAGAAGGGTGCGGCGGTCGAATATCACGACCCGTACATCCCGCACATTCATCACGAATACGACGGCTGGCACATGGACAGCGTGAAGGACCTGATGAAATCCGTGAGGGAGGCGGATGTGGTGGTGATCGTCACCAACCACAGGGTGTACGATTACGAGGCGATAGTCAATGCGGCAAAGTTCGTATTCGATTCGCGCAATGCCACCGGTAAATTGGGCAGGAATAACGAGAAGGTGGAGCGGCTTTAATTACTCAATTCCCCAATTACGTAATTTTGTAATTCTGTAATTGGGGAATTGCAGCTCTTGGAGATTGAATGGCGCATTATTTGGTGACAGGCGCGGCGGGGTTCATCGGCGCGCGGACCTCGGAAATGCTTCTGGAACAGGGTCATACCGTCGTTGGCATTGACAACGTCAACGATGCGTACGATCCGCGCATGAAGGAATACCGCCTGAAGAAATTGCAGGCGCTGCCGGGATTCAAATTCCACCGGCGCGATATTTCCGAGAAGCCGGTCATTCAATTGTTCAAGGATGAAAGGTTCGACGGCGTGATCCATCTTGCGGCGCGGGCGGGCGTGCGGTACAGCGTGGAAAACCCCTGGGCATTCCTCGAGTCGAACGTCATCGGCACGTTGAACATGCTGGAGGTCTGCCGCCAGTTCGGGTGCAAAAAGTTCATTCTTGCGTCCACCTCCAGCATCTATGGAGAGAACCCGCCATATCCCACGCCGGAGACCGCCTCCAGCAGCGAACCGATGCAGCCCTACGCCGCCAGCAAAAAGGGGGCGGAGGCGCTCGCGCATTCGTATCATCACCTCTATGATATTGACGTGACGGTGGTGCGTTATTTCACTGTATACGGTCCCGCCGGGAGACCCGACCTTGCCATGTTCCGTTTTGTGCAGTGGATCAGCGAGGGTCTGCCGGTGCGCATCAATGGCGACGGAAAACAATCGCGCGGCTTCACCTATGTGGACGACATTGCGCGCGGCACGATTGCAGCGTTGAAACCGCTCGGCTACGAGATCATCAACCTCGGCGGGCACGAAGTCGTTACCATCAATCAACTCGTTGAGATGATCGAAGAGCTGACAGGTAAATCCGCCAATGTGCAGTACGGTCCGCCCAATTTGGCGGATATGTTCACCAATCAAGCCGATGTGACCAAGGCGCGGCAACTGCTGGGCTGGGAACCGCAGGTCGACTTGCGCGAAGGGCTGAGCAACCTCATTAAGTGGTATAACAAGGAACGCGATTGGGCGAAGGAAGTCCTGACGCCTTAATACCAGACCTCGGAAGTCTGCAAGACTTCCGAGGTCTTTTTGTAAGCGTTTATAATTTCTTTCAATGTCCCTTCTCTCCAAATTCAAAAATGACCCACTGTTTGCCAGAGTGCTGCGCTCCAGCGGATCGTTGTTCAGCAACAACACCCTCGCACTGGGACTCAGCGTAGTGCAGGGCATCATGGCGACGCGCCTGCTCGGACCGGCTGGGTTCGGTCTCATCGGCGTGGTGATGGCGTTCGCTTCGACGGTGAACAGCATCTTCTCGTTTCGCATGGGCGAGTTGGTGGTGCGCTATGGCGGCGAATACCTGAACAAGCAGGAAAAAGAAAAAGCCTCTGCCTTGCTCAAAGCTGCCGGGCTGACCGAAGCCGCAGTTTCGCTCGTTGCATTTCTCGTTGTGCTTTTCACTGCGCAGCTTGCTGAAACATACCTTGCCAAGACCCCCGACATTGCATGGATGTTCACGGTCTTTGCCATCAACCTGCTGGCGAACTTTAATACCGAAACATCCACAGGCGTTTTGCAGATCACTGAAAAGATCAACTTACAGGGGACGGTCAATTTAATTCAAGCCATCGTTACCACACTCATTATCACGGGGGCGTTCTTTTTCGGCGGCAGTATCACCATAGTTTTGATTGCTTATCTCATTGGCAAATCCATTCTTGGACTGGGACTTTTCGCTCTCGCTCAAAAGCAACTAAAAGAAAAACTCGGCAGCGGATGGTGGCGCACGCCCTTCTCAAAACTCACGGCGCGCAGAGAAATTTTCCGCTTTGCGTTCAGTTCCAACATCAGCGCGACCATCATCAAACTATTCCGCGAGAGTGAGTTGATCTGGGTGGGCTTCTTTCTCAATACCACTGCGGTTGGATATTATCGCGTGGCATACACCATCACGCATTTCCTCGCCATCCCCGCCGACCCGCTGATTGCCACGACCTTCCCGGAGATCAATAAACTTGCAGTTGAAAAAGCATGGGGCAGGCTCAAAAGTTTTCTCAAAAAAATCACCGCGTTTTCATTTGCCTATAACATTGCCATTGGCGCGGGCTTGATTCTCTTTGGTCATTGGGTCATTCAAATTTATTCGGGTAAAGAATATCTCGCTGCCTACCCCGCCCTCGTTGCGCTGACCATCGGCTTGGTCTTCAATTACATCCTCTTTTGGAATCGTCCGCTATTGTTGGCGCTCGGTTTGCCGGAGTTCCCTGTCTATGTCACACTCGCGGCAGGCATCATCAAACTCGCGCTTTCATTCTGGCTTGTGCCGGTTTATGGGGTCGCGGCGGCGGGCGGTCTGCTCTCGTTCTATTACATTGCCTCAGTGGGGACGATGGTGCTGCGTGGGTTGAAGGAAATAGGGAATAGGGAATAGGATGAAAATCGCGCTCATCACAAATTCAAGGATTCCATCTCTCACCGCCAATTCGATTCAGGCGATGAAGGTTGCTCAGGCATTGCTTCAATTGGGACATGATCTCAAGATGTTCGCGCCTGCTGAGGCGAAACCTGTATCTAAAGAGACGCTCCTCACGCATTACGGATTACGCCTCACACCCGACCTTGAATTGCTCCCGTCCATCAGCGGACTCAAACGCCTCGACTTTATCGTCCATGCCCAGCGGGCTGCGAAGAAATTTGGCGCGGAGTTGATCTACACCTGGCTGCCCCAGTCCGCGGCGTTGGGCGCGTGGATGGGCTACCCCGTGGTGCTCGAAATGCACGCGGACAATTCCGGCAAACTCGGCGTGTGGTGGATGAGACAGTTTTGGAAGCAGAAGACTCCCAAAGTAATGACGGTCACCACGTCAGCGTTGAGAAAGGCTTTGGAGCGCTCGACCAACTACCAGTTCCCGAATGAAGCGGTATTGCTCGCGCCGAACGGCGTCGAGTTGGAGAAGTATGCGGGTTTGCCCAGTCCCATCGAAGCGCGTCGTCAATTGAATTTGAAAGAGGGGTTGACCGTTGGATTCACAGGTCACATTTACCCCGGGCGCGGCGCGGATTTGCTCTTTGAGTTGGCAAAGCAAATGCCGAACGTGAATTTCCTCTGGGTGGGCGGCACGCCCGAGTTGGTGGATTTTTGGCGCGGAAAATTGAATGAATCCAAAATGACCAACGTGACGATGACCGGCTTTGTGAAGCATGAGTCGATTCCGTTGTATCAGGCGGCAGCGGATGTGCTGCTGATGCCATACTCGCGTTCCATCGAGGCTTCGAGCGGACAGGATATTGCCGAGGTCATCAACCCGATGAAGATGTTCGAGTACATGGCGGCGGGACGGGGAATCGTTTCGGCGGATTTGCCTTCGATACGCGAGGTGTTGAATGAGGGGAATGCGGTGTTGGTGGAGCCGGTGGAGGAAAGGAATAGGGAATGGGGAATAGGAAATTGGAGAGCGGCGATTGAGTCGTTGCTTGCCGATGAGCCGCGCCGGTTGGCGTTGGGTGCGCAAGCGCGGGTGGATGTGGAGCAGTTGACGTGGGTCAAACGCGAAGAGCGGGTGATGACAACAATACAAAAGGTATGTAAATTTTAAGCTTTTTAGAATGGGAGTGAATAAATATGCAGCTAAAAGTAAAGCTCTTATCACTGATCATTCTTTTTGCCTTGGTAAGTTGTCAACCAACCCCAGAGATACCAGTTCAGCCTGAGTTTACAGAGATTAGTACTCCTACTTCTTTGCCAACCGTAACTCCTACTATGACAAGTACACCAATTGCCGAAACGGTTGTCTTTCAAGAAAATGCATCTCCAAATGGGGAGTGGACAGGAACAGTTATACTCACATCAAGTGAAACTTCTAAAGACTTGCTCTTCAAGGTCTCTCGTAATCATAATAATCATAGCTGGATTATTGAGCAGAAGGATGTTAATAAAGACGACAACCCGCTTCCGGGATTTACATATCCATATATTTTCAAATGGTCGCAGGATGGTAAGTATTTATATTATTCCCATTTACCAACATTTAATGACGGTTGCTTTGGGTATTTCCAACCCGGTGGGCTTGACCTAATCAAGTTCGATTTATCGAATGGTGAAGAAGTCACATTGCGAGACGATAAAGCAACTTGGATGGCTTTATCCCCAGATGAGGAAAAACTAGCGTATATCGGTACTTTTGGTGGAAATGTATCCATTCTTGATTTTGAAGAAAAAACTACTACGACTTTCCAATTGCCTAAAGTTGAAAATCCTCAGAATTTTGTAACAGATACAAGTGATATATATTGGTCGCCTGATGGAAAATCGCTTATTTATGCTCACTATATAGGAGCATGTGAGTTGATCTTCCCATTCAGCTATATTTTTCAACTCTTTCCGGAAACGGGTCAGCAAACAATCTTGGTTGATAACAGTGAGGAAAGCTTCAGACCTATTGAATGGAATGTTGAAAGGCAAATTCTTTTGGAAGATAGCGAAAATAAAAAATGGTGGCTTGATGCCACCACAAAAGAGATCACACCTGCAAATAAATAAATTTTTCCTTTCTCACCGCCGTCAGATTCGCTGTAAGCAGTACGCCAGGTTTGAGAAGTTCATTCACGCCGCTGACCGTCCGCGCGGGGCGGTGAACCTGCGGTGGTAGAATGGCTGTAATGTTCAAGAGGTTTTCCAAGCCAGGGATTTTGCTCCTCCTTTTCGGCGGAGCGGCGGTCTTTACCCTGCTTGCATGGTTCGGCTGGAAGGCATATCGTTTGGGGCAAATCGCGAAATCCACAGCGGAGCCGGTCTTCTTCGCATATTGCGGCGCAGACCTCGAAGACCTGTGCGTGTTGTCCTTTGGGCGGGACGGGGATGGGAACACCATCGTCAACCTGTTCGTGCCGGAGAAGAAATTCCCCGCGTTTTACCTGCTGGTGGAAAGGGTGACGGGTGAGAGCCGCTACGAATGCGATAAAAACGACGACGTTCCGACCATTGTCTGGTGTATCGGGGCTTCAATCAACCTGGACGAACGCATCGAGATTCGCATCCTTTCGAAAAAGGACGACCGCCTGCTGGCAAAGGGCAGGTTTACCGTGACGGCGGTTCTGATCGCTTCCGCGCCCACTGCCGAAGGGTCGTCGGAACTCGGCGCATCCACGCCGCGGGCAGGGAACAACACCCAGGTCCCAACCAGGACGCTTGCCCCCGGAGAGACCCCCCCGCCCGGCGGAACGCCAGCCCCCACCTCGACCGCTGCGACGCCAGGTTATCCCAATTATCCATAAATTCCATGAATATCTGGCTGGACGGTTTTCGCGCGCTGGGCAGTCACGCCGGGACGCTTGCATCGGTTTTGCTCATTCTCGCGTGGGGGCAGTTCGTCATCCATCGCGCGCTCTCGAAGATTTTCGGTAAAAATCCGGCTTCCGCCGAATACTTCTCCCTTTCCATTTCAGGGTGGCTTCTTCCTGTTGGACTCTGGGCTGTTCTGCTGTTTTCCGTTTCAGCGCTTTTTGGAGCGGCGGTTGGAAGGCTCATCGCCGCCGTGCTTCTTCTCCTTTCCCTGTTCATGGTCGTAAAAAGGATGGAGCGTATATCTATATCCCCGCCTTTTGCGGCGCTGATTTTCTTCCTTGCCGTTTCCCTCGTTTTGCGTTCCGCATTTTTGCAGAAGGCGGTCCTGCCATCCTATTTCGACTCGGCGGAGCATTACCGTCTCATCAAAATACTTTTGGAGGCAAAGGAAGTTCCCGCCAATGGGCAGGGAGCGTATTATCACATCGGCTATCACGTTCTGATCTTGGCGTTCGTTCGTTTCTTCCAATCGAACATCATCGAGGTCATGCTGGTGTTTGGGCAGGTGATTCTCGCCATCCTTCCCGTTTCCCTGTTTTTTATCGCCCGGCGCGAAACCGGTTCGGACGCGGCCGCGCTCTTCACCGTTCTGCTCGCCGGGTTCGGCTGGCACATGCCCGCGCATCTTCTGGATTGGGGGAAATATCCCGCGCTCCTGGGTCTGGTCTGCGTTCATTTCGTATTGGGTCTCGGTTACGCGGCATATCGAAACGACCGCTTCGAATTCAGACGGCTATCGCTTTATTTCATGCTGGGCGCGGGCGTTTTCACATCCGTTTTGATACACACACGTTCCCTGGTTTTCTTCGTCATGCTGGCGGCTGCGCTGTTTGCCGTCGAGCGGCGAAAACGGCTGCCTCTGAAATTCCAGCGCCTGACATTCGCCTGCCTCCTCGCAATTCTGACGGTGGAGATTGGCTGTGTCTGGCAAAGCCCCGTCCTCCAGCCTCTCGTGAACGGCTATCGAAATTCCGATGTTTGGATGCTCGCCCTGATCCTCTTCCTTTCCCTTTTCGCCGCCCGCTTCCATAACGACCTGACCTTTCTCCTCCTCCTCTTGCCTGCCTTGCTCTTCTCCGGCTTGTTCATTCCCATCCACATCCCCGGTTATGGCGTCCAAACCCTGCTCGACCGTCCCTACGTGCAGATGATGATGTATCTTCCACTCTCCATTTTGGGAGGATTGGGACTCTCAGGGTTGACGCAATCGCTCGCCCGCCTCAAACCGGACTGGCAGCCGCCAGCCCGCCTGACGGCTTTTCTTCTCTTTGGGCTGGTTCTGTGGAACGCAAGCCTTCGGCATGAGTTTTACCCGTCCGATTGTTGTCAACTGGTTACCTACGACGACCTGGCTGCCATCGCGTGGATGGATAAAACCCTCCCGCCCGATGCGAATATCCTCATCGCCTCCGCCGGTTTGTATGTGACCGCGCTCGAGTCGCCCGGCACACGCACCGGCGTGGACGGCGGAATTTGGATCGCGCCGCTCATTTCCCGCAGCGCCGCGCTCGCCCCAAATGGTCTGCGCCTCGACCAGCCGGAGGGTCACGCCCTGTTGTGCAGGAAGAACCTGGGCTACATTTACGTCGGCGGGATGCCCCAAAGCTTTGCCGCAGATTTGCTCGACGACTTGCCGGATTGGTATCAGGCTGTTTTTTCCCTGCCGGCGGCGAAAGTCTATCGGGTGGCTGGATGCGGGTGATTTCATGGTAAAAAGTGGGATATGAAAATCTTTCAACAGCGTGATTGGCTCTGGAGTCTTCCGCTTTCCCTTCTGGCTGGCGCGGCGCTTTCCGCCATTCAGCCGGGGAACTGGCTGACCGGCTTTCTTGGGTTTTCTTTCCTCATTCTTCTTTCCCTCTTTCTTCTTTCCTCCGCAACCCGCTGGGGAGGACAAACTGAAGGTTTGTCCTATTCGAAGACTCTCGCTTGGATGGCTGCCCTCGCTTTCGGTTTGCGTTTTGCGGGCGGGGTCGGGACGTATCTATTGCTGCCCGTCGTCGGTCACGCGGGCGATGAGGAGCAAAGCGCCGGGTTCGCCTACACCGACGCCTACCGCCGCGATGCGCAAGCCTGGGAACTTGCCAGCTCCGACCGTCCGATTCTGGATGCGTTCAACGAGAAGTTTGCCTACGACCAATATGGCGGTCTGCTGGCGTTCAGCGCGTTGATTTACCGTTATCTCTCGCCGGATGCCCACCGGGTTTTGATGCTTGTGCTGCTTTCCGGCTTGATGGGCGCGCTGGGTGTGCCGTTCTTGTGGAAGGCGGTGCGCCTGCTGTGGGGGGAGAGGCACGCCGCCGCTTCCGGCTGGATTTTTGCGCTGTTCCCCGAAAGCCTTTTGCTGGGCGGGTCTGCCATGCGCGAGCCGTATTTGCTGGCATTCAGCGCGTTTTGTCTGTGGGGCTTTGTGGATTGGCAATTCCGCCGGAATAACAAATCGCTTGGCTGGCTTGCGTTTGGCATTACGGGAATGCTGCTCGTCTCGCCGGCAATCGCTTTGGTGACGCTGGTCATCCTCGGCGGCTGGCTGTATTTCGCCCGCGAGCACAGCCGCATCTCGTGGTGGATGGTTGCGGCGGCAGCCCTGGTGTTTGTGGTCGGATTGTTCGTTCTCTCGTCTGCGCTGGAGCGTGGAAATCTGGGCGGCGGCTCTCCGCTGGCGGTGCTTGGGAACTTCGTGCGCGAGTCTTTGAAATGGAACGTGTACAAGGTCGAGGAGGAATCGGGCTGGGTGCAGAAATTGTTCGATCAAATGCCCGATTGGATGCAGCTGCCGTTCGTGACGATCTACGGCGTGTTGCAGCCCGTCCTGCCGGCGATTCTCATTGCGCCGACTGCGGCGATTTGGAAGGTGATCGGCATCCTGCGCGCGGCGGGTTGGTATGCCCTGCTCCCGGCGTTGATTCTCTCTTTCGGCGCGGCGGCGGCTGCCGGTCAGGAAACGAAGCGGAAACTGAATCTGTGGTTGAGTCTGGTTGTGTGGGCATGGATCCTCTTTGCGGCGCTGCGCGGGGGCGGCGATCAATGGGATAACCCGCGCTATCGCACGATCCTTTTCATGTGGCAGGCGATTCTGGCGGGAGGGGTGTGGGTCTGGTGGCGCGAAACGAGGAACGTGTGGGTAGGGCGTGTGCTGGCAATGGAAGCCGCGTTCGTGCTGGTGTTCGCAAATTGGTATGCAGGTCGTTACTGGCATGTGGGCGTGACGATGGAATTTGAAACGATGGTTGCCGTGATTCTTGGGTTGTGGGTTTTTATACTCGTCTGGGGCGTTTGGCGCGACCGAAGGATGCGCGCCGGACATAGTGTATAATTCAGCGGCTGAATTTTGAATTAGGAGATCCCATGCCCACAGCAATCATCACAGGAATTACCGGACAGGACGGTTCGTATCTTGCCGAGTTATTATTGAAAAAAGGTTATCGCGTGATCGGGGTGGCGCGCCGTTCCAGCACCGTGAATTACGAACGGATTCAACATCTTCTGGACGATATTACCGTTGTCCAGGGCGACTTGCAGGACCAGGGTTCCCTGCTCTCACTGCTGGAGGAATACGAGCCGGCGGAGGTGTACAACCTGGCGGCGCAGTCCTTCGTGCCCACTTCGTGGAACCAACCCGCCCTCACCGGCGACGTGACCGCGCTCGGTGTGACGCGCATGTTGGAAGCCATCCGCTTCGTGAACCCGAAGATTCGTTTTTACCAGGCGTCGTCCAGCGAAATGTTCGGCAAAGTGCTGGAGGTGCCGCAGAAAGAGACCACACCGTTCTATCCGCGCAGTCCGTACGGCGTGGCAAAAGTATACGGGCATTGGATCACGGTCAACTACCGCGAGTCGTTCGATATTTTTGCGACGTCGGGCATCCTCTTCAACCATGAAAGCCCGCGCCGCGGTTTGGAGTTCGTGACGCGCAAGATTTCCGACGGCGTGGCAAGGATCAAACTGGGGCTGGCAAAGGAACTGCGGCTCGGCAACCTCGAAGCTCAGCGCGACTGGGGCTTTGCCGGGGATTACGTGCAAGCCATGTGGCTCATGCTCCAGCAGGACAAGCCCGATAGTTACGTGATCGGCATGGGCGAAACGCACTCGGTGCGTGAGTTCTGCGAGATTGCCTTCGCGCACGTGGGCTTGGATTACAGGGATTTTGTCGTGGTGGACGAACGTTTTTATCGCCCCGCCGAAGTGGACCTGCTCATCTCCGACCCGACCAAGGCGCGCACGCAGTTGAACTGGGAGCCGGCTGTCACCTTCAAGGAACTCGTAACGATGATGGTGGATGGGGATATGGAACGCCATCGGAAAAAGGGTTGATGCAAAGTGACGGTCATCGCGGGTGACTGTCACTTCTTTTGTTTATGACGATGTTCAGGTTGCCGAAGAATAGGGAATTGCCTGCCTGGTTGCCGTTTGCGTTGGCGGGCGTGGGGGCGGCGCTCTATTTAATTCAGGCGTTCATCTATGCTCATACCACCGTCAGCAGTCTCGATGAAGGCTCGTATCTCATCAAGGGCATGTATTACCTGACCGGGGTGTATCAACCGTTCGAGCCGTACGGTCCGCTGACCAACAAGGCGCCCTTTTCGTTTTTGATCTATGGACTGGCGGAATACATCTTCGGCGCGGGGCTGCGCACGGGAAGATACTTCTCGATTTTTCTGGGCTTGCTCACCATACTGGGCGTATGGATCACCGCCCGCCGCTGGGCGGGGAACTGGCTTGCCGCCGGGACGGTCTGGTTCTTTGCGCTCAGCCCGATGATCATCAAATTGTACGTGCAGGCGGTCTCCGAGGTCCTCATCGCCTGTATGCTTGCCTGGATCAGCGTCCTCATCCTGGACGAGCGCCGCCCGCTTTGGCAGATTATCCTTGCAGCGGCGCTGGCGGCGGTGGCGGTGTTTACCCGTCAGAACATGGCGCCCATTCTGCTTTTGCTTGTCCTGTATGTTTATTGGCAGCACGGCAAACAAAAAGGGATTTGGGCGTTGGCGGCGGGCTCGCTGGCGCTCCTCGTCTTCCATGCCTGGTACTGGCCCCGCGTCATGACGATCTGGGCGCCCTGGCTTCCCGAAAGCCTGACACCCTTCCTCGACCCCTTCCGCATTCCCACCGACTCTGTGCCGGTTTGGGATCCCAGCATTGATTTTTGGAACCGCCTGAACTCGTTCTTTCAGGGGATGCGTTATCACTTCCTTCCGATGTTGGGCAGCCTCTTCGGCTTGATTCTCCTCCCGCCTCGCGCGGACTGGAAATCTGCTCCTGCCATGCGGACGGCTTTTTTCCTCGCTGTGAGTTATTTCGTGCTCGTATTCATGCACGGCTGGGCATCGCTGGCGAGCCAGTACGAGAGTTACAGCTGCGTCTTCTGTTTTTCCAACTACCTCGGTTTCTTCGACCCGCTGGGGATTCTCTTCTTCATCGTCGCATTTTCGCACGCCTGGAACAAAAACCCGCATCGCGCCGTGCAGGTATTGACGGTTTTTCTCGTAATCGCAGCTTCCGCCGGGATGGGCTTCTCCCTCTTCGAGCAGGTCGGCAATGGATTGCTCAACCTGCCCATCGTGCCGCGCTTCCGTTCCGGGCAGTTCCTGCCGGACTGGGCTGGGATTGCAGATGCGCTGAAATACGGCTTGGGCTTTGAAACCGTCCAGACCAAACGCGCCATCAGTTCCACGCTGGGGCTTTTGCTTGGGCTTGGCGTTCTGCTTGCCGCGTTCCTGCTTTGGAGGCGCGGCAAGACATCCCGCTTTGCGCTTGTCCTCGTCCATGCCTACCTCATTGCCGGGTTCATCCTCTCGCCGCTGCTCCACCTCGGCGGGAGCAAACTGGACTGCCAGACCGACATCATCCGCGACCATGAAAACCTCGGCGCGTATCTCGCTTCGATCATCCCGCCCGATAGTCTGGTATATTGGGACGGCGGCAACGCCTTTACGCCCATGATCTACGTGCCGCAGGCGCGCATCTTCCCGCCGCAGATCAATGATGGATATACTTTCCATATCGGCGGCGACCCGGATGTCCTTTACTACTTCAGCCACTGGAACGGCGAACTGGATCTGCGCTGGCGAAGCGAGGCGGACGTGTTCATCATCGAAGCCAAGCGTTACGCCAGCTGGGCAGACTTCCTCACCCCGCAGGAATTCCAGGAATTTCCCAGACCCGCCGATTCGCCCTCCTGTGTGGAAGGCGCCGAACTAAGGATATTTCAACGTTTGCCATGAATCTTTCCCTCGTCATCCCCGTCTATAACGAACAGGATAACCTGACGCTTCTCTTTGAAGCCATCTACAAGACCATGAACTCCCTCGGCAAAATCTGGGAGGTCATCCTCGTGGACGACGGCAGCCGCGATAACAGCCTGTCCATCCTTCAGGAGTATGCCGCCAAAGACCCCGACCACGTGCGCGTGATCTCCTTCCGCCGCAACTTCGGTCAGACCGCCGCCATTGCCGCCGGGCTGGACTATTCCAAAGGCGAGATCATCATCCTGCTCGACGCCGACATGCAAAACGACCCGGCGGATATTCCCATGCTGTTGACCAAACTCGACGAAGGCTACGACCTCGTCAGCGGCTGGCGCAAGAACCGCAAGGATAACGCCGTCACGCGCAACTTCCCTTCCATGATCGCCAACTGGCTCATTTCGCGCGTCACCGGCGTTCACCTGCACGATTATGGCTGCACGCTCAAAGCCTACCGCCGCGACGTGCTGGAGGGTTTTCGCCTGTACGGTGAAATGCACCGCTTCATTCCGGTGTTTGCCAATTCGGTGGGCGCGCGCATTACGGAGGTCGTCGTCAACCACCACCCGCGCAAGTTTGGCAAGACCAAGTACGGGCTGGAACGAACCGCAAAGGTCGTCCTCGACCTGTTCACGGTCAAATTCCTCGTCAGTTATTCCTCCAAACCGATCTACCTTTTTGGCGGCACGGGCGGGTTGTTGATGATCATCAGCGCCTTTATCATGGCGTATTTGTTTGTGCGGCGCATCTTCTTCCTGGTGGCTGTCACCGGCTCGCCGCTCTTCCAGACCAGTGTGATGTTCTTCATCCTCGGCTTTCAATCCATGCTGATGGGTTTGATCGCGGAACTGCTGGTGCGCACCTATCACGAATCGCAGCGAAAACCCACATACACCGTCCGCACCAAGATCAACCTGGATGACGATGATTAAATGGCTGCGTGAAAACCGCCAGACCGTCGTGCGCGGCTTGGGCAGCCTGCTGGCGCTGGCATTGTTGTTGATTCTGATTCAGGAAGAGGGGGATGGGCAGCTGTTTTCGGCGCTGCGCCGCGTCTCCATTGTGTATTTATTGGCAGCGCTCCTCGCGCTGCTGGTCTCGCGCATTTTCGCCGCGACGCGCTGGTACGTTTTGCTTCGATCCGCGGGGGTGAAGATTCCGTTTTTGCGGGCGGTCATGTTGATGTTCACCGGCAATTTTTCCTCCAATTTTTTACCGACAACCATCGGCGGGGACGTGGTGCGGCTGGGCGGCGCGATGCAAATGGGCTATGACCGCGCCATCTGCCTCGCCTCCCTGGTCGCGGACCGGCTGATTGGGATGGCGGGAATGACGGTTGCCCTGCCTTTGGGTTTGATTCCGCTGTTTTCTTTGGACGGCGCGCTGGCGCAATCGTTCACGCTGGCTGGCTTGTTCCAAAAGGGCATGGGTTTTGCCAGGCGGACGCTGGAAGCCTTTTCCATCTGGCTGAAAAAGCCGGCGGGACTGGGCGGCGCGCTGCTCGCCACGCTCGGCAATCAATTGTTCATTTACCTGATGATCTACCTGCTCCTGCTCGGCATAGACCATCGTCTATCCTATTGGCTGGTGGCGGGCATGTACACGCTGACGTATTTCGTCACGCTCATTCCCATTTCCATCAACGGCTTGGGCGTGCAGGAACTCTCCATGACCTTCCTGCTCGTTCAACTCGGCGGGCTGACCTCCTCCGAAAGCGCTACCATCGCCCTGCTGACGCGCGTCCTGTTCGTGACTGCCAGCCTGCCGGGGGCATTCTTCCTGCCGTCCATTCTGGCGGCGATGAAGGAGGAGTAACGCAAAATTCATTTTGCACCCTGTGTGAGAGAAATCTCACGGTACTGCGAAACTCATTTCACGCGCAATACATAATCTTATGGAATCCGTCTCCACCAAAAAATTCCTGCAAACATGGCTGTGGTCTCTGGTTGTCGTCAGCCTGCTGGCGATTCCCCAGACGATTCAACGCACGAACGAGTTGGAAATTGCCCTTCTGCGCTCCAAGTGGATCGGCTTGGTGGGCGTCTTTGCGTTGACGGCACTTGCCGCCGCGTGGCTTGCTCGTTCACCGCTTTTGGACCGCCTCGCCTCGTACTTCAGTGAACTTGGTTCACACCCCAAGCCTTTGCTTTCCCTTGCAGGCGTTTTGCTGGTGTTGGGCGGGTTTACCTCGGTCTGGTTCGTTCGATTGCAGGTATTCGGGAACATCCTTCCGCAAGTCATGCCGATTTTGTGGGTCTTCCTGTGGGCAAGCCTGATTCAAACCATCGGCTTGAAATTGATTCGCAAATTGGAATGGCACACTGCCTTCGCAATTGTCCTGCTGGCGCAGGGGATGATCTACCAGACCTACGGCATTTTTTCCATCACCTCCGCCAATCCGTTTTCGATGGGCTACTCCGAAGCGGGGCGGCATTATTACGCTTCATTATTTTTCTCCGAAAAACTTTATGGGATGGAACTCCCGCTTCCGTTTTTGCATCCCTCGCGGTATTTGCTCTTGTCCATTCCGTTTTTGATTGATGGTTTGCCGCTATGGTTCCATCGTTTTTGGCAGGCATTCCTTTGGTTCGGACTGACGCTCGCTGCATCCTTCCTCCTTGCCCGAAGAATGAAATTGAGCAATGGGAACGTGCCACGAAGTGGTATGACGGTTCTCATCACCGCCTGGGCGTTTTTATTCTTTTTGCAGGGCGCGGTGTACTATCACTTGCAGGTGATGGTGATTTTGATCCTGGCGGGCGTGTCGGTGAAGCATCAATGGCGCTCGCTGATTTTCATCGTCCTCGCCTCGCTCTGGGCGGGAATCAGCCGCGTGAACTGGTTCCCGGTCCCGGCGATGCTGGCGATTGCGATTTACATTTTGGAAACACCAATCAATGACAAAGGCTGGAAATATTGGGTCACTCCCTTCATTTGGGGCGCAAGCGGACTCGCGGCGGCGTTGATCTCGCAGTTCGTTTACATCCGAATTTCGGGCAGCCCCGACCTTTCCGCGTTTGGCTCCAGTTTCACATCCGATTTGATTTGGAGCCGCCTGCTCCCGAATGAGACCTTTCCGATGGGAATCCTGCCGGGGATTTTGCTGGTTTCCGCGCCGTTGTTCGCTGCGTTGTATCAAATGCTGCGAAATCCCCCTCTCCCAAAGGGAGAGGGGATAGGGGTGAGGGCTTTGCATCCGCTGCGCTGGCTGGCTTTGCTTGCCATGCTTTTTTTGTTGTTCGCCGGCGGGGTGGTGGTCAGTACGAAGATCGGCGGCGGCGGGGACTTGCACAACATGGATGCGTATTTGGTCATGCTGTCCCTGTTGACTACGTCCCTTTGGGCGAAGCAGGCTTCCCCGGAGAAAGATGCGCAGCCGATGGATGGACGAATCGGCTGGGGCGTGGCGTTCGCTGCATTGCTGATTCCGCTTGGGTTTGCGATACGTCACATCGGCTTTTTCCCATCCTACGACAAAACCATTGCAGAGAAGGACATTCAAAGATTGCAGGAGGCGATTCAAAACGGCGGCGAGATTTTGTTCATCACCGAGCGGCAGTTGATCACGTTCGATGATTTGCACGGCGTGAGGCTCGTGCCGGAATACGAACAAATGGAATTGATGGAGATGGCGATGTCGCGCAACCGCGTCTATCTTGAAAATTATTACGCCGACCTGCGCGCACGCCGCTTCGACTTGATCGTTGCCGAAGACCAGAAGTTTACGGAACAAAAAGAAGGTGCGTTTGTGGAGGAAAACGTAGCGTGGGTGCGTTTTGTGGGCGCGCCGCTGTTATGCAATTACAAACCTGTCGTCACGCTGACATCGAACAACATCCAGGTTTTCGAGCCGCGGTCCCGGCAGGTGGAATGCAAGGACCCGTTTTCGGAATAACATGCGCATCCTCACTGTCATCTATGAATTTCCACCCATCGGCGGGGGCGGAGGCAGAGCCGCGTATGACATCTGCCGCGAACTCGTGGCGCGCGGGCATGAAGTGACTGTGCTGACCGCGCACATGGACAGCCTGCCGCGCGAGGAAATCCGCGATGGGATTCGCCTGGTGCGGATTCGCTCGCGGCGCACCGAACCGTTTTCGGCAAGTTTTCAGACGATGCTTTCCTATGTGCTTGCGGGGTTTGTGCCGGGTTTGCTCTTGATATGGCGTTTTCGCCCGCACATCATTCACACGCACTTTGCCGTGCCTTCGGGCGCGCTGGCGTTTGCCTTGTCCGTGCTGACGGGCGTGCCGTACATTTTGACCGCACATCTCGGCGACGTGCCGGGCGGCGTGCCGGAAAAAACCGCCTATTGGTTCGGCTGGATCGAGCCGTTCACCAAGCCGATTTGGAAACGGGCGAAGCGTGTGATCGCGGTGAGCGAGTTCACGCGGCAGCTGGCGTTGAAGCATTATCCTGTGGAGATTCGCGTCGTTCCCAACGGCGCGGATTTTATGCACCTTGTCCCCGACCACGTCGAGTTGAATCGTCCGCCGCGCATCGTCTTTGCGGGGCGTTTTGTGAACCAGAAAAATCCGCTGGCAATTGTCCGCGTGCTTGCCGTGCTCAAGGATTTGGATTGGACGTGTTCGATGCTCGGCGACGGTCCGATGTTCGAGGAAGTGAAACAGGAAATCGAAAAACACGGCATGACCGGGCGCTTTCACCTGCCCGGCTGGGTCACGCCTGATGACGTGCTGAACGAATTTTCAAAAAGCGACATTCTTTTCATGCCCTCGCATACGGAAGGGTTGCCTGTTGTTGGCGTGCAGGCGTTGGTGAAGGGGCTTGCCATCGTTGCCAGCAAGATCGGAGGCTTTTTGGATTTGGTGGAAGAAGATAAGAACGGCTTTCTGATCGAAGTGAAAGACCAGGCGGCGTTTTCAAATGCCCTGCGCGAGTTGCTCACCAACCGCGAACATTTGCTCCGCTTCCGCCGCGCCAGTTTGGAGAAGGCGCGGGATTTCGACATTCAAAAGATCGTGGACCAGTACGAGAGCATGATGCGGGAAGCCATTGGCGAATCGTAGGGGAACCGCAGGATTCGCCCTCATCCCGCCAACTTGACAGTGGGGGATTTCTGTGCGAGAATTCAAAAACTGAATTCTCGCACATGTCCGAAGTCAAACAGCACGAATACGCCCTTCTCAATGAAATTGCGCAAGACTCGATGGTGACCCAGGCGAATCTCTCCAACCGCCTGGGCATTGCTGTCGGCAGCGTCAACTGGTACATCAAACGCCTCATCCATCGCGGCTGGGTCAAGGTCTCGCACCTCGACCGCACCCGCCTCAAATACGATCTCACCCCCGAAGGCATGAAGGTCTTCACCCAGCGCGCCATGTCCTACGCGCGCGATTCGCTCAAGGTGTACGGGCAATTCCGCCAAAAGGCAAAAACAGTGGTTGCCGACCTGCAAAAACAAGGCATCAACAAGGTCTACCTCAACGGCGACGATGAAATGATGGACATCATCCGCTTGACCTGCATCGAGGCGGGGATTCAAGTCAGCAACATTCCCGAAGAAGTGGCGCTGGAGGTCAAAGGGCAGGATTATCAAGTGCGGCGGCTGCGAGGAAAATCATGACGAAGAACTTTGCCGTGATCGGCGTGGGCGGGTACATCGCGCCGCGTCACCTGCGCGCCATCCGCGACACGGGCAACCGCCTGCTCGCCGCCGTGGACCCAAAAGACTCGGTCGGCATCCTCGACCAATATTCGTTCGACGTGAAATTCTTTACCGAGATCGAACGCTTCGACCGCCACCTCGAAAAACTGCGCCGCGGACCCGAAGCGGACCGCGTCCATTACGTTTCGATTTGTTCGCCGAACTATTTACACGATGCCCACTGCCGCCTTGCCCTGCGCGTTGGCGCGGATGTGATCTGCGAAAAACCGCTGGTGATCAACCCCTGGAATTTGGATGCCCTCGCCGAGCTGGAAGCCGAGACCGGACGCCGCATCAACACCATCTTGCAGCTGCGTGTCCACCCCAGCCTGATTCAACTCCGCGAGTCGCTGCAAGGCGACGCCGCTGTCCATGACGTGGAACTGACCTACATCACCAGCCGCGGACCGTGGTACCAGGTCTCGTGGAAGGGACAAGCCGAAAAATCGGGCGGCGTGGCGACGAACATCGGCATCCACTTTTTCGACCTGCTGATGTGGCTGTTTGGTTCGGTGAACGGCATCAAGGTCTATCACGCGGACGATGAGCGCATGTCGGGCTTCATCGAATTGGAACGCGCGCGTGTACGCTGGTTCCTTTCCGTGGACAAAAATGACCTGCCGCAGCAGGCGAAGTCCGCGAACAAGACCACCTACCGTTCCATCACGGTGGATGGCAAAGAGATCGAGTTCTCGGAAGGTTTTACCGACCTGCATACAAAGGTCTATGAAGAAACCCTTGC
The DNA here is from genome assembly GCA_024434165.1 of Chloroflexota bacterium. Lineage (GTDB taxonomy): Bacteria > Chloroflexota > Anaerolineae > Anaerolineales > Villigracilaceae > Villigracilis. Next base: position 38,127 of record QMIW01000005.1, on the reverse strand, counting down.
CGGGCGCGGCTTTGGCATCCGCGACGCGCGCCCTTCGATTGAGTTGACCTACAAAATCCGCGCGGCGCAGATTTCGCCGAAGGATGAGTTGTCGCATCCGTTGTTGAGACCGTAACGCAAGATTTATCTTGCGCCGCACGCAAAATGAATTTCGCGGTACGAGAAAGCAATCATGCCTGATTATTTTGTTCACGAATCCAGTTACATAGACGAAGGCGCGCAGATCGGCGCGGGGACAAAGATCTGGCATTTCTGTCACGTCATGCCGAATGCAAAAATCGGCGAGCGCTGCAACATCGGTCAAAACGTGCTGGTCGCCTCGGATGTGACGATTGGGAATAATGTCAAAATCCAGAACAACGTCTCGCTCTATACGGGCGTGATCGTGGAAGACGATGTTTTTCTCGGTCCTTCGATGGTTTTTACCAACGTCGTCAACCCGCGCAGTCACATCAGCCGCAAGGACGAGTACAGGACCACGCTTGTCCGCAAGGGCGCGACCATCGGCGCGAATGCCACCATCGTCTGCGGCGTGACGCTGGGCAGGTATTGCTTTGTCGGCGCGGGCGCGGTGGTGACGAAGGATGTCCCCGATTACGCACTGGTGTATGGGACGCCTGCACGGCTGCACGGCTGGATGTGCCAGTGCGGCGAGCAGTTGACCTTTGAGGGCGGGCGCGCGGTCTGCTCCAGGTGTGGAGACGCTTACAGGAAACAGGACCAGGTCGTCCGTCCAGAGAGAGGCGAAGAATGATTTCATTGGTTGATTTGACGGCGCAATATCATGCCATCAAAAACGAAATTGACGCGGCGGTCTCATCCACGCTGGAGTCGGGTCATTTCATTTTGGGTCCGCAGGTGACGAAGTTCGAGGAAAGCGTCGCGGCGCATCTCGGAGTCAAACATGCAATTGGGCTGGCTTCGGGCACGGATGCGCTGGTGATCGCGCTGCGCGCATTGAACATCGGCGCGGGCGATGAAGTGATCATTCCCGCGTACACGTTCTTTGCGACGGCTGGCACGGTGATGTCGGTGGGCGCGAAGCCCGTGTTTGTGGATGTGGACCCGCAGACGTATCAAATTGACGTGAGCAAAATCAAGCCTGCAATCACGCCGCGCACGAAAGCGATCATCCCCGTGCATTTGTACGGGCATCCGTCGGAGATGAATCCGATTTTGGAGATTGCGCGCGAGCACGGCTTGAAAGTGATCGAGGACAACGCGCAGGGCTACGGCGCGGAATATCTTGGGAGGAAAACTGGCGCGCTCGGCGACATCGGCTGTTTGAGTTTTTTCCCGACCAAGAACCTCGGCGCGTACGGCGACGGCGGCATGGTGTTGACGAACGACCCCGCGCTTGCCGAACGGATGCGGATGCTGCGGACGCACGGCTGGAAGAAAAAATATTATTCGGAAGAGGTCGGTTACAACAGCCGACTCGATGCGCTGCAAGCCGCGATTTTGCAGGCGAAGTTCCCGCATGTGGATGCGTGGAACGAAAAACGCCGCCAACTGGCTCGACGATACACCGAGCATCTCGCGCCGCTTGGCGTTGCGACTCCGATGGAATGCGAATGGGCGAAACATGTGTATCACCTGTATATCGTCCGCTCAAAGAAGCGTGATGAGTTGCAGGCATTTTTGAAACAAAAAGGGATTGCCTCGGAAGTGTATTACCCGATCCCGCCGCATCTTGCCGAACCGTGCCGCAAGTTTGGTTACAAGGAAGGCGACTTCCCGCACGCGGAGCAAGCCGCGCGCGAAACGCTGGCGCTGCCGCTGTATCCCGAATTGACGCTGGAACAGCAGGATGAGGTCATCGCGGCGGTGAAGGAATTTGTTGGTTGATTTGAACGTTTGCTCTCGGCGGCGTCTCGCCGTCGAGATGGCGGCTTGAGCATAAGATATGGAATTACAAACCTCCGAACAGGAAAACTGGACAATGATCATCCGCCCGCAGCGAGCGTGGTGGGATTTGCGGCTGGGCGAGTTGTGGCAATACCGCGACCTGGTCATGCTTTTTGTGTGGCGCGATTTTGTCGCCTATTACAAACAGACCATTTTGGGTCCGTTGTGGTATTTGATCCAGCCGATTCTGACGACGGTGGTCTTCACCGTCATCTTTGGCAACATCGCGCAGCTCTCCACCGACGGCTTGCCGCCGTTTCTCTTTTATCTGGCGGGCAACACGGTGTGGAGTTATTTTGCCGCGTGCCTCACAAGCACCTCCACCACCTTCACCTCGAACGCCGCCATTTTGGGCAAGGTGTATTTCCCGCGCCTGACCATCCCAGTCTCGATTGTGCTTTCCAACATCATTTCATTCGGCATCCGCCTCGGCGTGTTTTTGGGTTTCCTGGTTTACTTCATCGTCATCGGCGCGGACATCCGCCCAAATTGGTGGATTGCCTCCCTGCCGCTGTTACTGCTCATCATGGCGGGATTGGGACTTGGCACGGGCATCATCGTCTCTTCGTTGACGACCAAATACCGCGACCTTCAACAGCTCATCGGCTTCGGCGTGCAATTGCTGATGTACGCCACGCCGGTCATTTACCCGATTTCCAGTTTGCAGGGGAACTGGCAATGGCTGGTGATCGCCAACCCGATGACCGCCGTTGTGGAAGTCTTTCGCCTCGCTTTCCTCGGGGTGAGCGGACTCAGCCCCCTGTACCTTTTCTACAGCCTGGGCTTTATGGCAATCATCCTGCTGATCGGCGTGTTGATCTTCAACCGCGTCGAAGCCACGTTCATGGATACGGTGTGATGAGCGACACGGTCATTTCCATCGAGAATCTCTCGAAGTCTTATCAACTGGGCGCCATCGGCACTGGCACGTTTTACGGCGATGTCAAACGCTGGTGGGCAAAACTGCGCGGCAAGCCCGATCCCTACCAGAAGATCGGCGAAAAGGATCACGGGAACCGCAACGGTGAAACCGTCTGGGCGCTGCGCGATATCAACTTTGCTGTCCAGCGCGGCGAAGCGATTGGCATCATTGGGCGCAACGGCGCAGGCAAAAGCACACTGCTCAAGATTCTCTCGCGGGTCACGGCGCCCACCTCAGGCGTGGTAAAAGCCAGGGGGCGCATCGCAAGCCTCCTCGAAGTCGGAACCGGGTTTCACTCCGAATTGACCGGACGGGAGAACATCTTCCTCAACGGCGCGATCATGGGCATGAGCCGCGCGGAAGTCCGCCGCAAGCTCGATGAGATCGTAGCGTTCTCCGGCGTAGACCGCTACATTGACACGCCCGTCAAACGATATTCCAGCGGCATGTACGTGCGCCTCGCGTTTGCCGTCGCCGCGCACCTCGAACCTGAAATTCTGGTGGTGGATGAAGTGCTGGCGGTGGGCGACGCAGAGTTTCAAAAGAAATGTCTCGGCAAAATGAGCGAAGTGGCAAGCGGCGGGCGGACGGTCTTATTCGTCAGCCACAACATGACCGCCGTTTCCGCGTTGTGTGACCGCGCGCTGCTTTTGGATCGGGGTCAGGCAGTGGCGCAGGGCGAAGTGGAATCCATCCTTGCCACGTATTTTCAGATGGCATTGCAGATCGAACCGCAAATGCGCTGGAACGAAAACCAGGCGCCGACCAATGGCATTGTGCGTTTTCTCGGAATCCGCGCGCACGACTCGCAAAACGAAACGAAATCGGCATTCGACATTCGCCATCCCATCGGCATCGAGTTGGAATACGAAGTCCTGCAACCCGATGTTTGGTTCACGCCTTCGGTCATCCTCAAGGACATGAACAACGTGGTCATCTTCAACTCGCCCGCCGACGCGCACCCGAATTGGGAGAACGCGAAGATCGCGCGCGGCGTGTATCGCAGCACATGCTGGATTCCGGGCAACCTGCTGGTCGAAGGCACATACTCCATCCGTGTGGTGTTTTGGGGCTTCTCGCGCCTCTCGCAAAAAGGCATCGCCATGGACGACGCCATCTCGCTCAACGTGTTCGACTCGCTGGAGGGCGATTCAGTGCGTGGAAAAATCACAGGTACTTTCTCCGGCGTCGTCCGTCCCAAACTGGATTGGACCTCGGAACTGGTCAAGCCTGCATAAGGATTCAAATGGATTTGACCATCTGCACCGTCTCCTTCAACAGCGCCTCGCTTCTGGACTTGAACCTGACTCTGACCAGAGAGTTGAACCCCGCTTCGAGTTTTCGCTGGCTGGTCGTGGACAACAACCACGATTTTCCGAAACATGAAGCGAGGGATTTTGAGGTCATCGAAGGCGATCCGTGCATCAATCAGGGCAGGTTGAAGGGCAGTTATCACCACGCGCAGGCGTTGAATAAAGCCTTGCAGTACGTGTCCACCCGTTATTTGCTGGCGCTCGACCCCGACTTTTTCATCTTTCGGGAAAACTGGATTGCAGACGTGTTGGCGCACATGGAAAGCCGTAACCTGAGTTTTTGGGGCGCGCCTTACTATCCCGATTTGACCTGGAAGCGGCGCTATTTCCCCACCGTCTCGTGCATGTTGATTGACCTGGAAAAAGTCGCCAGAGCAGAACTGGATTTCACCCCCGAACTGGATGAATACCATACGTTGTTTGAATACTCCACCCTCACGCTGCTGGGAATGTTGATGGGCAGAATCCCGCCGCCAGTTAAAGAAGTGAGGCGATCTGTTCTTGTGGATATTGCCATCGTGATTTTGCGAAATCGCTGGATTGCCGCGCCGCTCTCGAAATTATTTCCAAAGCGGATTTACCCCAATACAAATATTTCCCGCGATACGGGTTTCAAAATCCAGAACTCGTTCGGCAAAGACCGCAGGCACAGGGTCGAAATGCTCAAGCCTTCTTTTGTGAATGACCTGTTTACGAAAAAGGACTCTTTTTTCATGAATTTGTTTGCGCGGATGTATCGCCTGCTCGTGCCGGAGAATCTTTCCATCTACCCGAAGCGGCGCGATTACACCGCCTCCGCCCGTTTTCAGGATTTCGGGTTGTTCGATGTGCGCGGCGAGTTTGGCTGGGAGGAATTCTTCTGGAAGGACGAACCGTTTGCCATGCACCTCAAAGGCGGCACGCGGAAGTTCGAGGATGTTGGGTACGAAAAACTTCGGGATATTTTGTTTCAACTGGCTGGAAGGCAGGTTGTGATTGGCGCGTAACTGGCGCTCTCCAGCGCCTCAATATGAAAAGGAATCAACATGCGAAAACTGACCATTGACGGTTTCACCATCTCCGACGACAGCGACTGCTTCGTCATCGCCGAGATCGGCAACAACCACCAGGGCGAATTGCAAAAGGCGAAGGAACTCTTCAAAGCTGCGAAGGAATGCGGCGTGGACGCGGTCAAACTGCAAAAGCGCGATAACAAATCCCTGTTCACACGCGCCGCGTACAACAAACCGTACGACAACGAAAACAGTTTCGGCGCCACCTACGGCGAACACCGCGAAGCGTTGGAATTCGGGCGTGAGGAATACGTCGAGTTGAAGAAATACGCGCAGGAACTCGGCTTGATCATGTTCGCCACCGCCTTCGATTTCAACAGCGCGGATTTCCTCGCCGAGCTCGACATGCCTGTCTACAAGGTCGCTTCCGGTGATTTGAAAAACACCCCGCTCTTGAAACATATTGCCAAATTCGGCAAGCCGATGATCGTCAGCACGGGCGGCGGCACGATGGAGGATGTCCAGCGCGCGTACGATGCCATCATGCCCATCAACCCGCAGTTGTGCCTTTTGCAATGCACGGCGTCCTATCCCGCCGAGCCGCAGGATTTGAATCTGCGCGTCATCACCACCTACCGCGAGCGTTTCCCCGATATTGTGGTGGGACTCTCCGACCACGAAAACGGAATTGCAATGGCAGTGGCGGCGTACGTGCTCGGCTCGCGCGTCGTCGAACAGCATTTCACGCTCAACCACACCTGGAAAGGCACCGACCATGCCTTCTCGCTCGAACCGATCGGGATGCGGAAACTGGTCCGCGACCTGCGCCGCGTGCGCCTTGCCCTCGGCGACGGCGAAAAGAAGATTTACCCAAGCGAGTTGAATCCCATCTCCAAGATGGGGAAGAAACTCGTCGCCTCACGCGACCTCAAGGCTGGTCATCGTTTAACGGAGTCGGACATCGCCCTGAAATCCCCCGGCGACGGCTTGCCGCCGTATGAGTTGGAGAATGTGATCGGGAAAGTCCTTGCCAAAGACTTGCTCGAAGATGAGAATTTGTCGTTTGAGGTTTTGAAGTAAAACGTACCGCAAGATTTATCTTGCAGGTGATGGCTTCGCCTCGAAATACGGCAACATGAATGTTGCAGTACTGGAATTGAAAAGGTACACCATGCTCCCCAACCAAATCCCCAACTGGATCGGAACCCAGGAACAGCCCGCTCAATCCAATGAGTGGTTCGACAAACTCAACCCCGCGAACGGACAATTGCTCACCCGCGCCGCGCGCTCACGCCGTGAGGATATTCAGCAGGCGGTGGAAGCCGCCAAACGCGCCCAGCCTGCCTGGGCGGATACGCCCGCCGTACAGCGTGGATTGATCCTGCACAAGATTGTGGTGGGGATGCAAAACCGTCAGGGTGAGATCGCTGAAATTGTCGCCGCCGAAACTGGAAAGTCCAGAAAAGAGGCGTTGGGCGAAACGGGCGGAGCGATCCAATGCGGGTTGTTCTATGCCAGCGAAGGTCAACGTCTATATGGTCGCACCACGACGAGCGGCGCGGCAAACAAGTATGCGATGACCATCCGCCAACCCATCGGCGTGGCGGGACTCATCATCGCTGCGAACACGCCGATTGCGAACGTGGCGTGGAAGGTGTTCCCTGCGCTCGTGTGCGGCAATGCCGCGATTTTGAAAGCCGCTGAAGATACGCCCGCCACGGCATGGATTTTCGGGCAGATCGCAAAAGAAGCGGGACTGCCCGACGGCGTGTTGAGCATCCTTCAAGGGTATGGCGAGGAGGCGGGCGCGCCGCTGGTGGAACACCCCGATGTGGGCGTGATCAGTTTCACGGGTTCGACGGAAGTGGGGCGCATCATCCAGCGTGCGGCGGGGGAGCGCTTCGCGCGCATCTCGCTGGAACTGGGCGGGAAGAATCCGCTCGTGGTGTGCGACGATGCCGACTTGGAGAACGCCGCCAAATGGGTGCTGCTCTCCGCCTTTAGCAATGCAGGTCAGCGCTGCGCTTCGACTAGCCGCGTGATCATTTTTGAATCGGTGTATGAGAAGTTCCGCGATATGCTGGTGGAACGCACAAAGAAATTGAAGGTTGGCACTGCGGACGACTGCGATTTCGGTCCCGTCATCAACGAAGGACAGTTGGTCAACATGCTCAACGCCGTGGAAAAGGCGAAAAAGAACGGCGCGACGATTTTGTGCGGCGGACACCGCCTGACCGATGACGAACACCGCGGCGGCTATTACATGGCGCCGACCTTGATCGAAAACGTTGACCCGCATGACGAGATTTCGGAGTGCGAGTTGTTCGGTCCCATTGCCATCCTGTTCCGCGCAAGGGATTTTGAACACGCTCTGGCGATGGCAAACGATACGCCGTACGGATTGACCGCCAGCATCCATACCAGAAGCATCCACCGCGCGACGCGCTTTTACGACAAAGTACAGACGGGCGTGGCGGTGGTCAATGCAGGGACGTACGGTTCCGAACCGCACATGCCGTTCGGCGGGCGCAAACTTTCGGGCAACGGCTCGCGCGAGCCTGGCACCGAAGCGCTCAACATTTATTCCGAGTTGAAGGACGTCTATATCAACATAGACCCGACGCAGGTATGAGCAAATCCAACCCTTCGATCATCGCCTTGATTCCTGCGCGTTCAGGTTCGAAGCGCGTGCCAGGCAAGAACATCCACCCGCTGGCAGGACATCCGCTCATCGCGTACACCATCTGCGCGGCGCGGCAGAGCGGAATCTTCTCCTCCGTTTTTGTCTCGACGGATTCGGAGGAATACGCCGAGATTTCCCGTCAATATGGCGCAGAGGTGCCCTTCCTCCGCCCCGCGGAAATTTCAGGCGACCTTTCACTGGACATCGAGTGGGTTGACTTCACGCTTCACAAACTCAAGGAAATGGGACGCGCGTATGACTGCTTCAGCATCCTGCGCCCGACCAGTCCCTTCCGCCTGCCGACGACGATCCAGCGTGCATGGAAGGAATTCTTAACCGAAGAAGGCGTGGATTCGCTGCGCGCTGTCGAGAAGTGCAGGGAACACCCTGGCAAGATGTGGGTTGTGCGCGGCAGGCGCATGATGCCGTTGCTGCCGTTGGGTCCAAAAGAACAACCCTGGCACAGCACGCCGTATCAGGCATTGCCCGAAGTCTATTCGCAGAATGCCAGTCTGGAAATCGCCTGGTCGCGCGTGGTGTTCAACGGACGGACGATTGCAGGCGAAGTGGTCATGCCGTTCTTTACGGAAGGCTACGAAGGCTTCGATGTGAACCGTCCCTACGATTGGGAACTGGCGGAACGTCTCGCCGCAAGCGGAGAGGCGCAACTGCCGAAGGTAGAGAAAATATAATTTCCCTCATCCCTAACCCTTCCCCCGAAAGGGGAAGGGAGTTCCCTCTCCCTTTGGGAGAGGGCTAGGGTGAGGGTAAAAAGGAAAACATGGCTGAACTGAAATTAATCCCCGTGGAAGAATTCAAGCGCGTGCGCAATTCTTCCGCCGACAAATACAAAAAACTCCAACTCATCGCAGATATGTGCCGCGCCAATACGCTCACCGAAGTGAAGCGCGCGGGCTCGGGGCATCTCGGCTCCAGTTTCAGTGCGATGGACATCGTGGTCTGGATGTACTACGAAGAGATGAACACGCTCAAGGTCGGTTTCGACAGCCCCGACCGCGACATCTACTTTTCATCCAAAGGGCACGATGTGCCAGGCTTGTACGCCGCGCTGCATTCGCTCGGTGAAATTCCCGATGAAAAACTGCTTGCGCTTCGCAGGCTCAACGGCTTGAACGGTCATCCCGACATCGGCAATCGCGGCATCGAAGCCAACTCGGGTTCACTCGGCATGGGCATCTCGAAGGGGCGCGGCATGGCGTGGGCGAAGAAACATTTCGGGCGCGGCGGCCGCGTGTATGTGATGACGGGCGACGGCGAATTGCAGGAGGGTCAGAACTACGAAGCCCTGCAAGTCACCGCGCATCACAAGGTTGACAACCTCACCGTCATCGTTGACAACAACAAAGTGCAATCCGATAAACCCGTCGCCGAAATCATTGGACTCGGAAACCTCGAAGAAAAATTCAAGGCGTTCGGCTGGCATGTCATCCGCATTGACGGTCACGATTTTCAGCAAATCGAAAAGGCGCTTGCCGAAGCCAAACAAATCAAAAGCAAGCCGCAGATCATCATCGCCGACACCATCAAAGGACGCGGCATTTCGTTCATGGAACATCCCGCCGCGCTGGAAATTGGAAAAGGACTCTACCCCTGGCATTCGGGCGCGCCCGATGACGCCGCTTTTGAAGAGGGATTCAAGGAACTGATTCAGCGCATCAATGCGGACCTCGGGGCTGTGTCGCTGGACCCGCTGCATTTGACTCCCGTCGAGCCTGAGCCAAAAGCCGCGGCGCCTTCCATGCTCGAAGGCGAACCGTTGAGTCAAGCCGCGCTGGAACGCCTCTCGGTCAAGCCAACGGATGAATACGTCTCGCGTGCTTATGGTCAGGCGCTGGTTGAACTCGCCGCCAAACGCAAGGACATCGTCGTGCTGGATGCCGACCTCGCTTCGGATTGCAAAGTCCGCGATTTCGAGAATACCTATCCCGACCGCTTCATCGAGAACGGCATCGCCGAGCAGGATATGGTCTCGATGGCGGCGGGACTTGCGCGGCAGGGACTTCTGCCCGTCGTCAATTCGTTTGCGAGTTTCCTCGCCTCACGCGCCAACGAGCAAATCTACAACGCCGCAAGTGAAAAGTCCAAAATCATTTACGCCTTGCATTACGCGGGCTTGATTCCTGCGGGACCTGGCAAGTCTCACCAATCCCTGCGCGATATTTCGCTTCTCTCCGCCCTGCCAAACTGCGTCATCATCCAGCCCTGCAACGCCGAAGAAACACGCATGGCGCTGGATTTCTGCGTCAACCAACCGGATGAAAACTCCGCCCTGCGACTCATCATCGGTCCCAGCCCGCGCCGCATCACGCTCCCTGCTGGGTATGAGATTCGGCTTGGGCAGGGCTGCCAGCTCACAGCGGGGAAAGATGCGGTCATGTTCGCATACGGACCTGTCATGCTCCACGAAGCGCTCCTCGCCAGCGAACTCCTCGCCGAGCGCGGATTCGGGTTGAGCGTTGTCAATATGCCCTGGCTCAACCGCGTGGATGTGAAGTGGCTCACCGAAATCCTCAAACCATATTCGAATATCTTCATCCTCGAAGATCATCACCCCGCTGGCGGCTTGATGGATAACCTGCTGTCGGTCTGCGCCGAACATGGATTGTTGAACGGCAAACAGATGATCAAGTTCGCCGTGGAAGGCTACCCCGCCTGCGGCACGCCCCAGCAGGCGCTGGCGTATCACGAATTGGACGGCTTGTCGCTGTCGAAGCGTGTGATGAAATATTGCGGATGATAGATGACGGAAATCAAAATTGCAATCCCTCTGCACGGCAAGATGGCGGCGCGCGCCTTCCATCAGCCCTTCTTTCGCCAGCGGCTGGCGGAAGGCGGCTTCAAGCCGTTGTATTTTCTCAGCCCTGTTTATTATCGCTCGTTTGACTTTGACCCCGACCAGTATTTCGAATTGCAGACCGAAGTTTATGATGAGTATTACGCCAGACATTTTCTGCTTCAACAGCTGCGAATGCTTCGCCGCTTTGTGGTGGTGACCGATACCACCGACCTGCGCTTCCGCGAGATGATCGAAGCCAAACTGTTCGACGCCACCCTGCTTGGAATGGCGGCGCAAATGGCCTATGTCACCGCCCTGCGCCGCATCCCTGGCATGGGCAGATTGCTGGCGTGGCTGGAGAAGAAATTTTACGTCACCCACGCTCACGACAAACACTTCAAGGATCAGAACGTTGATTGTGTGTTGACGCCTGGCATGGGTAACTACAACTTCTGGAACGAAGGCAGTTTTGCGCTCGAGGCGCAGCGCATGGGCATCCCTGCTTTTGCCGCCATCACCAACTACGACAACATCGTCAACATGGGTTACCGCGGCTTCAACCCAACCTGCCTCGGCGTGTGGAGCAAACAAATGGCGGACGAAGTAATGAAATTGCACGGGTATCCCGCCAAAAAACTGGAGATTGTCGGCGCGGTGCAATACGACCGCTTCATGCAGCCCCTGGCAATGAGCCGCGAAGAGTTTCTAAAATCCATCCATCTCGACCCCGATAAAAAGACGATCTTTTTCGCGGGCGGCGTCAACATCAATCACTATTTCGAGATCTATCGTCTGTTCGTGGAACAAAAGGAACGTATTTGGAAGGACGGTTTCAATTTTGTCGTCCGCCCCCAGCCCCACGCAAAATTACTCGATTCCCCTGGCTGGCGGATACTGGAAAAGATGTTTACCGATGCGGGTGTGTACGTGTCGAATCCTGGATCGGTGGATGCCAGCGGCGACCGCACGCAGGAACTCCGCCTCGATCTGGGATTGGACGATGGTCCCGACGAGTTGAATTATCTGCTCCGTTACAGCGACGTGCTGGTGAATAACTTTTCCACCATGGGCTTGGAGGCGGCGATCTGCGACCTGCCCACCATTCACATCGGCTACGATGCCTACACCTTCGGAGTGCGGTTCGGGGTCACTACGGCGTTTCAGCAGCGCATGACCCACAACCGCCGACCGCTGCGGCTGGCAGCCTCGAAGGTGGCGAAGAGCGAAAAGGAACTGCTGGCATATATCGAACGATACCTGAACGATCGCAGCCTCGACCGTGAGGCGCGCCGCGAATACGCCGTCTCCGAATGCGGCGAATTGGATGGACGGGCAGCCTCGCGCCTGCTTCACATGATCAAATCGCGCTTATCGAAATGAGATGTCTTATGAGATGGAGAAACGAATGGATGAATTAAAGGAATTGTTTGAACAGGGAAAATGGTATCACTGCTTTCGTTACGAGGGTCTGCTGTCCAATGGCGCCTACGATATCGAAACGCACATTCCCCATTACGGCTTCGAGAACGATTATGCGGGAAAAACCGTCTTGGATGTCGGCAGTTCGGACGGATATTTTTCGATCTGGATGAAGGAGCACGGCGCGAGCCGCGTCTGCGCCGTTGATTCGAATAAATACGACGGCTCGCTTGCCATCGAAGCCTCCAACTTCAACCTGAAAAATTATGAGCAAAAATACGCGCAATACGTTGACGATTACGTCAGGTTCCGTTCCGTATACGAAAGATTGGGTTTGGGTAATTCGAATAAATTGCTCCTGATGGCGAAGTTGAAATCCCTTGAAGTTGAATTTCAAAACGGAACGGTGTATGACCTCAAACCCTTCGGTGAATTCGACCTGGTGATGTGCAACGACCTGCTGGAACACCTCCGCGACCCGATCACCGCCATCGAACAACTGTACTTTGCCACAAGGGAAAAATGCGTCATCACTGTTTCGTCCGCGATGAAAACAAATTGGTTCAACAGGAACAAACCGCTGCTGACGTATCAAGGCCACATTTCAGGCGGTTCGTTCTACAGCCTGTCCGAAGCCGCTGTGATCGCCATGTGTAAAGCGGCGGGTTTCAGGGACGCGCGCGTGGTCAACCGCTTCGATATGGAAAACCGCACGCATCGCGTTGCAAACCCTCATTTTGTCGTTCATGCGCTCAAATAACATGCCGCTGCCCGTTCCGCGCCGCCTCGATTATTGGAAAACGGAAGGTTACGTCACCTACCGACGATTGTGGCTGGATTCTGCGCTCTCCGCGTTTTCCGCTGACATGCGCGGCGTGGTGGTGGACATCGGCGGCAAACGCGAAAACAAGCGCGGTTCCTTCCAGCCTCCCGAACATCAGGCGCAAGCATGGTGGTACGTCAACCTCGACCTGGACACGAGACCGAATGTGTATGCCGATGTTGCGCGAGTCCCATTAAGGGGACAAAGCGTGGATTGTGTGATCTGCACCGAAGTGCTGGAACATCTTCCCCGTCCCGAACGATGCGTGGAGGAAATTCACCGCCTCTTGCGTGACGGAGGGCTGGTCCTCGCTTCCGTGCCTTTTTTCTATCCCGTGCATGCGGATCCTTACGACTTTCAGCGCTTCACCGAAGACGGCTTGCGGAACCTCTTCAGAGATTTCCAGTCTGTGGAAGTGCATCGCATGGGAGGCTACGCAGGTGTGTTGGGGTTGATGCTCGAACTCGGCATATCGGGTGTGGAGGGGACCTCGCTTCCCCAAAAATTTGCGCGCTGGGCGATGAAGTGGATTTCCCGCTGGCTGTGCCGCTATGACCTTTCCAGATTTGGAAAGGAAAGCGGCGCCTGGGCGAAATTCACCACTGGTTATTTTGTCCGCGCGGTTCGCTAAGGAGTGTTTGACGTGAGCGATTATCAGATTGTCGGAATCATGCTGGTGCGGAATGAGGACGTGTTCATCGAACGCGCCATCCGTAACGTGCTGGAATTTTGCGACAGAATCATCATCACCGACCATCAATCCGCGGATCGGACGTTTGAGATCTGCAAACGCCTGGCGGATGAATTTCCAAAGATTGATCTTCGGCGGATTCAACATCTGGCGGAATCGTCCCAGGCGATCGCGCCGTATTATGGAACGAACACCTGGATTTTTGCCGTGGACGGCGACGAGATATTTGACCCAATTGGTTTGCGAGAGATGCGCGCCCGCCTTTTGAGCGGCGGATTTTCGCAGGATTGGAATATTTTTGCGAATACTCTGAATTGCATCCGGCTGGATTTGCAGGTGAAAAAGGCGTGGGGATACCTTGCGCCTCCTTCCCGGGCGGGGGCAAGGTTGTTCAACTTTTCCATTATCGAGGACTGGCCGGGCGCGACAGGGGAACGCCTGCATGGAGAGGGAATCGTTTTTAAGAACGGATATCACGCCGGTTTGCGGCGTTACCTGCATCAGGAAATGGATTGGGAGCATTCCTATTTTCGATATGTCCATGCATCGTTTTTGCAGCGGAGCTCATTGGATGCGAAAAGCAGAGTGAAAACCCGTTTGAATCCCGACGAACTGCTGAAGATTGAAAACACACCCAATTGGTTGAAAAGGATGTGGATCACCCTGCAAATCCGATTAACCCAGGCGCTTGGGCGCGATTGGAAAAACCTGAAGTATAAGCGCGGTCCTCTCGTCGTAAAGGATGTATCCGGGTTTTTCGGATGGGAGGAACAACATGGCTGACCATGCGATGAATCGTGACGGCAATCGGCGTGTCGAAAATGGCCGTCTGGTCTACTATAACAGGACGGCGGATCAGGATTTTTGGGAGGGAGTCTGGCTGAATGAACTGACCGCCCAGTATTATGCCCCCTTCCTTGCCGGTAAATTGTATCTCTTCGAAAAAATGTTCAAACTCCATTTACCGCGTCAAGGCAGGATCCTTGAAGCAGGTTGTGGAACCGCTCAACAGGTCGTTGCCCTGAATGCCAACGGGTACAACTGCTTTGGCTTGGATTATGCGTTCCATGCCATGCAAAGAGCCAATCAGATTGCGGGTCCGTTGCGCCTGGTGTGCGGTGATGTAACTGCCCTGGGACTGGCGGACGGCGTCTTTGATGCGGTCATTTCGATTGGCGTGGTGGAACATCGGCGCGAAGGTCCTGAGCCTTTTCTCGTGGAAATGCGGCGTATTTTGAAACCCGGCGGTACGATGTTGATCTCCGTGCCGTACTTTAATCCCCTGCGGCGCTGGCGCGCGAAACGCGGCGCTTATCAGGACGATGTAAGCGGGTTAAATTTTTATCAATATGCGTTCACGCGCGAAGAGTTTTGCCGCATCCTTGAAGAAGCGGACTTTGAAATCGAAGCGACCCATTCTTATGCGCACCAAAACACCCTCAACCAGGAATTGCTCTGGCTGAAAAGGATTCCGCCGTTTTTGCAGCGACTTGTTCTGCGAATTAGCAAATATGTGCCATATGTGAATTCGGAGATCGGACACATGTTGATGGCGGTGGCGCGAAAAAAGGCTGGTTGAACGGCGATGAAAATCGGGCTGCGCCGCATGGTTTCGAATATTGTTGCAATGGCGATGGGCTGGTTCACCTCCGCCGACCTGTCCATCTTCCATGAATTCGAGCCGCCGCCAACGGGCGGGGGGCATCAATTCCTGCGTGCGTTTTGGAAGCAGGCGGAGGCGCGCGGGTTGAAGGTCGAGAACAACATCATCTCCCGTACGACGCGCGCCTGTCTGTTCAACTCGTTCAATTTCAATGAAAGCCGTCTGCTGCGAATGAAACGGGATTCGGTGTTGTACGTCCACCGTGTGGATGGTCCGATTGACGTCTATCGCGGGCGGGAGGACGGCGTGGATAAGGGTATCTTCGCCGTCAACCAGATGATTGCCGACAAAACAATTTTTCAGTCGCGTTACAGCCTTGAAAAACATCTCGAACTTGGCATGGAGTTTCGGAATCCCGTCGTGATCATGAACGCGGCAGACCCCGATATCTTCCACCCGCGCGGACGGATCGAGTTCTCACGGGATCGAAAGACCCGCCTCATCGCTTCCAGCTGGTCGGATAACGTCAACAAAGGCGCGGTGGTCTATCAATGGCTGGATGAACATTTGGAATGGGAGCGTTTCGAGATGACCTTTGTCGGGCGCAGTTCCGTGATGTTTAAAAATATCCGCATGATTCCGCCCGTTGATTCCTTCCGCATGGCGGAATTGTTCCGCGCACACGACATTTACATCACTGCCAGCCGCAACGACCCGTGCTCCAATTCACTTATCGAGGCGCTGACTTGCGGTCTCCCTGCGATCCACCTCAAGAGTGGCGGTCACCCCGAGATTGTGAAACAGGCTGGGGCGGGGTTCGAGGCGGCGGAGCAAATCCCCAATTTGCTGGACCAGGTCACAGGTCAGTATGAGGCGTTTCAATCGCGGATTTCCATTCCATCCATTCAGGAGATCAGCGAAGAATATTTGAAGGTATTGGAATTGATTTCATGAAATCGTTGCTGCAAAACGCTGCCAAAAACATCCTCAAAGCGGCTTCGTGGAATTGGAAGCCCTACTCGCGATTGATCCTGTACGGCGACAGCGCGGGCTGGGTGCTGGATTGGGAGATGCGCGAACTCAAACGCATTTGCGGACGGCTCGGTGTGCGGCTGGCGAAGCCGATCTGGAAACATGCCCGTCATCCGCAGTCCATTTTTTTCTCAAACCAGTTTTTTCTTCAGAATGACGATTGGATGAAATTGCTTCCGCATCGCATTGGGCTGGCATATTTTCACGGCTTGCCGAACACGGGAGATGATGGGTTCGACAGCGTGTACCGGGCGTTGAAAAAGCACCACCAAAAACTTGCGCGCATTCAGGTCTCGCATACGGAGATGCGGGACGCGGTTTTGGAATCGGGCATTGACCCTTCGAAGGTGTTTCTCATTCCCATCGGAATCAATTTGGATTTCTTCCCGTTCCGTACCCCGGATATGAAAACAAAAGCGCGCGTCGAACTTGGGATTCCGAAAACGGCTTTTGTAATTGGTTCGTTTCAAAAAGATGGCGTGGGGTGGGGGGATGGGCTGGAACCGAAATTGATCAAAGGTCCCGACGTTTTCGTGGAGACCATGAAACGGCTGAAGAAGAATATTCCCGAATTATTTGTTTTGCTTTCCGGTCCGGCGCGCGGATTTGTAATAAAAGGATTGGAAGAAGCGCAGATTCCCTGTCAGCATGTTTATTTGCGATCCTATCCAGAAATTGCAAAATTGTTTCAGGCATTGGATCTTTACGTCGTGGCTTCGCGTCAGGAGGGCGGACCAAAAGCGGTTTTGGAAAGCATGGCAAGCGGCGTCCCGCTGGTGACCACCCGCGTGGGTCAGGCAATGGATTTGGTGAAGCACGGCGAAAACGCCTTCATGACCGATGTGGAGGATGTGGACGCGCTCGCCTCATCCGCCCTTCGCGTGTATCGTTCGACCCCAGCCGACCTTCAGCCGATGCTGGATGACGGGCGCAGGACCGCCGAAGCCAACAGTTACGAGAGCCAGGTTCCGCTTTGGGCGGAATTCATGAAAGGATTTGTGGAATGAGTTCGATGTTGCGAAAGACAGCCTATTATCTTTTGCCGCGCGCCTTGCGGAAGTTCATCATCAAAGTGATGATCGGCGCGGAGGATTCCGCCGACCCGCGCGAGGCGGTGCGCTGGCTGCTGGGCGTGTACGATTTCGTCAACTATGAGATTGACGCGCAGTGCAAACGCTGGGGCGACGGTGTGCATATCAAACATGAAGTGATGGATGGCATTCACTCGTTCTTTTACGAACGCATCGAGAAAAATGCCAGGGTGCTCGATCTCGGCTGCGGCTACGGCGCGCTGGCTCATGCCATCGCAGTTCACTCGGATGCGCAGGTGCTGGCGATTGATTTCGACTCTGAACAAATCGAGTTTGGAAAGAGACGATTCAACCATCCGAATATCCAATTCGTGGTAGGGGATGTCTTCAAGGATATTCCCCAAAGCGGTTTCTTCGATGTGATCGTGTTGTCCAGCGTGCTGGAACACCTGAAAAACCGCCCCGAATTTCTAAAGGATTTAACCGCGCGCTTCAAGCCGAAAAAATTCCTCATCCGCGTGCCCACGTTCGAACGCAACCTTGCCGCCGCGCTAAAAAGGAAATTGGGCTTGTTTCCCTATACCGACGAGACGCATGAACTCGAATATTCCCCGAAAGTCTTTTACGATGAGATGGCGCAAGCCGGGCTGACCGTGAAGCACTTCGAAATTCGCTGGTCGGATATTTGGGCGGAGTGCGTCCCTGCAAAATAAATATGCTTCGGAAACAGTTTGATTCTTTGAAAAATCGTTTCCCCGACTTGTTTCGGCAGGCATTTCATTTCCGCGATTCCCTGCACAACATCCCCGCGCGGATGCGGCTTTCCCGTCTTGCGAAAAAGGAAACGGGTCTTGCGGTTTCCTATCTCAGCGCGAATTTCCCAAAGCCGCCTGCACAGCGAAATGAATTCGCGCACGGCGGCGGAGTCAAGTTGACCTATCTTGCCGAGGCGTTTCCGCATCATTTTCCATCGGCGAGCTTGTTGTACGCTGTCAGCAGTGTCGGTCATCCCCTGCAAATGGAAATTCTCACGCAGGCAAAGCGCAAGGGATTGAAGATCGTTGTCAATCAAAACGGTGTGGCGTTCCCCGCCTGGGATGGCGCGAACTACGAAGCCTCGAATCGTTCTTTGAAAACGCTGATTAGTTTTGCGGATTTCATCATTTATCAGAGTCAATTTTGCAAAGAGAGCGCGGAACATTACATCTCCCCGCCGAATGTACCGAACGAAATCATCTACAATCCTGTGGATACCCGCCTCTTCTCACCCGACGCCTGCCCAGTAAAACCTGAGACGTTGACCTTGCTTTTAGGCGGCAACCAATACGAAAAGTATCGCCTTGAATTGGCATTGCAAACGCTCAAAGCCCTGCATCAAAAGGTTCCCGATGCAAAATTGATCGTCACTGGCACCCTCTGGCTCCCGCGCGACGAAGCCGAAGCATGGACCAGGCAAGCCCTGCGCGAGATGAACCTGACTGACTTCGTAACTTTCACAGGGACCTACACGCAGGCAGAAGCGCCCGCGTTGTATTCACAGGCTCATCTTTTGCTGCACACCAAATACGCCGACCCATCCCCGGGTCTGGTTTTGGAGGCGATGGCGCTGGGAATGCCAGTTGTCCACTTGAATAACGGCGGCGTGCCGGAATTGGTTGGCGACGCGGGCATCGGCGTCCATGTCGAGCATGACTGGAATCAAATCAACCTGCCCAGTCCGCAGGCGGTGGCGGAAGCGGCGATGCAAGCCTATTCCCGCCGCGAAGAGTATTCGCAAAAGGCGCGCCAGCGGGCGGTGGAACTTTTCTCGTTGGAAAAGTTCATTGCAAAACATAAGGAAATTTTTGAAAAGGTTTTATAGTCCCGCGAGATTCATCTCGCGCCTGGCAAATGGCGGCATGAATGTCGCCGTACATATCAAATGAAAATCTCCGTCATCATCTGCACCCGCAACCGCTTCGACGATTTCACGAAGACTTTGCCATCCATCGCGGCGCAAACCCGCCTGCCCGATGAGTTGATCGTCGTTGATTCGTCCGATGAGAAAAGGCTCGAAGCATATCTCGGTTCGGTCAAACTGCCGTTCTCTGTCCGTTACTTTCACACCCAGCCTGGTTTGACCTTGCAGCGCAATCACGGCATCCGCGAATGCGTGAGCGATCTGATTTTTTTCTTCGATGACGACGTGGATTTGAATACGAACTATCTTGCCGAAGTGGAAAAGGTATTTGCGGACGACACGACGAAAAAAATCGGCGCGGTTGGCGGGAAGATCGTGGAGTTAACGACTCCCTCCGCGCGCCTCAAAATCGAGCGCTTTGCGTTTGGCGTGCTGCGTTTTGCGTTTGGCGTCGTGGGAACCTTCAACGGAAAATTTTATCCCTCTGGAATGCCTTCGCATCCGCGCGCAAACCAACCGAGCGGATTCATCGAATGTCTCTCTGGCTGCTGCATGGCGTTTCGGCGCGAAGTGCTCGAGAAAGCCACATTCGACGAGAACCTTGCCCGTTACGGCTTGATGGAAGATGCCGATATTTCCAAACAAACGCTGGATGCAGGCTATAAGATTTATTATCAAACCCCTGCAGCCCTGGTTCACAACGAAAGCCCGATGAACCGCCTCAACGTCCAGCAGTGGGCGGAAATGAGCGTGGTCAATTATGATTATCTCTTCCGCAAGAGTTGGAGCAGGGACAAATGGCGCTGGCTGTTTTATTATTGGACATTGCTCGGATTGTTCGCGGTGAACTTTCATAGTCTCAAAGGTTTAAAAGGTACATTTCATGGAGTAAAAAAAATCTTTACCACAAAGGAGACAAAGGGTCACAAAGGATAAACCCTTGTGTGCCTTTATGATCCTTCGTGGTTGAAAATAAAAAATGAAACACGCACTCATCACTGGCATCTCTGGTTTTGTCGGCAGGCATTTGCGGGAGGAACTCTTCCGCGCAGGCTGGCAGGTGTATGGATTCGACATGCGCGCGGCAGGTGAGAACGTCTTCGTCGGTGATTTATCTGACCGTGCGCTTCTCTCTCAGGTGATGTTTGATTGCCAGCCTGATGCCATATTCCACCTTGCGGGCATCATCAAATCCAATGACAGCGAGGAGTATTACAAATCCAACCTGTTCGGAACATTGAACCTGCTGGAGGCAATAATGCAATCGGAATTGCGCCCGAATCTGCTCGTTGCCAGTTCCAGCGCGGTTTATGGGTTGACGAAAAGCGCGCGCCCCATCACGGAGCGCTCGCCGCTGCGCCCGGTGACAGAGTATGCCGTGAGCAAGGCGGCGCAGGAGACGGCGGCTCTGCGGTATCATTACGCCTTTGGGCTGCCCGTCGTCATCGTGCGGATGTTCAACCTGTTGGGTCCAGGTCAATCGCCCGATTTGGCTTGCTCGGCGTTTGCGCGTCAGATTGCGCTGGCAGAGTTGAGCGGTGAGACCGAGATCGTCACTGGAAACCTCGATGCCAAACGCGATTTTGTGGACGTGCGCGATGCCGTCCGCGCGTTTGCGTTGCTGGCGGAAAAAGGCGGCGCGGGGCAGATTTACAACATCTGCTCGGGGCGCGCAGTGGCGATTCAAAAATGTCTAAGGGAGATGATGTCCCAGTCGCGGAAACAACTGTCGGCTAGGATCGAGGCGGCGCGGGTCCAGAAGAACGATGTCCCTGTGCAGGTGGGAAGTTTCCAGAAACTGCACAAGGTCACGGGTTGGAATCCGCGCATTTCGTTAAAACAATCCTTATCCGACCTGCTCGATGATTGGCGCGAGCGGGTCAAAACGGATGCGTAGCCAGCGTTCTCTAACGCTGGGGCTGGGCGTAATGTCGTCCTGCGCTAGAGAGCGCAGAGTACGCGCAAAAATGGAGACAGTATGAATTGGAACGGTAAAAAAGTTTTGGTCACAGGCGCGGGCGGATTCATCGCCAGCCATTTGGTGGAGCGGCTTATCCGCGAAGGCGCGCAGGTGCGGGCGTTCGTGCGCTACAACTCGCGCAACGACCCTGGCATGTTGAAATGGATCGCGCCCGATGCGTTCGCACAGGTGGAAGTGATGCAGGGCGACCTGCGCGATAACGAAGCGGTTCGCAATGCGGTGCGCGGCGTGGATACCGTGTTTCATCTCGGCGCGTTGATCGCGATTCCGTATTCGTATGTCAACCCGCGCGAAGTGATTGACGTGAACATCATGGGCACGCTCAACGTGTTGATGGCGGCGCGCGATTTTGGAACGCGGCGCGTGGTGCATACTTCGACCAGCGAAGTGTACGGCACGGCGCAATATGTGCCGATTGACGAGAAGCATCCCTTGCAGGGACAGTCGCCGTATTCCGCCAGCAAGATCGGCGCGGACCGCATTGCGGAAAGTTTTTATCGTTCGTTTGAAGTGCCTGTCGTTACGCTGCGCCCGTTCAATACATACGGACCGCGCCAATCCATGCGCGCGGTGATTCCAACGATTATCGTGCAGTCGCTCACGCGCGATGAAGTCAAACTCGGCAGTCTCGAACCTTCGCGCGATTTCACGTTCGTGCATGACACCGCCGACGGCTTTTTGAAAGTCGCCGAAGCCGAAGGCGTGCTTGGCGAGGAAGTCAACCTCGGCAACGACAACACCATCCGCATCGGCGATCTGGCGAACAAGATTTTTGGAATCATCGGCAAGACCCCGAAGATTGTCACCGACCCGCAGCGGGTTCGACCCGATAAAAGCGAAGTAATGAAGTTATGGGCATCGAACGAAAAGGCGAAGCGCATGATCGGATGGGAACCCCGCATCTCCCTCGACGAAGGCTTGCGTGCCACCATCGAGTGGATCTCCGCCCACATTGACCTGTATCGCCCCGACCAATACACGGTGTGACATGCGCGCAGTGATTCTCGCTGGCGGCAAAGGCACGCGCCTTGCCCCATACACGACCATCCTTCCCAAACCGCTCATGCCCATCGGCGACATGCCGATTCTGGAGATCGTCATCCGCCAGTTGCAGAAGAAAGGCTTCGACGACATCACGCTGGCGACAGGCTACCTTGCCGAACTGCTGATGGCGTACTGCGGCGATGGGAGCAAGTTCAATACGAAAATCTCGTATTCCCACGAAGACCAGCCGCTCGGCACGGCGGGACCGATTGCGCTTGTGCCGAACTTGAACGATACTTTCCTGGTGATGAACGGCGACCTGCTCACGACCATTGATTACAGCGCCATGCTCAACTATCACCGCGAACGCGGCGCACTGGCGACCGTCGCCTGCTATCAACGCGATGTGAAGATTGACCTCGGCGTGATCGAAGTGGATGCGGACAATTGGGTTTCCAATTACATCGAAAAGCCCACCTATCACTATTCCGTGAGCATGGGCATTTACCTGTTCGAGCCTGAAATCCTGACTTACATCCCGAACGGTCAGCGCCTCGACCTGCCCGAACTGGTCATCAAACTGATGCGCGACGGGAAGAAGGTCAATGTCTTCAATTTCGACGGCTACTGGCTCGATATCGGCAGGCACGACGATTACGAGCGCGCCATCGAAGAATTTGCGAAAAATCGAGAAGCGTTTTTGAAGGAAGAATGAAAAGTGAATTTGATTCTGTTTACTGCCTCCTTTCCATACGTGCAGGGAGGCGAGTCGAATTTTTTGTCGGTTGAGACGCAACACCTGTCCGGGGTTTTTGACCGCGTTTTTGTCGTTCCTGAAACCATCAAGGACTCCAACCCTGTGGACCATACGGGCTTGATGGTGGATACCGATTACGCGCATGCGCTTGCCTCCACCGGCATGATGGATCTGTTCCGGCTTGCTGTTTCTTCCCGAATTTTTCATCGTGGGTTTCGCGAATCAGGCTTTCCCCGGTTTTCATTTTCCGCCTGGCGCCGCCTGATCGCGTTTTCCGGCAAAGCCGAATTGACGCGCCGATGGGTGCATGACTTCCTTCGTAAACAAAATCTGAATTCTCGTGACTGCCTGTTTTACACCTACTGGTTCGACCATGCAACCACCGGAATCGCCTCTGCCCGCGAGCAACACCCCGACCTGCGCCTTGTCACCCGCGCGCACGGATATGATATATACGAAGAGGAATATTACGATCCGCCCTTCTTCCCCTGCCGCCAGACGACGCTGCCCTGGATTGACCGCATCTTTCCGGACTCGCAAGCGGGCGCTGCCCATTTGAAAAAACGCCACCCTGAGTTTTCTCCCCGCATGGAAATATCCCTGCTGGGCGTTGTTGATCCGGGATTTCAAACCCGGGCGTCTTCGGACGGCGTCTTCCGCATCGTCTCGTGTTCCATGATACGCCCCGAAAAACGCATTGGGCTGATTTTTGAGGCGGTCAAATATGCCGCGGAGCGGCGGCCGTCTCAGCGCTTCGAATGGACGCATATTGGCAGCGGCGGCTTGCGCGACGAGTTCCAAAAACGCGCGGCTCAGGAATATCCATCCAATGCCAGCGCCCATTTTCCTGGATATTCGGATCACGCCGCTCTGATGCGCATGTACCGGGAACAGCCGTTCGACCTGTTCATGAATTTGAGCGAGACCGAGGGAACGCCTGTATCCATCATGGAAGCAATTAGTTGCGGCATTCCGGTTCTTGCCACGGCGGTGGGGGGGAACAAGGAGATCGTCTCCGAACGGAATGGGCTTCTGGTCGGTAAAAACCCTGCTCTGGATGAAATATCCTCCGCCATCTTCCATTTGATTGATAACCCGGACGAAATGATGAACAAACGACTTGGAAGCCGTCAGGTATGGGAGGCGCAATACAACGCCCGCCTGAATTTTTCCAAATTTTCGCAAACATTGAAACAGATACGGTTGAACGATTGATTTTTGGAGTAATGGAAACATGTGCGGAATTTTCGGCGTTTGGAATACGAACAAACAACCCATTGACCTGCAGGCTTTGCTTGCCTCTCTTGGAACGATTCGTCACCGCGGACCGGACGATGAAGGCTATTTACTGGTCAACTCTTCCGGCATGAAAACCGTTTCCTGTAAAGGAAACGACGGCGCAGCGCAGGTGGACCTTCCGCATATCGAGCAGGTCTTCGAGCCGCGCTTTGATGCAGCCTTTGGCTTCCGCCGCCTCTCTATTTTGGACCTCTCTCCCACCGGTCACCAACCAATGGGCAATGCCGACGGCTCGCTTTGGATCGTCT
The DNA here is from genome assembly GCA_024434165.1 of Chloroflexota bacterium. Classification (GTDB taxonomy): domain Bacteria; phylum Chloroflexota; class Anaerolineae; order Anaerolineales; family Villigracilaceae; genus Villigracilis. The sequence goes on along the minus strand of QMIW01000005.1, from coordinate 13,744 downwards.
TCAATGGCGAAATCTACAATTACATCGAACTGCGCCGTGAACTGCAAGCGCTTGGATATTCGTTTCATACTCAATCCGATACCGAGGTGATTCTCAACGCCTACGATGCCTGGGGCGTGGAATGCCTAGACCGCTTCAATGGCATGTGGGGATTTGCCCTCTATGACAAGCGGAAGAACCGTCTGTTTTGCGCCCGCGACCGGTTTGGAATCAAACCTTTTTATTATCACTTCGACGGCAAAAGATTTGTCTTTGCCTCCGAGATCAAGGCGGTTCTTCGATATACCGGCATCGAACGCAGACCCAACGATGCAATCGTCCATGATTACCTCAATTACGCTCTGATGGATCACAGCCATGAAACGTTTTTCGAGGGGGTGCATCAGCTGCTCCCCGCTCATTTCCTGGTGTTGGAGGACGCTGCCGTCCGCGTTCAGCGGTACTGGGACCTGAACCCGGATAACAGGCTTACCCTTCCAACGGATTCTGATTATGCAGGGCGTTTCCACGAGCTCTTTGAAGACGCAGTGCGCCTCCACCTGCGCAGCGACGTTGCCGTTGGCAGCTGCCTGAGCGGCGGGTTGGACTCATCCGCCATTGTGTGCGTGGCGAATAAACTCCTGTTCTCCGATCGCGTTGTCCCGTCGGAGTTGATCGGCGAGAAACAAAAGACGTTCTCCTCCTGCTTTGAAGACGAACGCTTCGACGAACGCAAATATATCGAGAGCGTACTGGCTGTCACGTCTGCCGAGCGCAATTTCACATTTCCCTCCCCGCAGAACCTGCTGGAAGACCTGCAGCGCCTGCTCTGGCATCAGGATGAACCCTTCGGTTCGACAAGCATTTACGCGCAATGGTGCGTTATGCGAATTGCCGCCCGGCGCGGCGTGCGCGTCCTGTTGGATGGACAAGGCAGCGACGAAATGCTGGCTGGCTACCATCCCTACTTCGACTCGTATTGGGGAACGCTCCTGACGCAGGGATCGCTCTCTGCCCTTTGGAGGGAGTGGTCCGCCTATCGCAATCAATACCGTGTATCCTGGTGGCACTTGATTCAGCACACCTTGTTCTCGATTGCTCCACAGGCGTTTCAAAGACGGGTGCGCGCGAATCGCGGCGCGCTCGGACTGCGCCCGGATTTCTCCTCGAAATTCCAAACCCGCTACCCGGATGAAAATATCGAATACCGCGGAACGCCGCTATCGAAACGGCTGTATCAGGCATTGGTACGTTCCAGCCTGCCTGCGCTGTTGCGCTACGAAGACAGGAACTCGATGGCATATTCCATTGAGGCCCGTGTCCCATTCCTGGATTATCGCCTGGTGGAATTTGTGTTCTCTTTGCCGGAGGAACAAAAGATCAGGAACGCCCGGACCAAGTTTGTTCTGAGAAACTCCATGAAGGACGTCCTGCCCGAACCGATCCGCGCCCGCATGGATAAGATGGGGTTTGTCACACCGGAACGGGTCTGGATATCCGGCGATTTGAAGGACTGGGTGGATGACATTTTTAATTCCAAATCCTTCGCTGAAAATCCGTATTTGGATTCTTCGAAAACGAAGACCCTGCTCGCGGAGCATCGCGCCGGGCGGCGCGACCTCGGTTCCACGCTTTGGCGCTGGATCAACCTTGAGCAGTGGCGGAAGCAGCAAATCCTGGAAGCCGGGTAACTCATGCGCATTGCCTACATCACCGTCCACATCGCGCCGGAGATCATGCGGGGCGGCGTGGGGAAGAAGATTCAAACCCAGATGGGAATCTGGCGCGAATGGGGGCATGAGGTCGCGCTCTTCAGCCTGACCCCGGCGGAGATTCCCTTTCCCGAAGAACGGCAGTTCATCTTCGAGGCGCAGACCAACCTCCTGAAACGCGAGATAAACCGCGCGTCTGCATTGAAGCGAATGCTTGGTGCCATTCGGGAATACCAGCCTGATGTCATCTATCTGCGTTTCGGGCTGTATTCGTATCCCCTTCATCGTCTCTTTGGAATCGCGCCCGTCGTTTTGGAGATCAACTCGGATGACCGGGTGGAGTACGGCACGCGCGGCAAATTCTTTTACTGGTTGAATCGCCTCACGCGCGGACTGACGTTTGCTCCTGCGGCGGGGATCGTTGCCCCCACCCGCGAGCTGACCGGCATCTTCCCGCTGAAGGCGAATCAGCGCAGTGTGGTTATCTCCAACGGCGTGGATATGAAAACGGTGGAGGTTTTGCCGCCGCCCCAAAACGATAAACCTGCGCTGACCCTGGTCGGTACGCCCGGCATGAACTGGCACGGCGTAGACAAACTGCTCCGCTTTGCGCAGGCAAGCCCGGATGTGGACGTCAATATCGTCGGCTATTCGACAGGCGATGTGGATATGCCCATTCCGCCCAATGTGACCATGCACGGATTCCTTTCGTATGCGCAGATCCGCGAGGTCTTTTTGAAAACGGATGTGGCTTGCGGCACACTGGCTTTACACCGAAAGAACATGCAGGAAGCCTGCCCCCTCAAGGTCCGCGAGGCGGTTTTATATGGACTGCCTCTTTTGCTCGCTTATCACGACACGGATTTGAGCGGGGTCAACCTGCCGACCATTCTCCAGATTCCCAACACCGAAGACAATCTTGATACCCATGCCGAACCGATTCGCCGGTTTGCGCGCGCAATGATGGGCAAACGGGTGGACTTGAACGCCGTTGCACCGTATCTCGACCAGCGCAAAAAGGAAGAAGCGCGGCTGGCGTTCTTCGAGCAAGTGCTGGCGGAGAGGCGATGAGACCATATTCCCTCCTCCTCCTCGGCACGCAGATGGCGGTGGGCGGCGCGCAAAAACTGCTTTTGGAACAGGCAGGATGGTTCCAGGCGCATGGTCATCAAGTCACGGTTGCATTTTTTTACGACCGCGACGGCTTGCATGAAAAATGGAAGAAGAGTTATTCATTCCCAATCCACAACCTGCAAGCCTTCGACAAACAAGCGGGCGGATTGCTCAGCCTGCCGAAGTTGATCGCCGGCTTGTGGCGCTTGTGGAGGATTCTCAAACAGGGGAAGTTCGATGCGATCATCACCTTCACGCACGACAGCAACATGCTGGGTCTGCCGCTCGCCAAACTGGCGGGGATTCGCGCCCGTGTGGGCACACACCTAGGCGAGATTCGCGGCATGTCTGCCTGGCGCGAACGGCTGCACACCTTCCTTGTCAATCGCAGCGTGATTCAGACGCTGGTCGCCTCGTCCTCCCGCACAAAGCGCAACGCCGTGCAAGCGGGCGTGGACCCGAACCGAATCAAAGTCATCCACAACGCCATCATGCCTTTCGATGTCAGCGGAGTGGATCGAAACGCCGTGCGCCGAAAAATCGGTTTGCGCGCCGATGAAATTTTCCTGCTGGCGGTTGGCAGGCTGGTCTATGAAAAGGGGCATGAATTTCTCGTCGAAGCCATGTCGAAGGTGGCGCAGGTCAATGACCGCGCGGTGGCAGGCATCTGCGGCGAGGGACCATTGCGCGAGCAGCTATCCCGTCAGATCGAAGCGCTGGGCTTGCAGGAAAAAGTGAAACTGCTCGGACTGTGGAACGACATCCCCGAATTGCTCGCCGCGGCGGATGTTTTCGTCCTGCCTTCGCGCTGGGAAGGGCTGCCGATGGCTTTGCTGGAAGCGATGATGGCGGGATTACCGGTCGTTGCTGCGCGGGTGGAAGGCGTGGAGGACGTGGTGGAACACGGCGCGCATGGTTTCTTAGTTCCGCTGGAGTCTCCGGGGGCGCTGGCAGATGCTGTATTACAATTATGCTCCGCGCCCGAAGCCCAACGCCGTGAAATGGGCGGCAGGGGCAGGGCGCGAATCCTTGAATCCTATACGACCAACCGAATGTGTGGACAGTATTTGCAGGTGATCGAACAAGGCTTGGGCGAAGGGAAAGCCTCCGCAGCAGAGTCAGGCACGGGTGAGGCATGAGGCGTTTTTTCGTTCCGCAAATTTTCTCGATCCTGGTATCCGCCGTCATTTTGATTGGCGCGAGTGTCGAGTTTTATCACGTCGCCTGGGGGACGGGCGAAGCGGTGGGGCAGTTCTCGCCGCGCTGGTTCGTCCTTTTCATTGCATTTGTTTTGACCTGCGCGGCCGTGCTGGCGGGCGTCGGTTTTGCTGTTTTTCGCCGCAAGGAATTTCTCTCCGCTTCCCAAAAATTCGTAACAGTTCGGAACAAGTTTACGGCTGTGCGCCTGGCGCTGGCTTTTCTTGTGCTGGTCGTGCCGGTATGGTTTTTGCAGCGCACCATGTGGGGCATTGTCTTCGACGGCGTTTATTTCCGCGCGCTCTTATGGGCGTTGACCGTCTTTCTTCTTTCCTTTTTCCTTACGCGCGGCGAGCCGCTGATCGAATGGAAACCGTTCCTCGCTGCGTTGATTCTGACTTCGAGCATGTTCACGATTGCGGTGTCCTTGCAGGGCGTCACCGATTATCCGTTTTCGCAGGCATGGTCGGAGGGCAACCGCATCTGGGATTATTCGATGCGCTTCGGGCGCGACCGTTACGGGCTTGCCGACGATCAGGATGTTTACGTCCTGCTCGACCCGGGGCGCATGCTGGTGGGCGGTCTGCCGTTTTTGATTCCCGGCGTAAGCATCGAAACCGTAAGGCTGTGGATCGGTCTCACGTTGATCCTTCCCTATTTCCTGGTGGGGCTGGCGGCGTTCATCGTTGCCGATAAAAACGCGCGCATCTGGCTGTTGATGACGTTGTGGGTCTTCCTGTTCTTGAGGCAGGGTCCCATTCACGCGCCGCTCGTCCTGGCTGCCGCGCTCACGGTCTTCCTCTGGCGCAAACCGTTATGGCTGGCGGTTCCGTTGATCGTCTATGCGGGATATTTCGCCCAGTCGAGCCGTTTCACCTGGTTGTTTGCCCCCGGTTTATGGATTGGGATGCTGGAGTTGGCGGGCGCTTCACTGCGGGACGGGAGACTGGATCGAGCCCATTGGGTTCGGGCAATCGCTTTGGGTTTGTCCGGCGCCTTTGGAGGCTACCTGCTCCCGAAACTGATTCCGCTCCTCAACCGCCCCTCCGCCCCTGCAGGTGTGACCGACGTCACCGAACAGATTGCCTCCACCGGCGTCAACTCGGAATTCATCGCCAACGCCGTGACAGACCAGCCGCTGCTGTGGTACCGCCTGCTCCCCAACCCGACATACGGAACGGGCATTTTGCTCGGTTTGTTGATTGCCGTTCTGCCTCTTGCAATTTTTCTCCTCTGGCTTGCCGCCGCGAAAAAATGGAATGTGAACATCTGGCAAAAACTCGCCATCGCGGGACCCCTGCTGGCGTTTTTGGTCGTGGGCTTGATCGCCAGCACCAAGATCGGCGGCGGCGGCGACCTGCACAACATGGATATGTTCCTGATCGGCACGGCGTTCACCGCCTTCATCGCCTGGGTCAACGGCGGGAAGGACGTTGTCTTGAAGAACGAGATGCCTTCATGGGTGCGCGTGGCGCTCGCCGCTTCGCTCATCGTTCCCGCAGTCACTCCCTTGCGGCAGCTGCGCTCCTTTGATTACGGTGACGAACTCAACACCCTCATGGTGCTGACGGATACCACCGATAAAAAAGCCTTCGACATGCTCCCCGATACCGTCACGGTGGAAAGCGCGTTGCAGGAAATTCAGGCGTTTGTGGATGAAGCGCAGCCCCGCGGCGGCGTGCTGTTCATGGACCAGCGCCAACTGTTGACCTTCGGTTACATCACCGTTGACTCTTTTGTTGGGGAATATGAGAAAAAGATTTTGATGAACGAGGCGCTCAGCGCGAATTACGACTATTACCAGGCGTTCTACCGCGACATCGCCGCCCAGCGTTTCTCGCTCATCGTCACCGAGCCGCTCCGCACGCCGGTCAAGGACGCCACCTACGAATTCGGCGAGGAGAACAATGCCTGGGTCAAGTGGGTTTCCATCCCCGTGCTTTGCTATTACCAGGAAGTGCAGACCTTCAAGGAAGTCAATGTGCAGCTGCTCGTGCCGAAAACCGTGCCGGACGATTGCTCTGAATATTTGCCGTAATCGGTAGCGTGAGATAGTATCTCGCGTTACGAACAGGACCCCTGTGAACCTCCGCTACCTCTCCCTTCGCCTCATCCGCCACTTCATGCCCGAAGGTTTGGCGCGCTTCCTGCTCAAGCGGCGCTGGATCATCAAGCCCGGGCTGGAATCCACCGACCCGTTCGCGGCGGCGGAACGCTACGTCGGGACGTTGTCCGCGCGGGGTGTGTCCATCGAAGGGAAGCGCATCCTGGTCTTCGGTTATGGCGGGCGCTTTGCCGTCGGCGTGGATTTGCTCAAGCGCGGCGCGGCGCACGTGATCTTGTGCGACCATTTCGTTCTGCTGGACGACGAACGCAACCGCGAACTGCTCCCGGCGTATGACCGCTATCTGAAAGTGGAGCAGGAGCGCGTCCAGCCGCGAAGCGAATTCATCACCCTGCTGCACGGCGACATCCGCGAGGAGTCCATCCAAAAGCAGATCGCGCAGGTGGATGTCGTGCTGAGTACGTCGGTCTTCGAGCATTTGGATGACGTCCCAGGAATCACACGCGCGCTGGCGAAGTTGACCGCGCCGGGCGGCGCCCATTTGCATTTTGTGGATTTGCGCGATCATTATTTCAAATACCCGTTCGAGATGTTGAAATACCCCGAAGGTGTTTGGAAAAATTTCCTGAACCCCACCAGTCATCTGAACCGCCTGCGTCTGAACGATTATCGGCGTATTTTCGAAGCGAATTTTGAGCGGGTGGAGTTTACGGTGCTGGAGCGGCTGGTGGATGAATTCCGCAAGGCGCAAAGTCAGATCCGCGCGGAGTTCAAGACCGGCGATGAAAACTTGGATGCGGTGACGTTGATTTCCGTTTTCGTTCGCCAGCCGAGGTAGCCGCCGGAGTGCGACATCTCTAGATGTTGCGGCAGCTGCCGCGAAAGTCTGGAGACTTTCGACTCCGCAGCATGAGGATTTTCAAATGCAAAGCAGGTTGAACTCGTTTTTTTCGCGTTACGAATTTTTGCTGCCGCTGTTCGTCTTTGCGCTTTTCCTGGCGGTCTCCCTGCCGGGCAACAATTGGGGCGCGCCTGCCTTGTGGAACCCCGACGAATTGATCTGGCGTGTGGATATGGCATTGGGCGGTTACATGCAGTTCGATGTGACCGAGCCCGATTTCAATTATCCCTCCCTGCCGAAGTATGTGATGTATGCCATCGGCGCGGTGACGTACGGCATGGGGAGATCGAGTTATGCGTTCATTGTGGCGGCGCGAACGTTCTCGGCAGTTTTGGGCGCGCTGGGCGGCGTGCTGATTTATTATCTCGCGCGCATGATCGGCGCGAATAAAAAGACTTCGCTTCTCGCAGGCTTGCTGTACATTGCCAGCGGCGTTGCGGCGGCGAATGGGCGTTTCGCCCACAACGACCTGTATCTGCAATTGTTCTCCATTTTGACGGTTTATTTCACCATCAAATATCAATACACCAATTCAAAAACCTGGCTGTACTTGTCCTTCTTTGCGGTGGGGTTGGCGGCTTCGAGCAAATACACTGGCGGGAGTTTGATCCTCCTGCCTGCGGCGGTTTATTTGATCGTGAACCGGGCGCATCTTCGCACGGGCTGGCTGTCTCTGCTGGGCAGTTTGATCCTCGGTGGGGCGGTTTCCTTCCTGGGCTACGGCTTGGGGACTCCCAAAGCCCTGATTTCCCCCTTCGATTATTTTTCAAAAGTGATTCCCGCCCTGCGGAACTACCCGCAATATGGATTCAACTCCGGTTCGCCAATTGGCTTGTTTGGTCAATGGGCGGTGTTCGAACGTGCGGTGGGGACGTTCGCATATTACCTATTTATTGCCGCCTTCGTTTGGTTCGCAGCGCGCCTGCTGTTGTGGAGACTGGGGCGCACTTCGTTCGACAACAGGCAGGCGCAGGGCGTGACGATTCTCCTTGCTGCCGTGCTGATCTTCGACCTGCCGTTCATGATCTCGATCAATTACATCGAACGTTATTTCATTCCGTTCGTGCCGTTCCTTGCAATTTTGGCGGCGCTGTTCGTGGATGAAATTCTCCGCCTCGCCTCGGAACGGAGGCTGGTCCTTGTCCAGCCGGCGGCTGCCACGCTGTTGGCGATTGGCATTGCCTACTCGCTTTTGAGGCTGGTCAGCACGGCGTTGCTGTTCATGAACGATGCCCGCATCCCCGCCAGCGAATACATCGCGGAAATCCGCGGATACCGGAAAAGCATCGAGTACACGTTGTACCCGCCGCTCATCGAAAAGCGGCGCTTTGAACGGGCGCACAACTATCCCATCTATTTTGTGAAATATCCCAACGATGTCGTTCCCACCGGCGGGCGGTTTGAATACAACCAGGGCGAGCAGGGCTTGCTGGAGCGCGACACCGATTACTTCGTCATTGACAGTTACACCTACGACCGCTTCTACACCGAGTCGGTCTGTGAGACCAACCCGGTGGAGTGCGATTTCTTCAAACGTCTGCTGGCGGGCGAGGTAAAGACATACCGCCTCTTGAAGGAATTCCGATACCGGCTGCCGCCCTGGCTGCCGCAGGTCTCCATCTCGGCGGTGAACCCGGATGTGCTGATTTTTGAACGGGTGAGGTGAAGAGCAGCGCGGGATATTATCCCGCGCTGCAATTTTTATTTCACAAAATTCCCCACCGTGTACACCGTCCCGGCGATGGGCGGTGTGCTTTTCATTTCGATGACCTTTCCGCTGGAGAATACTTTGTACGCGGCGGCGGCGATCTCCTTCTCAGTGGAAAAATGCTCGCCGCGGATGTCGTGTCCCAGCAGGCGGAACATGAAGACCATGAACGGCTTCTCGACGGGGGTTCCATATACCATTTGCCCGCCGGGTTTGAGCACGCGCTTCACCTCTGCAAAGGCGCGTTCCAACTCGGCGGGTTTGAGGTGTTCCAAAATGCTGACCAACAGCACCGTATCGAAGAAATCATCCTCGTAATGCGGCATGTGCAGCACGTCGCCCTTTTGCAGGAAGAGCGGAATGCCCATCGGCTCGAACACGGATTTGACCGCTTCGATGTCGGCGGTCAGGTCAATGCCGTGGATTTCCCTGTACATTTCGTGCAGGTTGGGGAAGGCGAGACCGGTCCCAAACCCGACCTCCAGCACGCGCCCGCCGCCGGTACATTCGCCCAGCGCCAGTTCCACACGCTGACGGTACATCCGCCCGAAGATGGGCCAGTAATAATATTTGATCGGGTCGAGGTCGTTGACGCCTTTGTATTGATGGATGGGGAGTAATTTAAGCCTGGGTGTCATGAAGTTCCTAGACGAATTTGATTCTCCGCGCCGCAAAGGCGACCATGCGGAACAACAGCATTCCGTGTTTCCAGCGCGAGATGTTGGTGGTGCCGTAGGTGCGCTCGCGGTAGCGAATGGGCAGATCCACGATCTTGAGATTGAGTTTGGCTGCGCCGAAGATGAGGTCGAAATCGCCGAAGGGGTCGAAGTCGCCGAAGTAGGAGCGGTTGGCGGCGATCTCTTCGTAGTCTTTTCGCCAGAGGACCTTCGTGCCGCAGAGCGTGTCTTTGATGGGCTGTCCGAGGAGCCATGAGAACGCCATGCTGAAGAATTTGTTGCCGATGAAGTTCAGCGTGCGCATGGCTTCCTTTTCCATCGGGTAGACGAGCCGCACGCCGTTGATGAATTCTCCCTTGCCGGAGGCGATGGCTTCGTAGAAACGCGGCAGGTCTTCTGGCGGGACGGTCAGGTCGGCGTCGAGGATCATCAGGATGTCGCCGGAGGCTTTCTCGAAGCCGAGTCGAATCGCGTCGGCTTTGCCAATGCCCGGCTGGCGGAAGAGCAGGCTCGAGGTCCGGGGGTGAAGCGCGATTTCCTTCTCGATGGTTTCGTAGGTCTTGTCGCGCGAGTGTCCTTCCACGAAGATCAGTTCGGTCTTCGATCCCATTTGCGGGAGGCGGTCGAAGATGCTCTTGATGTTGCCTTCCTCGTTGCGGGCGGCGACGACCACGGAAACGCTGGGGTTTTCCACAGGCTGCGGGGCGGGGCGCGCGATGATGAAATTGGAAAGCGCCAGGTCGCGGAAGGGCCACAGGCGGACGAGGCAGCGGTTGGCAAACCCGCCGAGCGGCAGGGGCCAGAGAATCTCGTTGGCGGCGCGGATGGACTCGAACCCCGCAAGGCGCAGGAGGTTGTTCACATCTTCGGGGGTAAGCCAGTTTTGATTCAGGAGCGGGGCGGCGAGGTTAAGGCTCTGCGCGATGGTAAGCGGCAGCTGCCAGAGATGGCTGTAAAAGTTGAGGATGATGCGCGTGTGCGGCGCGCAGAATTTTCTGGTTTGTTCGAGCGCGCGCTGGACGTCCCACAGGTCGTTGATGGTATCCGAAAGGATGATGATGTCGAATTCGCCCGCGAGCGCAGAAAGGTCGTGCGCGTCGAGCAGGTGGAATTCGAGGTTGGGATGGCACTGTTTTGCGCGCGCGATCATTTCGGAGGAGAAATCAATGCCCACGCCGTGCGAAGGCTGCAGGCTGGCGAGCAGGTCACCTGTGCCGCATCCGATTTCGAGGATGCGCTGGTTGGGGCTGACCAGGAACCTGTAAATTTCGTTCAGGCGTTTGTGATACCAGCGCCCCATGCCGCTCCATGAATCGCGTTTTTGGGCAACGCGGTCCCAGTGGGCGATGCGGGTTTGCTGGTAGAGTTTGCCTGCCTCGTCGAAGGATGGGGTCATGTTCATGGCGGGGTGATTTTACCTGAATATTTTGTAAGGTGAGAATCTTACGAATCAACTTGACGTGATCAAACAGGGGAAGTAACATCTTTGAAACCTAAAACACTTCACAGCCTCAAAGATAAGAGGGACACTGATGAAAAATAAAGCAAAGACTTTTCAAAAGGCATTGAGTTTGATCATCATGGGAATAATGCTCGTTAGTTTTGTGGGCAGAAATACCGTTCCTGTTCATGCAGAGATGAAACAACAAACAGGCTGTTCCAGTTGGAATGTGACCAACGATTTTAAAACACACCCAGATCAGGAAAACCCAAACCGCGACTCGTGCGGCAATGTGGATGTTTGGAGTTTCATGCAGAGCGCAAACGGGACGCGCAACCCAGCGGACTATACCCTTTTGCTAGATTTCACCAATAGTGGGTATATGGGTGGTCCGGTTCAAGGTTTGAATTATTGGCAGGGAACCTATACAGACCCCTGGGGTGTCTATCCCTTTATTGGCTACAATGCAACCGGTTCCGCCCAGGGAACATGGGCACGGGATACGATACGATTGCACCCTGCCCCTGGCGGATTGACCATCATTGGCTGGAGAAGCCCCATTAGCGGTTACGTTTCTGTTACAGGCGGCGTAGTTGATGGACATTCCGATTGTGGAGACGGCGTACAGTGGTATATTGATCGAAATTCGGCTAATCTGGCTCATGGCGATATTCCAAATGGCGGCTCACAGGCTTTTTCAGCCGGTACAGGCGGAACAAATCTGAGCGCAGTCACCGTGAACGCTGGCGATACGATTTATTTCATTGTTCATCCCAAAGGCAGTATTTCCTGTGACAGTACCGACATAGAATTCGAGATTAACACAACAGCGAACCCTCCCGCCCCGACCAGTACGCCATTTGCGTGCAACAATTGGAATCTTACGGATGATTTCCTTACAACTCCCAATCAGGAAAACCCGAACCGGGATTCGTGCAACAACTTGAATGTATGGAATTTCCTGCAAAGCGCCAGCCTGACGCACGACCCGGCAGGTTATACCCTTTTGCCGAATTTCACCGATAGCGGGATAAATGGCGGACCAATATTGGGATTGAATTATTGGCAGGGGAACTATACAGATCCTTGGGGTATCTATCCTTTCATCGGATACAATGCAACTGGCGCAATGCAGGGAACATGGCCTCCAAATTCAATCCGCCTGCATCCTGCCCCGTCCCAAATGCCAGTTGTTGGATGGAGAAGCCCCATAAATGGTTATGTTTCCATTACCGGCGTTTTAACCGATACCGATGCCGGATGCGGCGACGGCATACAATGGTTTGTGGACAGGAATGACGTGAACCTGGCAAGCGGTTCCATCCCAAATGGCGGTTCGCAATCTTTTTCGAGTGGAACAGGCGGCGCAGGTTTGGATGTGGTCGTAGTGGATGTTGATGATATGCTCTACGTGATCGTCCATCCAAACTGGAGCATCTCTTGTGATTCTACGGAGATAGAACTTTCGATTGCGGTCACAACCCCACCCACAGCAACACCTACGCCTACGGTGACCAGTACTGCTACACCCACTTTCACCCCCACAGCTACATACACCCCGACGGTGACTGCGACAAGTACACCGACTGTAACACCAACGTCAGCAAACAGCTATACCTATGACCGCGTGGCGGCTGTTGCCTATGCTGATTTATGGGCGCATGATAGAAACCCTAATTATCCCAATTATGGTGTTGACGCTGATGGAAATGATTGTGATGATTGCACTAATTTTCTTTCACAGGTCTTGGAAGCAGGCGGACTCTCACAAATACCAGGAGATGATGATGCATTTCACTGGTTCACATATCAGAACATTTGGGGGACTTGGCTTGGATCAAGGTCTTGGGCGGCTACTGATTGGTTCAACAGGCATGCTGCTCAATATCAAGCAACCAGATATGAATATTATCCTGATGGGCCATCAAGTTTGAGCGAGGGTGATTTCTTTTTGATGGATTTGCCTACTAATCCGTTAGAGGCCCCAGACCATGCTCGTATAATAATGGGGGTGGGAGTGGTTTTGGAGGGCGATTATATCGGTGAATGGAAGTTATTAGCCAGCCAACACTGCATAGATAGGCACAGAGTAGTATGGGATTATAAGTTGCCTGAAAATGTTTTGTTGTGGGCATGGCATGTAATTCCCTAAAACACTTTGTAATTTGTGAATTTCGTGTTCTGAATTTGTGTAGCATCTCGCTAGTAAGGAGTAACATGATAAAAGCAAATAAAATCTCTTGGTTGACTGCCGCTGTAACATTAATAGGCTTGATGTTTTTGTTGTCTCAATCAAAACCTGCACAGGCAAATTCCATACCTGATACGCCTGAATCTAGGGAAATTATGGCTGTAATCGAAAAAGCATATCAGCTAATGGCATATGCCTCACAGACCTTTGATGTATCAGAATTCCCATCGGTCTTTATTGATACTCAAGATTACAAATTAACCGACGAACAAAAAAGCGCGATTGCAGATATTCTTGGCGTAAATCTCACAGATGTGAAAGACACAGGTTATTTAACAGCCATGCAAATGCAGTATATCTCAATGGGACAGGGCTTGGAACTGTTGAAAATTGCCCTTGAGAACGCCAAAGCAGAAAACCGGAACTTGACAGCAGAGGAGTTTCGGGAAGTAATACGAGCTAATCATGGACAAATGCCGGCGTCAAGTTTTACTTTAGATGCTAAAACTAAACTTGTTTTTGAGTCAATTACTATAGATGAAAACAGGGCAATTGTCCGATACGATGATGGCGCTGCGCTTCAAGAAGCAATATTGGTAAAGGTTGAGCGATGGTTTATTGCGTCCATAGTGCCAATTTGGATTCACTTTTAGTTTCCTTCTCTGATTGACTTACACATTGGAGTTTGAAGGTTGTAGAATGATAACGGGCTTGAGACGCAAATTAGACAAAGCAGCCTGAAAAGCAGGCAGGAGATGGA
>QMIW01000097.1 GCA_024434165.1 Chloroflexota bacterium | reverse complement strand
GCGGGGTGTTGGCGTGGGCAGTCGTCATCGAACCTTCGTGGCCGGTGTTCATAGCCTGAAGCATGTCGAGCGTCTCGCCGCCGCGGCACTCGCCGACGATGATGCGCTCCGGGCGCATACGAAGCGAGTTGATGACAAGGTCACGGATGGTGATCTCGCCCCTGCCTTCAATGTTCGGCGGACGCGACTCCAGTGTTACCACGTGCTCCTGGCGCAGCTGCAATTCCGCCGCGTTCTCGATGGTGATGATGCGTTCGTCTGACGGGATAAAACTGGACAGCACGTTCAAAAGCGTGGTTTTGCCCGAACCGGTACCGCCGGAAATGATGATATTCAACCGCGCCTCGACACACGCCTTGAGAAACTGCACGGCTTCGGGGGTGATCGAGCCGAACTGAATCAACTGATCCACAGTGATCGGATTCTTGGAAAATTTACGAATGGTCAACACCGGACCGACGAGCGAAATGGGAGGAATGACCGCGTTCACGCGGGAACCATCCGAGAGGCGGGCATCCACATACGGGCTGGATTCGTCAATGCGGCGTCCGAGCGGCGCAACGATGCGGTCAATGATGCGCATCACATGCTCGTTGCTTTCAAAAGTCACCGGCACGCGGTGAATCTTCCCCTTCCGCTCGATGTAGATGTTCTTCGGTCCATTCACCATGATTTCGGTAATGGTGTCATCTTCAAGCAGGGATTGCAGCGGACCGAGACCCAGAATTTCAGCCGCGATCTGTTCGAATAAGCGGGCGCGCTCCGGTCTCGAAAGAACGATATTTTCTTCGGTGAGGATTTGCTCGAAGAGATTCTGAATGGTGCGGCGAACTTCGTCCGTCCGCGAGACATCCATGGACGGGTCAATCTCAGCCAGGAGTTTATTCTGAACCCTGGTCTTCAGGTCGAAATAGGAACCTGCCTGCGGCGATGTAATGGGCGCGCTAACCCGGCGAGCCTGCAAAGAGGACAGGCGGGACGCATCGCCCCCGCCCCCGGACTGCCCCTCACCCCCGGATGAAGGCAACGCCGGAGTGGACCCACCGCTTTGTTGGCTGCCGCTGCCCTGGCCTTGTTCAATACGTCTAAGCAATGACATGGAAAGACTCCTTAACGCTTCACAGCCGGCATATCACCTTCGGTTTCCAGAGCGCTCAGGCGCGCCCGGACCGCCTCCGCCAGCGAAAGGATTCCCCTGCCAATCGGCTGGGACTTGTTATCCAGCATAAACGGAACGCCCCGATTGACGGCGGTGATGGCGACCTTCTCTTCCAGCGGAATCGAAGCCGATATTTCGTGCTTGAGATTATCGCTGACGCGCTCCGGCGTGATCGCAATCCGCTTATCATAGCGGTTCATGGCAAACACAATGCGCTCCTTGTTAATGCCCATCGTGTGCAGCAAATCCAGGAACAGGCGCGCATTCTTGATGGCGGGAATCTCCTGCGTGGTCACAAGCAGGATGATATCCGTAACGTCAATGGTGGAAAGAATGACATCCGTCAGGATGGGCGAAGTATCCACAACCACGTAGGAATACATCCTTTGAAGCATCTTCAGGACCTTGGCGAACTGGTCCGAAGAGACCTTCTCCGCCATTTCGGGGCGCTGCGGCGCTCCCAGAATGCGGATGCCAGACGCCTCATGCTTGACGAGAATCTCCTCCACCACATCCGGCTCCAGGTCGTCAATGCGGGGCGCAAGTTCCAGAATGGTGTTCTTGCCCTGTTCATTTACAAAAACAGAGACATCTCCAAATTGCAAGTTTGCATCCACCAAGACGGCGCGGGTGTCTTCGTTGTTGAGCGCGATCGCCAGGTTGACCGCGATCGTCGTGCATCCGGTCCCGCCCTTGGGACTGTAAACGGTGACGATCTTACCGTTCGACACGGGCGCGAATCCCGCCATCATGGCGGAAGCGCCGCCCGCCGATACGACCATCTTCTGCTTGGAACCCTTTTCCCGCTCCATGTGCGCCATTTCTCCGGCGCGTTTTATGGCTGATATCAATTCGTCCCCCATGGGAGGCTTGGTCAGAAAGTCCCGTGCGCCCGCAAGCATGGCGCGCCGCATGTAATTCTGGTCTCCCTGAACCGACAAAATCACCACCTGGATGTGCGGCGACTTCTGGCGGATCTCCTCCGTGGCAGAGATGCCGTCAATATCGGGCATGTTGATATCCATCAGCACGACATCGGGGTCCACTTCGGTGGAGAGTTGTATCCCCTCCCTGCCTGTGCGGGCTGTGCCTACGACATCCACATCCGATTCAAACTGTAAAAGTTTTCGAACGTTTTCCCGGGTCTCGGCGATGTCATCTACAATAAGCACCCGAATTTTATCTACAGCCATAGGATACTATATCCAATCTTCAAAGGGTGAACAAGCGATTATTGCGAAGGCACCGTCACAGCGTCGTTCGGCAAAACGGGCGATGTAAGCGTGGTGACTGCGGGCTGCATGGCGTAGGGCAGTTTTGCAGGGACGGGAATATTGTACTGGCTCAGGAGGAATTGCAGCGTGGCGGCTTCCGTCGCCAGGCGGGATTGGTCCGTGGGGTTGCGCAGGGTTAACGACAACTTGGCATTTGTGTACATCAAGTAGGTCAGGGTGATTGCATCCTGCGGGGAGACGATCAGGGTGATGATATCCGGCGCGGGGGGAGGCTGCTGCTGCGCGTTGGGGTCGGTGGCGGGGGTCTCGGTCGTAGCCGTTGTCGTAAGCGGGAAGTTGCCCAGTTTCATGACGACCACATCCTGAAGAAGCGTCTGACAGACCATGCGCGGACGCTGCACTTCAGAAGGGACGAGATAGTATGGCTGCTGCACAGACGGATCCAGTTCGAGGCGACCTTGTGGGGAACCGGCGCCGGCAACGCCAAGCGACAGAATGGGCAAACCTTCCACCGAGAAACCGGTCCCGGTGGCGCCTTGCACGGAGCCCAAGCCTGTCCCGGTGAGAACAGCCGTCAGGTTGGGAAGAATGGTTTGAAAGGAGGGGTCTACATCTACAAAGAGGAGGCACGCATTGACATTCACGCGCGCGCCGTCGTTGATCGCATATCCCGCTACGGCGAGGCGGTCAATCGGGATGGACATGGCGGTCATTGTGGGCGGAATCAAAGACGCCCATTGCGGACCCGAGATCGGCACCGCTGCGGAAGCGTCCGTGACCATCGTTTCGGTGATCACCACGCCCTGGTCGAGCGGGAACTTCGCCACTTTGCCGACCAGCGCAGGCAGTTCGTCCTGGGTGAACATGACGGCTACGACATTCGCCTGGGGAATTTGCATCGTAGCCAAAACCGATTCGTCAATTTCGCCGCCTTGCGGAATGTTCTGCGCCGCGTAATAGACATTCACAAACACGGGTTGTTCCACAGGCTGTTGGGCAAGCAAAAACTGACGGATGGCGACAAAACCGACCACCAACCCGATAATGATGATTAAAAGTACCAGGATCAAGGTACGACCACGACGCATAATCAGCTCCTCTCAACGAGTTCTTGAGTTCTTTTGGAAATCCGGCTTTTTATATCATATTGATTATACAGGAAAAATGTCAAAAGCATATTATGGGACAAATAGGGCGTTCGCCGTTATTTTCTTAACAGTATTGTAAACTCGCTTTACACGGAAAGTGCGTCACGCCAGCCCGACACAGGCGCATCTTACCCGGAAATTTTCCAGGTTTCCCGGATATTCTGACTTGTTTGGCATGAGGCATTGCGCAACACCAGTTGACAAGTCTTTGTTAGATCGCCTTCAGTTTTTTGCCTGAACGGTGAAAGAAATCCGGGCTCCAGAACCGACAGCGCTGTCAATTTCAAAATTTCCGCCCAGCATTTCCGCGCGTTCCCGGATGAGTTTCAAGCCCAAATTCGACGATTCCTTCAAGGATTCCGGGTCGAACCCTTTGCCATTGTCGTCCACGCTGACCCGCAGGAAGTCATTCCCCAAATCCAGATGGACCTTAACCATGGTTGCCTGACTGTGGCGGGCGGTGTTGCCGAGCAGCTCCTGCACGGCGCGGAAGATCATTACTTCAAGATAGGGTTCCAGCCGGCGCTCCGTGCCTGTGATGGTAACGCTCACCTCCAAGCCGGTTTGTTCCTTGAAGGCGTCTGCATATTTCCGCAGGGTGGGAATCAACCCCAGGTCATCAAGCATCATGGGGCGGAGTTCAAAGATGAAGCTGCGCACCTTTTGAAAAGTGCCCATCGCAGACATCTTTAGATTCCCCAACTCGTCCTTTGCCTGCGCCGGGTCCACATCCAGAAGCCGCATGGCGATTTCGGTCTGTAAAATAAAGTTGGAAAGCGCCTGAGCGGGACCATCGTGCATTTGGCGGGAGAGACGCTGACGTTCAGCCTCCTGCGCATTGACGATCATCTCGATGCCCGCCATCTGGCTTTTCGAGGCGGCAGACACCGCCCCCGAAGACTCGACCGCCCCGGATACCACCTTATCCAGAACCGCCTTGTATTTTTCAAGATGCTGTTTGTCGTTCTGTAATTTTTCCAGCTGCCCGCGCATGACGAACAGTCTTTGCTGCGCTTCGAGAGCGGAGTCGTACGCCATCCTGAGTTCGTCAACCCCTGCGCCCTGTTTTTGCACCTGCTGAAGATGGGATGTAATTGCCGTGTTTCGCTGGGTGAGTTTGGCAAGCTCGCCCTGGCTCTGCTCGATCATCAATGTGATCTCGCGCAGGGCGCGCTGTGTTTCATCCAGTTCGCTCTTGTAATCCACGGTCTCTTGATTCGACATGAAGTTTACTCCTACGACCTGATGTCGGTGTCGCGCAGGGTGACCCAGCCGCGTTTGAGAGCGTAGACGACAGCCTGGGTGCGGTCTTCGACGCCGAACTTCCTCAGGATTGCCGTGACGTGATTTTTGACCGTCTGGTGGCTGATTCCAAGCAGGGTGGCGATCTCCTTGTTGCTCATGCCGCGCACCACACACGCCAGCACTTCCATTTCACGGTCGGAAAGCGGATGGAAGGGGGTGCCCGGTTCGCTGTACGAGCGGCGTGCGCCCTCCATTTTTTCCTCCACCCAAAGTTCAAGCTCGCGGCGCGTGAAAACATTGTTGGCGAACACATACTTCCCCTCCGCCACTTCGCGGATGATGCGGGAAAGCGTCTGCGGTTCGATATCCTTGGAGCAGTAACCGTGCGCGCCGGCAAGCGCGGCATGGATGGCCTGCTCCACGTCATCGTAGCCGGTCATCAGGATGATGCGGGTGCCCAATTTATCCTGGAAGACCTGGTGCGTGATCTGCTGACCGTTTATGCCGGGCAGGTTTACATCCAGTACGGCGACGGTTGGCTTCTTGGAGCGGATTAATTCCAGTGCCTCATCGCCGGTTGCGGACTGTGCAACAATCCTCATATCCGGCTCCAGGGACAGGGCATCCACCACGCCCTGGCGAAACAAAGGGTGATCGTCCACTATCAACAACGTTATCTGGTTCATCCCGAGCCCAATCTCTCTTTTATTGGAATAGACTTGCTAAATCGCCACTATTTTAACCCATTATGGGCTTTTCCATGAGTAGACCGCCATGTTTTGCTCGCCAAATGCAACGGTGATTTCGCTGCCTGAGGTAAATACGATCTCAGCCCCGCTGGATAACTCCGGGTAGAAGTCGGGGAAGGCGATCAGATAGTCTGCGCCTTTTTCGTTCAGGAAAGCCGCCAGGCGCGGCTCATCGCGGATGAAGGGAATCACTTCGGGGGAAATGAGCCCGGCGAGGTCAATCAGTTCGTGGTCGTCGAAGTAACCAAGCGCGCCGATGTCGTGCGCGGCGATGAGCGCATCGGCGGGCAGGTTTTCAGCCACCCACTTTGCCGTGACGACCATTTCGCTTTCGATGACCGCCACATCCCGCGCGTAGGAATTTGCGCCGAGAAAAACAAAACCGACGACGAGCATTCCCAAACTTCCGCGCCAGACGGTCTGGGCGATCCAATGATAGCGGGCGAACATCCTGCCCGCATCGAACCCGGCAAACGCCAGCAAGCCGAACAGGAAGAAGACCGGCATGGCGGGCATGATGTACCGTCCGTGCTGGTAGACGGGCAGGCGCGAAATGTAGAGCAGCAGATACCCAACGCACCAAAGCATGGCAGCGAGACTGCCCCACATGCGTCCGCGCACCGACTTGACCAGCCAGCCGATCACGCCGGGAATCAAAACGAGACTCGGACCGACAAGCAGCTGCAGGGACATCTGTCCGAGACGGTTAAGGATGGGGAGCGACTGCCAGGCGGCATACTCCGCTTGTTTGGCGTAGAAGGTGTTCGGCATGGGCGTGCCGCCAATGGCAAGGTTGAACAAAAGGTAGAAGAGGAACAACGCGCCAAAGCCGATCAGAAATCGCACGAGGGCAAGCGCACGCGAACGCATGTCCTTTTCATGGAACACAAGCGCCATCAGCACGGGACCGAGCAGAGTCAAACCGTCGGGGCGCACCCAGACCGATAGACCGGCAAGCAAACCCAAAGTCAGATAACGAGGCGAGTTGGTCATCAAGAGAACCAGCACGGTCGTGACAATCAAACCGTGAAGCAGGGTCTCCATCCCAGACATCGCCGCCCAGGCAAGGCGCCATTCGAGCGCGATGAAAACTCCAACCCAGGGCAGGGCGGGGCGATACGTCTCCACCAGTTCACGAACCGCCCACTCGCACAAGACCGCGAGCGCAAAGAGGGTGAGCGCGCCGAGGAAATACGTCCAGATGTACGGCGAGAGTTCAAGCAAAAAACCGACGGCGAGCAAAGCCGACCAAAACGGAGACGTGGAACCGGCGGACGGTATGCCCGGCCGAAACGACCATTCGCCGTATTGGACGAGATTGCGCGCGTAGGTTTGATGAATCCATGAGTCGTCGAGCGGAAAGCCGATCGCGTATGTAAAGCGGCTGGCAATCAGATAACTGACCGCGATGCCCACCACCGCGCAGGCGGTGACGAGCAAATCCCATTGCGAAAGGTTATTCGACCTGGAAGATGTGGACGCCATTGACTTCACCCAGAAAAATAAAATCCTGATTCTCCTGTGGATTTTCCATCAGGCTTTTGATTTGCGGAAGCGCCGCCGACGGTTCGAGGACGAGGTAATCGGCATTGAATTGCTGCGAAACCGCGCGGATGGCTTCGATGCCGCCATACGGAATCGAAATTGCGGCGCGGCCCGTTTCGAGATAATACGCGGGCGCATTGGCGACAATCACAATGTCGCCGCTTCGGATTCCGTGTTCGAGCAGGAGGCGCTCCGCGGCGGGATAATTCTTCTCCTCGCCTTCGCCCCACCCCAGCGCGAACAGCCGCAGATAGACGACGTAAGCGGTGAGCATGACCACGATCATGACCAGTGCGCTTCGGAATATGAATTTGGCCTGGTCGCTGCCCCAGTTCCTTTTTCTCAGGGACAGCAGAATCTCATCGAGACCAAGCGGAGCGAGAGTCCACCACAGCGGCTGGAGCGCCGCGCCCGCATGGAAGAACGCTCCGCGCGCGCCGGCAAACGGGAAGAGGAAGGTCATTACAAAGAAGAGAATCAGCCAGGCGGTCACGCCAAGTTTGACGCGCTCGTCCTTTCGATGGTAAATGATTCCCGCGATAATGAGCGGAAACAGGATGATCCCGCCATGCGCGGCGAAACCGCTCATCAGGTTGCTTCCCAACGCCCACATGCGGTCGGACCAAATCTCCGCCCAGCCCAACGCAAGGAAGGATTCCATGCTCAATTGTCCGGGCGGGTAGATGAAGGTCTGGTCGTAGTTATCGAGCCAGAGGGCGCGGCTCCCGCCGGGAGCCATGAGCGAACCGAACGCAAGGTAGTTGCGCGCATACCAGGGAGCCATGACCAGCAGAAAGCCGAGAAGGGCAATGAGGGAATTGCGGATTATGAAACGGAAAATTGGGATTTGAGGAGATTGGCGGGCGCGAAAGAGAATGAACAGAAACGTCATGCCGAGCCAGAGCAAGCCGTCGCTGCGCGAGAGGGCGAGGAAGCCCGACATCAAACCGAGCAGAAACCAATTTTGCATGCGGGTTGGGTCTTCGATGAGGTTCGTGGCAAAGATGAAATACAACCCGCCGAACAGCATGAAGAGGCTGAAGTTATCCGTCACGCCGACGAAGGGCGCATGATAGACGGAAAAAATCGCAAGCAGCGCAGAAAGGACGGCAAGGTCGCGCTTTTGCGTGAAGCGATATGCCAGATGCGCCGTGAGCGGAACGACCAGCGCCGCCAGCAGGATGAACGGAATTCGCGCGGCGGCGTAGGTGGTTTGCCCCAGCAGCCACATGCCGAAGGCGGAAACAATGGAAGCGAGCGGCATCCAATATGTGTGGGAGGGGTGCGGGAGAGAGGTCGTGCCGTCGAGGTAATTCCACAGGTACGGTTCGGTAAAGCCCCTGCCTTCGGCAAGTTGAATCCCGCCGGCGAAGTAGTAGGCAGAATCAAGGTAGCCCGGCACAGGCTGGAACTGCGCAATGACGACGGGCAATATCAAACCGGAAAGAAAAAGGATAAGGTAGGCGCGGAAAGACATTCGATTTACGATTTTATGATTTTCGATTTACGCTTGCTGCGATGCCAGATCAGCCCAGACGCGCGGAGGGCGGAGCGCCCACCAGCGAATCCAGTACAAGCCGATGACGGTAAACAACGGAAGGAAGAGGAAGGTCATTTCTCCATAACGCGGCAGGGCAAGGAAGTATGCAGCCCAGGGCAGTCCAAAAACGATCAACAACAGCAGAACGGTGAAAACAGCGCCGGCGCGCTTCCAGCGGTCATAGATAATCGCGAAGACCAACGCGAGCGGAATAACAAGCACCGCCAGATGCTCCATCTCGGTGCGAAAACCCAGAAGCGGCGCAGAAGCAAGGGCAAGGCAGGCTGTCCAGTAAAAACGGCGGTCATCCGCAGTTTGAAGCGCGTTCCATTCATAGCCGAGGGCAGCCACCAAAACGACCGCCACCGCCCAGGCGAGAATCCTGCCGTAGGAAGGAAGGATAAGTTCCAGCGACGCAAAGGTCGAGAAACCAAAATCCGCGCGCAGGTTGTTCATCCCGGCGCGCAGGTATGGGATGAGCCAGTTCGGATATGTCAGAAAGGACACGGCAAGCAGGACGAAGGAAAGCATGAAAAAGCCCGCGAGGACGCGCACGCGCCCCTCGTTATACGAACGCCATGCCACCATCAAAAGGAAGGGCAAGCCCACTTCCCAATAATACACAGAGACCGCCATCAATGCGCCCAGGAGTTCATCCTGCCCGGTTTGATGCGCCAGCAACATGCCTGCATAGATCAACCCAAGCAGCAAAACCGGGCTGGCTTCGAGAACGGCTCGAAAGGTATAAAAATTCAACACACAAAAAAGAAAGAACAAAACCGCAAACCAGCGCGGCGCCTCCCAGCCGGTGAGCCGCAGGCTGAGCAAAGCCAGCCCGATCAACGCCCATTCGAGGAGCATGGCATAGATGGCGCGGGCAACTTGCGGGTCCGAAAGAAGCGCGAAAGGATAATAGAACGGCAGAAGATGAAACGGTGAATCCAGAATATAGGGTTCGCCGCCCGCCCCGGCTGAATCTTCATACACCAATTGCTGCACGCGCGCGGGAATCTCGCCGCTGTAGGGGTCCACGCGTTCGAATAAAAATCCACGCGCGCCCGCCCAATGGACGAGGAAATCCCCGCCTCCGCGCGGAAGTGAAAGATTCGCAAACACAAGCCCGGTGGAAACAGCAAGGAACAAAAACGAAACCAGCGCAATGAATTGATAGTCGCGCCGCGTGAGGGATTTCGAGGGCGGTTGAAAGTTCATTTCCCCTCACGCTTGACCGCGTATCGAAAGATGAGACGCGACGGCGATGGGCGCGCCGCCTCTTTGAATCCCGCCTGTTTGAACGCCGAAGCCGTGCCGGTAAAAACAAACGGCGGCGGAGAATTCTTTTTTGCATCCACCGGGTAGCCTTCCACAATCTGCGCGCCATGGTTTCGGGCATGCTCCACCGCGGCTTTGATCAATTCCACGGCGACGCCCTTGCGCCGATGTTTTTTCTCCACGAACAAGCAGGTGATGGACCAGACTTCCCGGTCGTCAATGGGTTTGAGCACGCGCGAATGAGCAAGTTTTGGATATTGACTGCGCGGCTCGACAGCCACCCAGCCGACAGGATAGCCTTCAGAATAGGCAAGCAAGCCGGGGATGATTTTCGCATCCACTATGGACTTTTGCATTTGCCTGTTCCCCTCGCCTTTGTTTTCATCGAAGGCTTTTCCGCGCAGTTTCCAATACATGCACCAGCATCCGCCGCAGGCGCCGTTCTCGCCGAAGAGCATTTCAAAGTCGCGCCATAGTTTTTGGGTAAGTGGATGGAAGGACAGATCGAGGGATGTCATTGGAGGATAGAGGATAGGGGAAGGGGATAGGGGATAGGGGATAGGGAATAGTAGATTGTTATGGTAGAAGGATTTGGAGCCGACTGGGAAAGATCTCATATTTCAGAGACGTTATCCATTCGGGGAAAAGTTCGCCATCTGTGTGGGCGGGAGAGGGTTTATCCAGTTCGATGGTCAGACGGGTACAGTGAACCTCGTACATGCCTTCCATTTCGATGAATGAGCCTTCGCCAAGTTTCATAGTGCGGGGCAGGGCTTGAAAAAGACCAAGGCGGGTGCTGCGATAGCCGTAACTAAAGGTCAGCCTGCCGTCGTGCGGGTCGGCGTGGGGTGTCATGTAGAAAACGCCGCCGGTCAGACGTGTGTTGCCGACAGAGACCAGGGAGAGAGGTCCATGGAATGAGCCGCCGTCCCATTCCATCCTGGCATTCCATTCGGGCTTGTCCATGATGCCCTGCACGGCAGCCACGAGGTAGCGCATGATGCCTTTGATCCAGTAAATCTTTTCCTGCTTGGCGGTGACGTAGGGTTCCAGCCCCGCAGCGGAGTTGTTGACGTAGCAGCGGTCGTTGCATTTGCAGACATCAATGAGATCGGTCTTTCCTGCGGCAATGACCTTTGCAGCTTCGTTCAAATCCCTGGGCAAACCGAGGTTGACGACAAGGTCATTGGCGGAACCAAGGGGCATGATACCGAGCGGACCAAGGGGCTTCTCCATGGTACCCGCGGCGCGCGCCATGCCGTTGACGGTTTCTCCGATGGTGCCATCCCCGCCGGCAGCAATGATGGGCGAAAAACCATCCCGCGCGGCTTGCTCTGCCAGCCCTATCACAGCGCCTTTTTCTTCGGAAACGACCACTTCAAAATCCACGCCAGCGGCTTTGAGCGCGGCTTCTGCCAGGGGCCAGCGCGCTCGCGAATTCCAACGATTCGAATACGGGTTGAGAATAACTTTTGCGGTCATCGGCCCTCCACCAAGTGGTCTGCATCAATTGTACCTGATGTCCATTCCTTGAATTGCGATAGGAGGACGGCGGCGAAGATCAAAACCGCTCCGGCAATTTGCACTGGAGCAAGGCGTTCATCGAGCAGGAGCCAGCCCGAAAGGACCGCAAACACCGACTCAAGGCTGAGAATCAATGCCGCATCGGCGGGCGGGGTATGCTTCTGCGCCCAGATCTGCAGGGTGTAACACAATCCGAGCGAAAGGAACGCCGTGTAGGCGATGGCGAACAAAAGGCTGGCATCGAAAACCGGCGCCGGCTCGACAACGACGCCCACGCCGAGATTGAGCAGTCCGCAAACCGCCAACTGCCCCACTGAAAAAGACATGGATTCATATTTCGAAGCGTATTTCCCGAGGACAACAACATGGAACGCCCAGAACAGCGCACCGATCAATTCGAGCAGGTCGCCGAAGTGGATTTCAAATTTTCCGCCGGTGGAAAGCAAAAACGCGCCAACCATCGCCAGCAGGATGGCAGCCACAAACAACCAATGCGGCTTTTCCCCCCAAAACAGAAAGAGGATCAACGGAATCAATACCACATACAGGCTGGTAATGAATCCCGCGTTTCCTGCCGTGGTGTAAACCATGCCCGCCTGCTGCAGGGCGCTCCCAAGAAACAAGAACACACCGGCGATGCCCATCCATTTGAACTGGCCGCGGGGATAAGCCGGGGTAGTATTTCGACCTGCGCGAAACGCAAAAGGCAGGACGACCAGCGCCGCCAGCAAATAGCGCAGACCGTTGAAAATGTAAACACTGCCCACCTGCCCGGCGACACGTTGGGCGACGAAGGCAGAGCCCCAGATGATGGAAATGATGAAGAGGGTGATGTCCGCTTTTAGGCGCATAAGAGAGGGTTTCAGGTTGAAGGTTTCAGGTTGAAGGTTAAGAAAACAGCGGGTAGATTTTACTTTAGAACGGCATCGAAGTTTGGATATCAGCCGGCATTTGATATACTGTCTCAATGGTCATCGAGTTTAGCGGAAGAATTTTCCACTGGCGCGGACCGGCTCCTTATCTCTTCGTCAAAGTTCCTGAAAAGCAAAGTCAGGAGATCAAAGCCGTCTCCAAATTAGTGACGTACGGCTGGGGCGTGATCCCCGTCCACGTGCGGATCGGCAAGACCGCATGGACGACCTCGCTGTTTCCCAAGGACGGCAGTTATCTCGTGCCGATTCGAATGAGCGCCCAAAAAGCGGAGAAACTCAAGGAGGGAGATTCTGCGACGATTCGGCTGGAAGTTCGGTTATAAGCGTCCATTTCCATGAACGGTGAAAATGCTGCAATATCCCTAAAACGGTTCCTGCTTCTCGAACAATGTCCCGCATCCTGGAGGGAATTCGATTTATATTTGTTTCGGGATGAAAACGTCGTATTCTACGCCGGTCAGTCGCATCTTGCCTTTCACCGCGTGTGGGAACATTTGATCGGCGGGTTCAAAGGACATTCGATCGTCGGGCGTTTCATTTGGTGCAACTGGCCGCGGTCCATGGGATTCATGATCGAACTGTTGAACTCACGATCAGCGCAATTTGACGGCGCAGGGAATGAGTTGAATGCCGCCGAACGGCTGCTTATCCAACGATGGTCGCCATGCTTCAATGTATCGCAAAACAATCAGCCAACGCCTTTGCCGGGCGGCTATTTGCCGCCCAACGCCCCATTCCGCCGCAGACGAAGTTTAACGATGCTCATCCACGAGGCTGAGCGGGCAGTAAAGGCGGAAGACGACAGGCTCTGGCTGGAAAGCATTGAGTAAAAAAAGCCTCTGTTCAATCAAATCGCATTGTCGTATCCCAACTCCGCGGGTGATACAATTGCAAAACTTACCGTTATGAACAACCCCGAGTCCATTGCCAGCGAAAAAGAGGAATTCAAAGGGGCGGTTTTGAATGCGCGCCCGTACAGACCTTTGTACGTCAAGTTCAAGGTGTTCTACGGCTGCAACCTCAAATGCGAGATGTGCAATCACTGGCGCGAGACGCGCGAGCCGCCCGTCAGCGTGGATCGCTTCAAAGATGTCATCACCGAACTAGCGGAAATGGGGACAAAGAAAATCCACATCTCCGGCGGCGAGCCGATGCTGAGACCGCACATCCCGGATTTTGTGGAACTGGCGTCGTCGCTGGGAATCAAA
>QMIW01000164.1 GCA_024434165.1 Chloroflexota bacterium | reverse complement strand
GATCTTGCCAATGCGTGGGCATATTATCGCTCTCATCGTGATGAGATTGAGCAGCAGATCACCGAAAACGAGAATGCCTGACGATGGCGAAACTGTACACCAACGAAAACTTTCCCTTGCCAGTCGTTGAAGCCCTGCGCCAGTTGAAGCATGACGTGCAGACTTCTTACGAGAGCGGCAAAGCAAATCAAGCGATTCCTGATGTCGAGGTGCTGGCTTTTGCCACCGCTCATGGACGAATCCTGATCACGCTAAACCGCAAACACTTTATTGGATTGCACAACCAAAACTCCGCCCACGCAGGGATCGTGGTGTGTACCTTTGATGCCGACTCAGCGGCTTTGGCGGCGCGGATTGATGCCGCACTGGCTGCCCAACCAGACATGGCTGGAAAACTTGTGCGTGTGAACCGCCCTCAATAATCGAGAGGACGGTTCCGAATTGGGCTCATCCTTCATTTTGAGGCAGAAGAAAGCGCCCGAATCGAATTCTTGACGGACGAACTGGGAAAGGCTATGATCTTCTCATCAGCGGTACTGATTGTGGATGATTTGGTGAACCCGCTGGAAGGAGATACCAAACGCGGTAGCGAGCGCTTGCATCGTTTCCCCGGCGCGGTATCGACTGCGAATGAGTTCATTCCGTTCGGCAATGGTGAGGGGTTTGTCAGGCTGCGCAGAGGCGGAATAGAGTCGCTTCAAAATATGCCAAATTGCCTGTGCGAGCCGTTCCGCCGCGGAACCGTTTCTCGCCTCTATATCCCCATAGGGGCAAAATCCGGTGCTGCCTTGAACCCCATGGATCAGGCAGCACGTTTGCTTTTAGCTGCCTTGTACCGCGAAAAACACACCCCACGCCCCGAACTATTCTTCACCGAACGTAATGCAGAGATTCGCAAACGCCATGCCAACGGTGAAACCTTAGAGGAATTGTCGAAAGCCTTTGGAGTGTCAGTGCAGCGTATTCACCAGATTGTGCATCGGCGCAATCGGTAAGCCCCCTGCACGCCCTGATTGAATCAAAACGCCCTGCATCACGCGGGGCGTTTCTTGTTCCTGATGGGAACCGATTCCGACACCTTGACCGACATTACAACCTGTGTTGGCTCATTTAGACATCCGTTCTAAAAATACAGCCCATGGCAGGGGATTTATGCAGGCTTGTTGTGTTTCTGACAGTCAGGTCCGTTTCCTTAAGGGAAATCGAGTGCAATCCTTCCGGGATGAGGCAAAAACAAGCGACAATAGAGAGGCGAAAACGCCCGTGCTCGCGGAGAAGAGGCTCAAGGTGGTCATTGAAAAGCCGATGCCTCTGGGAAGAAAACACCAACGGGTGAAAAGCGGATAGGCGGCCTGCCACTGATAAGCATGATGGAGACCATTGAGGACCGGTCGTCCGATGACCCTGAACGGTGGCGCAGGGGGAGGGATTGGGGCAGGCACAGAGGGCACGGGAACCCGCTGTCCAAGTCCTTGATGGGGGCGTTCCTGATTGAAGTAGGCAGTGTATTGTTTCATCACCTGGGCACCCTGCTTTTCATCGAAGAGGAGGAGATGGTCGAGGCATTCCCGACGGACGGAGCCAATAAACCTTTCGCAAGTCGCATTCGCTTTGGGCGCGCCAATCGGGGTGCGGAGGACCTCAATGCCCGCCCCTTCCGTCACGGCCCAGACATGCTGACCGTACTTACAGTCATTATCGCGGAGCAAGAAGCGCGGCCCCTGCCCAAAGGGCGTGGCTTCGCGCACCTGTTGGGCGACCCAGCCATCGGTCGGTTGACGAGTGACGCCCACATGCACTATCCGCCGCGAGCCTAATTCAATCATCACAAACACAAACAGCCCGCGGAAGAAAACATCCGTGACCTGGATGAAATCGCACGCCCAGATGGACTCGGCATGGTTACCTAGAAAAGTACCCCACGTCTGCGAAGGCTGTGGGGTGCGATCTTTCGGCAAGTACTTCTGAATCGTTCGCTTGCTCACGCGCAGCCCCAGCTTGAGAAGTTCGCCCCGAATCCGTTCGGTACACCTGCAAGACGAGGTGGATAAATCGGAATCGCCTTGACAGGCAAGAAAACCGAAGTAAATTGAATGCCCTTCAACGGGAGGAGGCATTCAATC
>QMIW01000163.1 GCA_024434165.1 Chloroflexota bacterium | reverse complement strand
GTAAGTCCTCTACCAGTCGTTGCAGGCGCTGCGTCTGTTCTTCAATGCGTATAAAGGATGGGTGGTCTTCAAGGGGGATACGGGGGTGCAGATTTGCCAGTCCGAGATGGATAATGGTCAGCGGGTTTTTCAACTCGTGATCCAGACGCTGTAAGAAGCGCCGTTGAGCCACGGCGTATTGTTCCTGTGTTTCGGCCTGCATATGCATGATCTGCTTACGGCTTCGACGCCGCACAAACCCATGCATCACAAATCCGCCGGTGAGACATAGACCCGTGACAAGCGTTAGACTGCCTAGAGATATTTCAAAACGGCCCACAAAAAGCAGGTCTGTAATGACGCCGAGGTTGACAGCCATCACCGTCACAAGCGCCAAAACCAACGGAAGGCTGTATAGGAGTGGGGTTCGCCAGTGCCTCATCGCCCGCGTACTTCTCCCAGGAAACGATAGCCCTGTCCAACGAGCGTTTCGACCCAATCGGCATGACTGCCCAACTGCTTACGAATTTCCGCGATCCGCACATCAACGGCCCGGGTTTCAACCGCATAGACCCAGCCCCAAATCTCATTCAACAGCCTATCGCGTGAAACAATCTCCTGTGCATTTAACATCAAATATTCCAAGACACCGAACGCCCGCGTTGTGAGCTTCAGATCCGTGCCAGAGAGCCAGACCTGGCGCTTCTGCCGATCTAGGGTCAGCCCATCACACTCCAGATAACGAAAACTCGCCTTCGGCGAGGGGGTGTTCTGAACCCGACGCATAATGGCCTGTATCCGCGCGATGAGTTCCATGGGATCAAACGGCTTGTTGAGGTAATCGTCGGCGCCTTCCTGCAAACTTAAGGCACGTTCAGTAGAGTTTCCCACCTGGGTCAGTAAAATGACCGGCGTCCAATCGTTTGCCTGTCGCAGCCGTCTGAGAACCTCTCGACCATCCATGCCGGGCATCAAGACATCCAGCACGATCAGATGCGGCCTGAATTGCTCAATAGTCTGGATTGCTTGCTGTCCACTGCTGGCGGTTTCGACCCAATAACCAGATCGCCTCAAGAGTGCTGCTAACTCCGCCAGGAGATCATGTTCATCATCCACGATCAGTAATCTGGTTTTTTCGCTCATAGCCATCAAAAAACCATCTTTATTAAAAGGATTCGTGATTATCTGGAATTATGCAATAAGAAGCGAGGATTTTGCACGACGTACCCTGGACGACTTGCCGACTGTTGACGAGCAGCATAACGTCCTCATTCGTAAAATGGGCTTACCTCCGTGAAACGGACTAAAAGCGTGTCTCAGGCGGCATATGTGGTGCAACATTTGTTTCTTGATTGCTAGTCCTCACCCCCCCTCTCCACTGCGTAGAGAGGGGGCTTAAGAGGCCAGGAAAGTCCCCTGAGGGGAGGGGATTTAGGGCTGGGGAAGGTTCAGAACAGAACCAGCAATTACAGTAACGCCTTATCTATCCCTCACCCCCGGTCACGAACCGAATCGATTCGGCAAACAGCGATTCGTACTGTTCATAGGCGGACGGGTCGGCATGGTCAATCGAAACCCACTCGCGCCAGAAGACGCCTTCGGTCGGCTCGAAGGGTTTCATGGTCGGGTTGGCCTGGAGCAGTTCATGAACGCGGCCTTCGGGCAGCTTTAAAGCCATACCCATCCCGCCGATGAAGGCGAACACCTTGCCGCTAACCTTATAGGCCGGATAACCAAACGCCTTGCCATCGCGCACGCCGGGCATTGCCAGCAGAATTTGATCCAGTGCCGTTTTGTGGCCGGGATTGTACCGTTCCTCGCTCATCCTCGCGCTCCTCTACTCGTCTCGGCATCTGCGTGCGCTTTCAGATTAGCACAAATTTTCTATTCCGGCAAGGCAGAAATTTTTCGCCCCTCTCACATCACGCGCTTCGATGTCGTCTGTGATTAATCCCACGTTCGGGCATCTACAACCGCGCGCTGCGCCGGGTCAATCTCGCCCGGCGGCACGATGACAACTTCATCAATTCGCAGCCGGATGGCCTGCTCGGCCAGATTTTTAATCATCTCCGGTAGCCCCTCGCCGCTTTCGCCGGGGTGCAGTTCCAGCTTAACGGTCACGTGATCCTTGCTGCCGGGGCGGGTGAT
>QMIW01000004.1 GCA_024434165.1 Chloroflexota bacterium | reverse complement strand
GTCTCTCGCGGGTCGGGGTTATCCAGAACGGATTTGGTTTGCGCGGTGCGATAGGCGAGCAGGGCGGTGAGATGTTCGCTGTGCTTGTTGGCAACGATGGATGCCGCCAACAGCGCCGCATTGACCGCACCCGCGCGACCAATTGCCAGCGTGCCAACGGGAACGCCCGCGGGCATTTGCACAATGGAGAGCAGCGAGTCCATGCCGTTGAGCACCTTCGATTGGACAGGCACACCGAGCACAGGCAGGTGCGTTTTCGCGGCGGTCATGCCAGGCAGATGCGCCGCGCCGCCCGCACCTGCGATGATGACTTCAATGCCGCGCTCATGAGCAGACTCTGCAAATTGAAACAGCAGGTCAGGTGTACGATGCGCCGAGACGATTTTGACTTCGTAGGGAATGTTGAGTTGGTCGAGTGTTTTGGTAGCATGTTCCATCGTCTCCCAATCAGACTTGGAACCCATGATGATGGCAATGAGTGGATTTGTCATAGCAACTCTTTCAGATTTTGGAGCAAGCGTTCTTCGATGGGATATGCACCCGCATCAAAGGTTTTGCCTGTGAGCATTTCATAAATGGTGATATAGCGTTCGCTGGCGGCTGCCCAAAGTTCGTTCGGCATGGATGGGATTTCACCATCGCCGCGATAGCCTTTTTCCGCATACGCGATGCGAACGAATTCCTTATCGAAGTTTTCGGGTTCTTCGCCTGCGGCGAATTTTTCTTTGTAAGTATCCGCTTTCCAATAGCGAGATGAGTCGGGCGTGTGGACTTCGTCAATGAGCATGACACTGCCATCGTGTGCAATGCCGAATTCGTATTTGGTGTCCACGAGAATCAAGCCTGCTTTATTAGCAACTTCTTGTCCGCGTTTGAAGATGGCGAGTGCGGCTTGTTGAACTTGATCCCAAGTTTTTTCGTCGAGCAAACCTTTCTCGGTCACTTCGGCGCATGTCAAGCGTTCGTCGTGTCCCGTCTCGCCGCCTTTGGTGGTGGGAGTGATGATCGGCTCGGGCAAGGCTTGATTCTTTTTCAAACCTTCAGGAAAGTCATACCCGTAGATAGTCCGCTCGCCGATGGAGTAGCGATACCATAACGCCGTGGACGTGACGCCCGTGATGTATCCGCGCATGATGACTTCGATGGGAAGCGGCTGAATGGTGGTGACGATGGATGCGTTCGGGTCTGGAACGGATAACAGATGATTGGCGATGATGTCCTTGGTCTGCTCGAACCACCATGCGGAGAGTTGATTGAGGACCTGTCCTTTGTATGGAACTTTGGCGAGAATTCTGTCAAACGCCGAAAGCCGATCCGTTGTGACGATGAGCCGTTTGCCATCAGGTAAGTCATACCACTCGCGGACTTTGCCTGTCTGTTTGTTGGAAAGCGGAAGATTTGTTTCACCGAATGCTAGTGGGAGTAATTTGATTATTTCTTCTTTTGCGATCATGCGAAGTCCTTGGCGTATTTCACACCATTTTCAAACAAGACCAATCCACTGTTGCCTTTGACTCCACGAGTCCACTGCGGATGTTGATACGGATGAATGTGATTCTCGGGGTGGGGCATGAGTCCGAGTACATTGCCTTGCGGGTTGCAAATGCCTGCGATGTCGAGGATGGAGCCGTTCGGGTTGATGGGATATTCTCCGTTGGCAGGAGAGCCGTCCGCGTAAGCGTAGGTGAGGGCGATTTGGTCAAGTGATAGGTAATTGGTAATTGGTAATTGGCTGCTTTGGAAGTTTCCTTCGCCATGGGCAATAGGGCATTCGATGATATTTTCCAAGCCTTTTGTCCAAATACACCTTTGAGATGTGGGTTTCAAGGTAACCCAGCGACATTCAAAGTGACCTTGCTGATTGAAGGTCAAGGTCGCACCCTCACCCCTAACCCCTCTCCCAGCGGGAGAGGGGGATTCGCCTGGCAAAATCCCCGATTTGACCAACGCCTGAAACCCGTTGCAAATGCCGATGACGGGTTTGCCTGATGCGACAAAAGTGGAAATCTCTTCATTGAAGTAGGAGTTCAGATCGAGAGCAAGGAGTTTGCCTGCGCCGAGCGAGTCTGCGTAGGAAAAGCCGCCCGCAACGACGAGCATTTGATAATCGGCAAAGTGTTTTTTGCCGGCACGCAAGTCATTAAGCGGAACGGGATGTGCTTCTGCGCCAGCGAGAGTCAAGGCTTCGGCGACGTCATAATCGCGGTTAGTGCCGTGGGCTTGGATGATAAGGGTTTGAGGTTTCATGGGTTAGAAGGTAGTGATTAGATAGGTGTGTTGAAGGCGGTAGTGAGGTCTTCGACAGTGATGGTTGTTTCGCCAAGTTTGAGAACAGGGTCAGCGATAACTTGTCCAAGTTTTTTGAATGGCAGGTCTTTGAAAATCTCATCGAAGCGGGCGATGTTGGCAGGAGAAACTTCAACGAGCAAACAGCCCGTCGTTTCGCCGAACAGGTCGCGGGTCGTGAGAAGCGGGGTTATATCCAGCCCTAAACGCCCGCCAATGCACATCTCCGCGGCGGCGACAGCCAATCCGCCTTCGGAGAGGTCATGTGCGGAGCGGATGAGACCTGCATTGATCGCGTTGTGCAATGCTTTGTAGACTTGCGGTGCGATTTCTGAAACTTGTGGAACCGTTTCGTCTATCGTTGTATCAAAATGCGAACCACCAAACACGGGCGCAAAATCACCGACGAGATACAGCGCATTGCCCGCTTCTTTCAAATCCATCGTAACGGCTTTGGTGATGTCGTCCATCATGCCAAGCGCCGAGATGAGGAGCGTGGGCGGGATGGCGTGACGCTGACCATCAGTTCCGAGATATTCGTTATTGAGCGAGTCTTTGCCGCTGATGAAGGGAGTGCGGAATAAGAGCGCCGCATCATGACAGCCGCGGGCTGCTTCAACGAGTGAGCCTAAGGTTTCGGGACGTTTGGGGTCGCCCCAGCAGAAGTTATCGAGGATGGCAATCCGTTCCGGGTCAGCGCCGACGGCAACCGCGTTGCGAATGGCTTCGTCAATGACGGCGAACGCCATGTGGTAGGCGTCGCGTTTGCCGTATTCGGGATTGATGCCATTCGAGAGGACAATGCCTTTCATGCCCTTCGTGCCAAACGGTTTAATCACCGTTGCGTCAGAAGGCGCGTCGGCTTTGACGCCCGTGAGCGGCTTGACGACTGTGCCGCCTTGAATCTCATGGTCGTAGAGGCGAATGACGGAGGATTTGCTGGCGATGTTGGGATGAGAGAGGAGGGAGAGCAGAGTTTGTTTTGTGTCGATATTCGATATTCGTTCGTCGATTATCGAATTATCGATTATCGCCTTTAACTGTCTCTGCGGAATGCCTTCATGCAAGAATTCGTTATCCATATCCACGACGGGGTTGCCGTTATAGCGGACGATGAGACGATGCTTGCCTGTGAATTCACCGATGTCGGTGAGTTCGGTGTCGAAGGTGTTGCAGAGTTCTTGCAGGGCGGGGATGTTTTCAGGTGAGACAGCAAGCACCATGCGTTCCTGCGCTTCGGAGAGCCAGATCTCCCAAGGGGCGAGACCAGGGTATTTGAGTTTGACTTTTTTCAGTTCGACATCCGCGCCGAGTTTGGATGCCATTTCACCCACAGCAGAGGACAAGCCGCCTGCGCCGCAGTCGGTGATGTCGTTGTAGAGACGCAGGTCGCGGGCGCGGGTGATGACGTCAATGAGTCCTTTTTCGACGATGGGGTCGCCAATTTGAACGGACGCGCCTGCCACTTCGCCAGTTTGCGCGTCCATCGTCATGGAAGAGAAGGTTGCACCGCGCAAGCCGTCGCGTCCCGTGCGCCCGCCGAGGACGATGACTCGGTCGCCGACTTGGGGATTTTTGCGGTGCAGTCCCTTCGGGGCGATGCCGACGCATCCGCAAAAGACGAGCGGGTTGGCGGCGTAGCCTTCATCGAAGAGAATCGCCCCGTTGACTGTGGGAATGCCGATCTTGTTGCCATAATCCTGCACGCCTGCCACGACTCCGCTCATAATCCGCTTGGGGTGAAGCACGCTTTCGGGCAGTTCATCGAAGCGGATGTTTTGTTTGCCAAAGCAAAGGACATCCGTATTGGCAATCGGTTTGGCAGAGACGCCGAGAATATCGCGGATGACGCCGCCGACACCCGTGTTCGCTCCGCCGAAGGGTTCGATGGCAGAGGGGTGGTTGTGCGTTTCCACTTTGAACGAAACTTCAAACTCGTCGTCAAAATCAATGATGCCTGCGTTGTCAACGAAGGCGGAGCGTACCCAGGGGGCGTTGATCTTGTCGGTGGCGGATTTCAAATAGGTTTTGATAATGCTGTTGATGGTTGTCGGTTGGTGGTTGGCGGTCTTGCCGTCCACTGTCGACTGTTCACTGTCAACTGTAATGAAGGCTTTGAACGTCTTATGTACACAATGCTCACTCCACGTTTGGGCGATGGTTTCGAATTCGATATCTGTTAGGTCGCGGTTTTCTTTTTGACAATAATCGCGGATGGCTTGCATCTCCGCCAAGTCCAATGCGGCGCGACGGTTTTTGGAGAGGGCGAGGAGTTGGTCATCACTCAGGTTGCGGATGGCGATGTTTTCGACCTGTCCGCTCGATTCGACTTCTTCAGGGAAAGATGGTTCGATGCTGCCGATCTTCCAGTGTTGGATGACATTGTTGGCGAGCAGGGCGGCGGCTAAGGCAGCGGCTAAGGTAGCGGATTGTGAAGCGGATAAACGGATGGAGTCGGATTTGGAAACGGATGGGTCGAAGTGGAGAATAAAGCGTTGACCTGTGGCGGCACGGTGGACTCCGTTTAGTCCGATTTCGTGAGCGGCGCGGACGATTTCGGCGGCGACGGGGTCGGTCACGCCGGGGCGGAGGGAAACTTCCAGGATAACGGAATCAGGTTCGGGCGGAGTCGGAGGCGCGGGCAGTTCAGTCCAGGCGGCGAATTGAGTCACTGGGTCTGTTAAAAGTTCGAGAGCCAACCGCTGCAATCCTTCCTGCGACAATTGGCTCTCGATGAAGTAGAGATCCTGACACTCCACTCGTTTGAGTTGCTGGAATCCGAGCGCGTGGGCATCCGCAAGCCAGCCTGCTTCGCGCGGGTCATGATTTTTCGTTCGGACGAGAAATTTATGAATGGGCATGATGTTCCTGTAAAAAATCGTCGAGATTGTACCTCTATAAATTTGTCTAGTCAACATGCAATATTGTAATGCCGCCTGCCAACGGTATACTTGCGCCATGACCAAGCCTCTTCAAATTACACAGACGAACATCCCGCCGGGGTTTATAGACCTAGGCGCAGGCGAACCGCAATTGGATTTGCTGCCGTTGGAGATTTTGCGTAACGCGGCAGCGCATCGGCTGGGTTTGGGCGAACGGGAATTTCTGCAATACGGTGCGGAGCAGGGGGATGGATACTTCCGGCTGGCGCTGGCGAAGTTTTTATCGCCGCGTTACGGCTTTCAGGTTTTGCACGATGAGCTGTTTGTCACCAACGGGATTTCATCGGCATTGGATTTGCTTTGCACGCTTTACACCCAGCCGGGGGATACGGTCTTTGTGGAGGAGCCGACGTATTTCCTTGCATTGCGGATTTTTGCCGACCATGGCTTGCGTGTCGCTTCCATTCGGACCGATGAGTCTGGTCTCGTTATGGACGATTTGATTCACGCTTTGAGCAAGTCCAGACCGAAGTTCGTCTATGTGATTCCCTCCTTCCAAAACCCAAGCGGACATACCCTCCCGCCTGAGCGCCGCGAACGGCTGCTTGCGTTGGCGCAGGAGTATGACTTCCTCATCCTTGCGGACGAGGTCTATCAATTCCTCGGTTACACCCAAACGCCGCCCACATCCTTCGGCGCGCGCGTTGACTCGGGTCATGTGGCGGCGTTGGGTTCATTCTCGAAGATTCTCGCGCCCGGTCTGCGGCTGGGATGGCTGCACGCGCATCCGGAGATCATCCAAAAAATCGTCACCTGCGGCTTGCTCGACAGCGCCGGCGGGTTGAATCCATTCACTTCGGCGGTTGTTCGCAGTCTCATCGAAAACGGCGATTTGGATGGGAACATCTCTCATCTCGTGAGCGTGCTTGGAAGGCGCATGAAGGTGATGGATGAAGCGATAAAAAGGCACCTTCCGCAGGTCAAATACACATCCCCGCAGGGCGGATATTTCTTCTGGCTGCAAGCCCCGGGGGTGGATGCGCAGGAATTGCAGAAGAAGGCAAGGGATTACAACGTAGGGTTGCGACCCGGCATCCGCTTTTCGAGCCAAAACGGATTGCGCGATTATTTCCGCCTCAGTATTTCCTTTTATGACGTTGATGAAATCGAGCAGGGAATCTTGCGGTTGAAGGAATCCCTCAACGAAAAATAAATGGCGGACATCTCTGCCCGCCACTGATCACTGATCACTGGTCACTGACCTACTTCATTCTCTCTGCAACAATCTCCGCCACATCCTTCACCTGAATCGGACTGTCCTCGCCTTTCGCGGCGTCGGTCATCATCGTCAAACAGAAGGGACATCCCACCGCCACCGTGTCCGCGCCGGTGGATTTGGCTTCGTTGAAGCGGGTCACGTTCACACGCGCCGTACCCTGCTCCTCTTCCTTCCACATCTGCGCGCCGCCCGCACCGCAGCAGAAGGACTTGGCTCCGCTGCGCGGCATTTCAATCGTCAGAGCGCCCGCCGATTTCAATGCATCTCGCGGCGCATCAAACTCCTTATTGTGCCGTCCTAAATAACACGGGTCATGGAACGTCACTTTGTACTGCGAAGTCCCCGAAGGGGGATCACTGGTCACTGATAACTGAATCTTCCCCGCTCCAACCAACTCATTGATCAACTGCGTGTGATGGATCACCTGATAATTCCCGCCAAAAGCAGGATACTCGTTCTTGATGGTGTGCAGGCAATGCGGGCAGGTCGTCACGATTCGTTTTGCCCCAACCTCGTTTAAGATTTCCACGTTCTGCGTCGCCAGCCCGAAGAAAATATCCTCGCGCCCCGCGCGCCTCGCCGAATCGCCGGTGCACGCCTCGTTCTTTCCAAGCACGGCATAATTGATGCCCGCCGCGTTCAAAATCTTCGCAAAGGCTTGCGCGGTCTTTTGCGCGCGCGCATCGGTGGCAGGGGCGCAGCCCACCCACCACAGGATTTCAGGCTCGGGGTTTTGCTCGACCGTCGGCACGTTCAAGCCTTCCGCCCATTTCATGCGGTCCGCCTGTGAAATATTCCAGGGATTCGCGTTGCGCTCCATGCCTTTGAACGCCGTCTCCAATTGCTTTGGGAAGGCGCTTTCCATCATCGAAAGATTTCTGCGAATTTCTAAAATATCGCGCATCGGCTCGTTGCCGACGGGGCAGATGTCCACGCACGCACCGCAGGAGGTGCAAGCCCACACGGCTTCCTCCGAAATCAAATCGAGCATCGGCACATCGGTCGTGCCGCCGTTGTTGAAGTGATACCGCTTGTTGATCTCCAGCGCGGCAGGCGAAAGGACTTTCCCCGTGTTGTACGCCGGGCAGACCTCCTGGCAGCGGAAGCACATGATACAGGCGTAACTGTCCATGATCTGCTCCCAGCCGAGGTCTTTCATCTTCGCCGCGCCAAACTGCTCGATGGACTGGTCGTCGAGATTGATGTAACTCAATTCCCCGATGGATCTTCGTTCGGGCTTCAACGCAAAATTGATCGGCGCAAAGAACAGGTGGATATGTTTTGAATAAGGGAAATAAGGAAGAAATGCAACCACCGCGCCAATGGACAGCCAGAAGGCAATGTGTTCGCCGATGACAAGCACGTTCGCATCCGCCCCGGACCAGAGAGTTGATACGGCTGAGATGGTTGGCTGCCATCTGTCGGCGTGACCCGCCAGCGCCAGGTTGAACGACTCTCCCAAAAACCGCATCGAGTTATGGATGAAGATAAACGTGGCAACAATGGCTGAATCGCGCATAATGCCGGTGCGCGCTTTCGGGTGCAGTAACGTCGTCTCACGGGTGGACAGAGTCGCAGGTCGAAGAATGAAGCGGCGGAACGCCATCGCCAGAATGCCAACGATGATGGCGACATTCGCGATGTCGGCAATGAGGCGGTATACATCCCCAAAGAGACCCGTGTTGTCGAGCAAACGCCATCCGGTGTAGGCGTAGATCAAATCCGCCAGGTTGATGAGCAGGAAGGAGAGAAAGCCCCAGCCGATGAGCGCGTGCAGGATGCTGGGACCAAGCCGGAAACGAAAAACGGGCTGGAACAGACCGACTTTGACGATAAGTTCCCAGACCCGCTTCCAAATGAGCGACCAGTCCACGCTGCCTCGCCCGCTGGCAATGTGCCCGATGATGTGCATCACGCCGCGGTAGGTAAAGTACAAAGAGACCAATACGGCGAGCGCGAAAAGGACCTTTTCGATGGGGGTGAGCATGAAGCCTCCAGGGTGTTATGGCGCGGGAGTTGACACCTGCCCGCTAATATCGTTGACGTAATCCACGGCGGCGGAACAGACGCCCGCCAAATTGGGGGAGACGGTTTCCCAGGTAAGCGGCAAGCCGCTAATGCCGTTCGCTGCCGATACCGCCTCTGCCAGGCAGCCGCCCCCGGCGTTGTAGTTGACGAGGGTGAACTTCCAAAGATCTTCGTAGGATGCCGCTTCGCCGGGAGACTTGCCGGTGTAGTTATAAATGACCTGCCCGGTCTGTTCGCAGTTGGCGATCATGGTGTGGGCAAAGACGCCCACCGAAAAATCCGCCTGACTCAGGTCGAAGCCGAGGGGACATTCTTCACAATGAGCGTTGACGCTCCCGACCAAGGCGCGGCGCAATTCGGCTTGCAGTTCTTCATCGAGGTTGGCATAGCCCAAACCGCAGGTTTCGGAATCCATGACGAGCGGACAGAACTGGTTGAAGAAGGAACGGTTCCAGAAGAGCGCGGTGTCGGCTCCGTTTTCGGTGAGTTGACCCAGCCCCACATCGCCAATCGCCTGGTAGATGCCGGGCCAGAACTGGCTTTCGCGCGCAAACAGGTTTTTCAACAGCCGCGCAGGGACCCCCGTCTCTTTGGCGGTGGTGATGATCAATTCGTCGAACTGGTTCTGCCATGCGGCAACGGCATCGCGCGATTTCTCCAACCCGCACTGGTTGACGACATTCCCCGGCGCGAGTCCGCCGTCGGGACAGGAGCCCGCATCCACCACGCCTTGCAGAATCAGATTCGCGGCAAGGTAGGTGTAGGGGATGTCGCTGCTGAGTTCTTCGCTGTCGTTGGGAGTGCTGAGCCATTCCGGCGCGCCGCCCACCGGCGGGAAGACCTGCCAGGCGTCGGAGCAGGAGGCGGTGACCTGTCCCTGCCACTGGGAAGAGAGGACATCCACGTACCAGTAAAGTTGGTCGGGGTCGCCTTCGTCCACCAGCGTCACGCGCACCTGTGCGTCGTAGACGATACTGCTGTCGCCATAGGTGGAGTATGCCCAGAATTGGACGGACGCGCCGTCCTCGTCCGTTTCGGGGATGCGGAATTTGCAGGTGTCGGTGTCTTCGCAGGAAAACGCCTGCCC
The DNA here is from genome assembly GCA_024434165.1 of Chloroflexota bacterium. Lineage (GTDB taxonomy): Bacteria > Chloroflexota > Anaerolineae > Anaerolineales > Villigracilaceae > Villigracilis. Next base: position 67,399 of record QMIW01000004.1, on the reverse strand, counting down.
TTCGTATGTCCCTTCGATGCGGATGATGGATTCGTTCGGGAGCGGCTCCGTTCCTTTGATGACCAGGGTCGGTTGGATTTCGCAAATATTGGTGGAGGTGCTGTAAACGGGTTCGCAATCTTCCAGCGAGATCCAGGCGCTGGCAGCGGGCAGTTCGAGGGCGATTTCCTTCTCTTTTTCTTCGCTGTTTATCAGCAGCGCGTAATAGCCCTCACACCGGGATACGTCGTGGATGGTGCAGGGCGGCTGGCTGATCCACTTCTGGTAGATGAGCGTCCCGCAGTCCCGGTAAACTTCCCCCGGCAGGGGCATGCCGTCATGGTCAACGATGATGGAGCAGGCAAACTTTCTATCCTTCCAGGTGAGGAGGTGCCACTCGTAGGAGGTGTACTCGACGGCGATGACGGAGAATCTGTCGGGACCGGGGGGAGCATTGGGTTCGGGAACAGGCTGCGGGTCGAGACCCGCTGCGGGCGAAACGCCAGACGTGAACGCCATGTTCAGGATGGCAATCAGGATGAGGATGAGTCGGTTCGCCCAGTGACGCTTCTGCATGGGAATCAAAAAGAGTCCGCTGTATTATAACGGACTCTTCTCCTGCGCCGGTCATTTCTTTTCGGCGGTTTCCATGTCTTCAAGGGTTTCGAGGTCGCGCCGGAGGTTCTTGCTGCGGATGTAGATGCTGAGGACATAAAGCCCCATGACGAGGAACGCGATGATAAAGCCCGCGGTCATGTAGCCGTTGGTATCGGGAATGGTTTCCATTATGTATCTCCAGTTACATTGAAACTTTGAGTTTGAGCTGCTCGACCTTCTCCTGCAGGCTCCCCACGCGCAGGCGGTGCCACATAAAGTCCACGAAGAGGACGGTGAAGGCGAAGAGGGCGAAGAAGAAGGCGGTGCGCATATCGGGCGTCATGCTGAAGCCGCCCTGCGCTTCGGCGCTCTGGCTGCCGATGACCACCGGGTGAATGGTGCGGAAGAGGCGGATGACCATGAAGGTGATCGGCGCGCTCAAGCCGCCCAGCAGGGTGTAGACGGCGCCAAAACGGGCGCGTTTTTCGGGGTCTTCGATTCCGGCGCGGAGCATAAAGTAGGCGATGTAGATCAGTTCCGTGACGGCGGCGGTGGTAAGCCGCGGGTCCCACGTCCACCAGGTGTTCCAGGCGGGGCGCGCCCAGATGGAGCCGAGCACGATGGTGATGAAGAAGAACATGGTGCTGACTTCCACCGCGGCGACCTCGAAGCGGTCCCATTTCATGTCTTTGGTGATGAGGTAGATGATTCCGCTCACGGCAGCCAGCACGAAGCCGACCAGCCCGACCCAGGCAGTGCCGACGTGGAAGTAGAACACGCGCTGAACGTTGCCCATCACGGCTTCGGTGGGCGCGAAGACCAGCGCAAGGTAGGTGGATACGCCGAGGACGATCACGGAGACAATATCCAGAATGGTGAGTGCGATTGGTTTGGATTGCATAAGACGAACTCCTATTCGATTTACGATTTCAGATTTTCGATTTTCGTTTTGCGCTTTTCGTATTGCGTTTGCGCGTTTTGCTCGTTTCGTTTTACGCCAAATTCGCCTCAACCCGAACCTGAAAACCGATCACTGTCCTACTCCTCGACCACAAAATCAAAGACCATAAACGCCACAGCGATAAAAACCACATCGTAAACGATGAGCAGGTTGAGCGGGGTGAGGATTTCGGCGAAGTCTGCGCCGGAGATGATCCCGCCGCTGGCTTTGACGGACGCCAGCAGGACCGGTACCGCCACCGGGAACAACAAAATGGGGAGCAGAACGTCACGGGTGCGCGTCTGCACGGACATGGCGGAGAGCAGTGTGCCGACGGCAATGTAGCCAATCGAGCCGAGCAGGAGCACGCCGAGAAATTCCGGCTGGAAGATGCGTACTTCGTTGTAGAGCATGGCGTACAGCGGAATGACAATCGCTTCCACGATGAGCATGAAGGCGAGGTTGCTGATGGCTTTGCCGAAGAAAATCGCCGAGCGATCCACCGGCGCAAGCAGGAGCCCATCCATGCAGCCGCGGTCTTTTTCCACCGCCATGGAGCGGTTGAGCCCGAGCGTGCCTGCAAAGGCGAAGGTGGTCCACAGCACACCAGCGGTGACGGACTGCCTGACTTTCACGTCCAATTCCAGCGCGAAGTTGAAGATGAGGATGACCAGCATCGAAAAGACCAGCATCGCGGAGAGCAGTTCGCGCGAGCGGAATTCGGCGGCGAGGTCTTTTTGCACGATGGCAAGGGTGGCTTTGAAGAGGGAGGGGCGGGAGGAGGGCATTGGCGATTGGGAAATTGGAGACTGGAAACTGGAGATTTCAAAACTCCAGTCACCAATCCTCTAATTTTTTATCTCAAGGCTCTGCTTGTAGAACGCAAGCAGGTTTGTGTTCTTCAATTCTTCCTGTGCGGCGGATGCCGCAATGACGCCGCGCGAGAGAATGTCGAAGCGGGTGGCAAGGTCTTCGGCGCGGGCAAGGTCGTGCGAGGTCATCACCACTGTACGTCCCTTTGCGGCGACGGAGCGCAGGACTTCATCCAGCATTTCGGAGGCGTCCTGATCCAGACCGGTGTAGGGTTCGTCGAACAGGACCACTTCCGGGTCGTGGAGGATTGCCCTGCCGATGGCGAGCCGCTGCTGCATCCCGCGCGAAAAGGTGCGCACCAGGTCCTTGCGGCGCGGTTCGAGCCCCACCATGTTCAAGACCTCGGTAATTCGTAATTGGGAATTGGCAAGCCCGTACATGCGCGCGTAGAATTGTAGGTTTTCTTCCGCTGTCAGGTCGGGGTAGAGCAGGGGCATGTGTGAGACCACACCCAGCCGTGCGCGTACCTGCGCCGACTCGTGCGGCAGGCTGTGTCCCGCCACTTTCACGCTTCCCATCGAAGGACGGGAAAGCGAAGCGAGGATTCGCAGGAAGGTGGTCTTGCCGGCGCCGTTGGGTCCGAGCAGGGCAACGAACTCTCCCGGCTCCACGCGGAAATCCAACCCACGCAGGACAGTTTTCAAGCCGAACCGTTTGACGAGCTTTTTGACTTCAATCACTGGTTTACCTTTGGACTCAGCCGGCTTGCCGGCGTCTTTGCGGGAGCAAGCGCCGCCGCTGGTTTACCTTTGGACTCAGCCGGCTTGCCGGCGTCTTTGCGGGAGGAAGTGCCGCCGCTGGTTTACCTTTGGACTCAGCCGGCTTGCCGGCGTCTTTGCGGGAGCAAGCGCCGCCGCGCGGCGCTCCTGCACTCCATAAACAGCCGGCAGTCTGGCGGACCCCAAATTACCCTTTCCTCTTCAACGCATCCGTCAATTCGGCGCGCCGCTTTCGATAGGTTTCATCGCCGATCTTCCCGGAGCGGTGCAGGTCGTCGAGGGCGATGATGGCGTCCACTACGGATTCGGCATCCTCATATTCGTCCTCTTCTTCATCCTCCCCGCCGAATTCCTTCTCCTTCTTTTTATCGCGCATGTACATCCACACTCCGGCGGCGATCAACGCCACGCCCAACGCGCCCACACCGATCAGCAGGTTTTGGTTTTGTGTCAGGTCGGCGGTTTCGGCGGCGCCTTTCGGTTCGCCGCTGAGCGTGAATTCAAGCCTGGAGTCCTTGTCAATTCCGCTGGCGGTATACACGTGGAAGTTGGTGTTTTGAATCGGCTGGATGCCGCCGTCCACCAGCGCATCCCCTTTTGCTTCCACGCCTTCGGGCAGGAAGAGGGTCACTTCGCCGATGGTGAGCAGGGCGGGCTGTGAAATGAGAATCTGCTTCGATTTCGGGATGGACGCGAAGGCGATCAAGCCGTAGGGCGTTTCGCTGGGCGGCATGGCAAACCCGTCGGCGGTGGGGACGAATGCCGCGCTGTCCTGCGCCGCTTCGTACCCCAAACCGGCGGCGCCTTCGGGGAAGGCGATGAACGGGATGGTCTGGCTGTCGCCCATGTTGACGACGATGGTCTTGTCGCTGGGGTTCGTGATGCTGTACACCGCGAAGATCTGCGCCGTGCCTTCGCTGGCAAGATCAAAGAAGATTTGCAGAGCGTTCACCTGCAGCGTGCTGTAATCGTCAGTGGTTTCGTACACCACAATGGCGGGCAGTTCGAGTTCGGTGACGCCCGCTTCCACGACTGCAAATTCGGATTGATATGTCAGACCGTCAATCTCCACTTCGACGAGATAGATTTCACTTTCGCCGAGCGGGGTCTCGAATGCGTAGGTACCGTCGGGGTTGACCGTCCCTTCGAGCGTGAGGAATTCCTGCGGACCCGCGCTGGGATCGGCTCCATGGTCGTAACCGTGCAGGATGACTTTGGTGTCGGCGGGAAGAGATTTGCTGCTGCGGTTCTCGATCAGACCGGTGACTCTGCCGGCGCTGGCGGCTGACTCTTCGGTCGCTTCAGGCGTGACCTCAGCCTGGGGCGTGCCTTCGGCAGGCGTAGATTCAGCGGACGGCGTTCCCGCTTCCGCGGTCGCGGATGCGCTTTCAGCGGCGGCGGGAGTCTCGGTCACAGAAGCCGCTGCCGGCGCGGCAGGAGGCGCAAACGTCAACGTGCGGATGTACGCCGCCACGGCGTAGGCTTCTTCTTCGCTGAAGTCCGCTCCAAAAGCGGGGATGTTCTCCCCGCCCTCGCGCATCATGCGCACAAGGTCATCCGCCGAAAGCGCAGACATCATCTCCAGGTCGGTGAAGAGTTCGCCGCAGCCGGCGCAGTTTTCTTCAAAGAGTGCTTTGCCGGTTTCGAGTTGTTCGTTCGTGACGTGCAGGGTAAAGGCATAGTGGACCACGTCCCAGCGTTCCTGGTCGCTCAGGCTGAGGAAGGGCGGCATGAAGCGGTCAATATTCCCCTGTGTAACGGTGGCATACCATTTTTCGGGAGCGGCTTTGTTTGCGTATTCGGGCAAGCCGATGGGAATCACGGTAACGGGCAGCTGCTTACCTTGCTCGCCGTCGCCCAGTCCGGTCTCGCCATGGCAGGGCGCGCAGTTTTCGATGTAAATGGCTTTGCCGTTTTCGATATCCGGCGCGGCGGAAGGATAGAGCGGACCCAGCGTAGGCACGGGCGTTGGGGGGACGTATCCCGGCGGGGGAGTAACATCCGCTGCAAGTGTTATGTTGCAGGCGGAGAGAAAAATGGTTCCAGTTGCTAAAAGAATCAGGGTGCGAAGTTTCATGAAGTTCCTCAGAGAGTCGCAATTACTCAATCACTCAATTACTCAATTACGTAATTAGGTAATTGGGTAATTACGTCAACGCCTTCCCGCACGAAGGGCAAAACTTGTCTGTGACCAGCACGGGCTTTCCGCACTTGGGGCAGAACCCCGCCGACCTGCTCTTGTGTTGTTTGCGGCGGGAGGCGATCATGGCTTCGATGTCGTCGTCGCTGAGTTCCACAGCCTGTTTGGCGGAGTCCGCGCGCTTGGCGGCGGCGGCTTTTTCGATGCGCGCCTCGGCATTCGTGCCAGAGGTGGAAACGGGCGCGAGTTCATCGAGTTTGCGGAGAATATCCGCGCCCTTTTGCAGGAGCGCGGCGCGTTGTTCGGGGTAATCCTCGGCGGGGATCTTGCCGAGGTTGAAATCGAAATCCAGTTCCTGCAAGGCGTTGATGACGCGGTCGCGCTCGGCTTTCAGCGCCGAGACTTCGTGCGCGGAGTCCGTGGTCATACCGCGCGCGCGCCGGGTGAGCGGCGCATACAGATAGACGCCGACTCCCACCAGCACAGCCAGAATGAGAAAGATCGAACCTAATTCCATGTTTCCGCCTTATTGGAGTTTCTGCTCAATGATGGACTTGATCTCATCAACGGAGAGGAAGGGACCCACCTTGACGAAATAAAGCACGCCCTCGGGGTCTATGAAATACGTCTCAGGCACGCCGCGGATGCGGAATAACTGCGAAATCCGCGTGCCCATATCTGGACCGTTGTAATACGTGATGCCGAACTTCTTCAAGTAGGCGCGCGCCTCCGGCTCGGTATCCACGTAATCGGCGCCGAGGAAGACGACCTTGCCGCCGTCTTTGTAAAACTGCCAGGCTTCTTCGAGTTCTGCGGCTTCCTGTTCGCAGGGTTTGCACCACGAAGCCCAGAAGTTCAACACCACCACCTTGCCGCTAAAGTCCGAGAGCCTCACTTCGCTTTTGCCTTCGTATTCGTATCCGCTGAACAGCGGCAGGGTGAAATCGGGGATCTTGTCCCCCGGCTGCACGGTCCCCTGCTGGCGTTTGCTGAGGATGACTCCCACCAGTACGAGCAAACCCGCAATGAATGCCCAAATCACGATCTGCGCCCACAGAGGCACGCCGCGTTTGGGGGTCGTTGTTTCAGTCATGACATTCTCCGATGACCCTTACCCTTATCTTCCTTCCCCTCTCTTTGGGGGGAAGGGCAGGGGATGGGGTTCTTTATTTTCTATTCTTCAATTCTTCTTCGAGACGTGCGATGTATTCATCCCTGGGAGACGCTTTGCCCGCCTCTTTTTCTGGACCTGAACCTGCTTCAACAGCCCGGGGCTTTGTCCACTCCCGGAACGAGCGGAAGAGGATAAACGCTCCCGCCAGAATCAACACCGGCGGCAGGATGTACACCAGCCAGTTCAAGCCCGTGCGCGGAGGTTCGGAAAGCACACGCGCGCCGTAGTTATCCACAAAATACTGTTTGATTTCCTCTTCGCTCTTGCCCTGCGAGAGCTGCAAGCGGATCAACTCGCGCCACTGACGGCACGCTTCCGTCGGGCATACATCCAGCGGCGTGTTTTCGCAGACCGGGCAATACAACTGCTTGGCGATCCTGTTGACCTCGTCGTCGGTGGGGGTGGGGTCCTGGGCAAAGGCGGTCTCGTAAAACATGCCCATCAGGACAAGCAGGAGCGCGAGCGCAAGCAAAGCGTAATTTGTAATTCGTAATTTTGTTCGATCCATTCCATATCTCCAATTACCAAATTACTCATTAATTCAATAGACTTCTTGCAAAAGTCACTTTTTTACCTTGCTCAAGGCGGCGTCCCCGCCGCGAGGACTGCGGCGGGAGCACTTATACAAGAGGTCTAATCCGCCGCGCTGGTCTGGCGCACATCCCGCGTCACTTTGCGGCGCACAGGTTCATCCGCCGGGTCGCGGTCGGGCCAGGCGGCGAAGATCAATCCCAACAGGAAGGTGATGCTGCCGATCCACAACCAGTTGACCAGCGGGTTGACGTAGATTTTGAACGTCGCACCAATGGTGGAAACGGGCTGCCAGTCCACGAGCAGGATGTAGAGATCGTCGCGGAAGGTGGAACGCTGACCGGGGATGGTCATGTTTTGCTGGGAGTCGAAGTAATAGTCAATGCGCGGGTACAACTGACCGAGGTAGATGCCGTTCTCGTAAATATCCACCACCGCGCGGGTGTAGTTGACGCCCTCGCCCTGGTTCGCCCAGGAGGCGAGCTCGCGGTATTCCACGACATAATCGCCAATGGCGATCTGTTCGCCCTGCGCCACCGTGCCCTGCGTTTCGGTCTGAAAGAGTTCGATGCCGAGGATGCCGATTGCCATCAACGCCATGCTGATGTGGATGATGTATCCGCCGTAGCGGCGGCGGTTGCGCCCCATCAGGCGGCTGAGCGCGGTGAAAAAGTTTTCATCCTGCGCCTTCTGCCTGGCGCGCGCGCCGCGCCAGAACTCATGCAGGGTGGCAGACAACACCAGCATGATCAGGAAGAAACCCACCAGGGCGTAGACGTTCTGTGTGTAAGTGGCAAACAGGATGCCGGTCACGACCAGCGCCGCGGCGAACGACTTCCAAAGCGCGCGCCCAAGGGTCTGAACCGTCGAGTGTCCCCACGCCGAAAGCGGAGCGACCGCCATCAGGAAGAGCAAACCGGCGAAGAGCGGACCCGTGGCGCGTTCGTAATACGGCGGACCCACGGTCACTTTTTGCCCTGTCGCCAGTTCCGAAATGAGCGGGTAGATCACACCCCAGAAACACACCACCAGGATGCTCATGAACAGCAGGTTGTTGAGCAGGAACAGCGCCTCGCGCGAAAGCATGGACTTCATCTCGGTTTCGCTTTTGAGTTCGGGCCAGCGTTTGATGAGCAGAGCCACAGATGCAATCAGCGAGAGACTGACAAACCCCATGAAGAACGGACCAATCGGGCTGTTTGCAAACGCATGCACCGAGGAGAGCACGCCGGAGCGGGTGAGGAACGTTCCAAAGATGACGAGTGCGTACGTCAGAATGACGAGGATCATGTTCCAATGCTTGAGCAGGCCGCGCTTTTCCTGAATCATGACCGAATGCAAAAAGGCGGTGCCGGTCAGCCAGGGCATGAAGGCGGCGATTTCGACCGGGTCCCAGCCCCAGTAGCCGCCCCAGCCCAGCACATCGTATGCCCAGCGCCCGCCGAGCACAAGACCGAGAGAGAGGAACAGCCATGCCCACAGCGCCCAGCGGCGGGTGATGCGGATCCAGCGGTCGTCGGTGCGCCCGGTGATGAGCGCCGCCATCGCAAAGGCGTAAGGGATGACGAAAGACACAAAGCCGAGATAAAGCATGGGCGGATGAATGATCATGCCCGGGTGGCGCAGAAGCGGGTTCAATCCCTGACCGTCATCCGGCGTGAACACCGTCGCTGTGGAGGAAGGCGGGAACATGGCTGGTTCCACACCGCCGTTCACCAGCCAAAAGCGCGTGAACGGATTCTCGTAGAAGACCACCATGCCGAGGAAGAACGCCAGCGTGATTGCGGAAATCACGATCACCCACGGCAGGAATTCCGCATCGCGGTCCCATTTGCGCAGCGTCACAGCGGAGGTGAATGCCGCCAACAGCCACGACCAGAATACCAGCGAGCCAGCCTGCCCGCCCCACCAGGCGGTCACCTTGAGATAGGTGGGCATGCTGCGGCTGGTCACCTCGTAGACGAACGAAACCTCGAAGTGATTGTTGACCAGCAGATAGATCAATGTAAGGGAGGAAAGGGTAATAAGCGGGAAGGAGAGCAGCTGGGCGCGCCGCGCGCTTTCCACCAGTGAGGCAGACCTGTTCGTCACGCCATACACCGCGGCAATCCCGCTGTAAACCGTCACGATGAAACTGACCAGTAAAACGCCGTATCCAAATTCTGGAAGCATGGTAATTCCTTTATTTTCCCTCATCCCCATCCCCCCCGGAAGGAAAGGGGCGCAGGGGTGAGAAACAAAACCTGACGGATACAACACCCATCAGGTTTTTTGGTTAGTTGCTGGAGGCTTGCTCAGGTACCGCCTCTTCATAACGAGTGGGGCATTTGAGCAGAAGCTCCTCGGCATAAAAGATGCCGTCCTCGCCAAGTTTGCCGGTCACGATCGCCTGCGCTTCACTGCGGAGCAGGTCCGGTTTGGGACCCACATAGACAATCGTGATGCGCTGGCGGCTGGGATCGTTCACCGCCTGATACAGCACTTCCGCCAGCCCGCCCTGCGCTTCGATTTCCTTGTTATCGCCGGTCACGTGGGCGATCTCGAAGGTGAGGGTCAGCGTCTGCGGGTCGTACTGAATCGTATCGCCGATGACCGCGCCCGAAAGACGGATGCTCTTGTTGATCGCCGCCGCGCCTTCCGCTTTCAACTCGTCCACGGTCATGAAATATTCCGCGCTTGCCTGTGTGGATGAAGCAATGAGATAAACGACCGCCGCCAAAATCAGCAAACCGCCGAGGATGAATTTTGTTCGTTGCATGGAGCCTCCAAAGTCGTATAAGTGCCAAATGTAACAATTTAAGTCCATTTTACATATTGAGATTAAATATGTCTGAGTTTTGGGTCTGATGGATGTCATAAAATCCGCCTGACATTGTCCTATTTCGATGTGACCCTCGTCGTTTGATGGTATAGTTGGCAAAATTTTTGGAGGAGTTCATGCCGCGACTTCGATTGACCCTTTTCCTGCTCTTTCTGATTGGTTCCCTGCTCACCCCTGCTCATGCAGCTGCCGCGCCTCATGCTGACGTTTCAAATGATTCTGTGACCCTGGATTTTCCCAACGCTGCAACCTTTTCCGCCACCCTCGAATCGAGCGCTGCCATCACATCGGTCACGCTGGAATACGGCAACGAGCAGTTGACCTGCGGTGAGGTGATCGCCAAAGCCTTCCCGGAATTCTCGCCGGGTAACTCGGTGGACGTCTCCTGGACGTGGGATATGCGCCAAAGCGGTTCACTCCCTCCCGGCGCGAGCATCTGGTGGCGCTGGCGCTACGCCGATGAAGCCGGCAGCGAATTCGTCAGCGAGATGCGAACCGTCACCTGGCTCGACGACATTCACGACTGGAAGACGATTTCCAACGAAGACATCCGCCTGCACTACTACGGCAAAAGCGAAGATTTCGCCCGGACCATGCTCGAAGCCGGGGTGGAAGGTCTGCGCCGCAACGAGGAACAATCGGGCATGACTCCCGATGCGCCCATTGATATTTTCGTTTATCCCAACTACGACGACATGCGCGACGCCGTCCTTTACGAACCGGCGTGGACGGGCGGGCAGGCGTATTCCGATTTCAACATCGTCATCATGGGCGTTTCCGGTTCGGATGCGGCATGGGATAAGAACACCGTCATCCACGAACTGACTCACATCCTGGTCGGGCGCAGTGCCTTCTCCTGCATTGGCACGCGCCCCGGCTGGCTGGAGGAGGGTCTCGCCATGTACAGCGAGGGCGAACTCGACCCGTCCATGCAGTCCATGCTGGATGCCGCCATCCGCTCGAACACCCTCATCACCCTGCGTTCGCTGAACGGCGGCTTCTCGGAACTGCCCGATAAAGCCAATCTCTCCTACAGCCAGTCATACAGCGTGGTCAAATTTCTGATTGAAACCTACGGCAGGGAGGAAATGGCAGACCTGTTGACCGCCCTGCGCGACGCCAAGCCGATTGACGACGCCCTGCTCGAAGTGTACGGCTTCGATACCGATGGCTTGGACGCCGCCTGGCGCGAATCGGTGGGCGCGGCTCCGCTTGTGGTTGCCCAGGCGACCGCCCTGCCCACTCCAACGTTCGTGCCAACCTACGTGCCAATCTCCGGCATTCCACTGGCAGTTACGCCGACGCCCTACGTGATTCCAACCTCCTCTTTTAACCAGAACGACAGCCAGACCGATTCTCCGACCCGCTCCGGCCCGCCGCTGGCGATGACGATTGCGTTGGTTTGCTTCTGTCTGGTATTCCTGCTGATCATTGGCGTCATCGTGCTTGGGTTTGTCGTCCGCAGGGGAAACGCCCAAGGAGGCAGCAATGGATAAATTGAAGAAACCCTTCCTGATTTTTCTCGCGTTTACCGTCCTGTGTTCCCTCTTTCTGACCGCCAGCGTACCGGATGCGCTTGCGCTGCAAATCGGCATCCCGCTCGATCAGGCATTGGTGTACAACGGCGGCGAATCCGCCAACCTGCGCGATTATGACCCCGCCACCACCTATAGTTCCGGCGACAAACTCGTCTTCAGCGGGCTGGTCTCGCTCGACCCGCGCCTCAATATCACCCCCGACCTCGCCGAGACGTGGGAAGTCAGCGCGGATGGCACAGTGTACACCTTCCACATCCGCGAGAATGCAAAATTCCACAACGGACGCGATGTCACCGCGCAGGACGTGGTCTTTTCATGGGAGCGCGCCGCCAGCCCCGACCTCGCTTCAGATACGGTGCTGACATATCTGGGCGATATTGTCGGCGTGCGTGAGATGGTCGAGGGGTCGGCAGCAGCCATCAGCGGGTTGAAGGTCATTGACGAGAAAACACTTCAAGTCACGATTGATGCGCCCAAGCCCTACTTCATCATGAAACTCACGTTCCCCACCGCTTTCGTCGTTGACAGGGATAACGTCTCGATGGGCGAAGAATGGGTGCTTCAACCGAACGGCACGGGTCCGTACAAACTGACCGAGTGGAAATCCTACGAATACATTCTCTACGAAGCCAACCGGGATTTTTATCTCGGTGCGCCGTCCATCCCGTATGTGGTGGTCAAGATTTATGCCGGCGATGATGTGCGCCTCTTCGAGACCGGCGAGGTGGATGTTGCCGGCGTGGGCTTGTACTCGGTCGAACGCATACTCGACCCCGCAGAACCGTTGAATGCCAACCTCGTTACCGGCGTGGACCTCTGCACGAGTTACGTGGTCTTTGACGCCGCCCGCCCGCCGTTCGACGATGTCAACGTGCGCAAGGCGTTCAGCATGGCGTTCGACCGTCAGCGTTACATTGATGTGCTGTATCGCGGGCTTGCCCTGCCCGCCGCCGGACCGTATCCGCCCGGCTTGCCCGGTTTCAGTTACGAGCTCGAAGGCTTGCCGTTCGATCCCGAACAGGCACGCGAGCTCCTCAGGCAGTCCAAATATGGCGGACCCGAAGGCTTGCCTGAGATCGTTTACACCAACGCGGGCATCGGCAGTTATGTCGGCGGCACGGTCTCTGCGCTGGCAGAGATGTGGGAGCAATACCTCGGCGTGACCATCAAGGTCGAGAACCTCGATTACAACTTCTACTACGAGCAGATTTTCTCCGGCAATCACGGTCAGATTTTCGACGGCGGCTGGTGCGCCGATTACCCCGACCCCGAAAACTTTGCGGATGTGCTCTTTCACAGCGGCTCGGCGCAGAATCACGGCGGGTACTCCAACCCCGAATTGGATGCGCTGCTCGAAACCGCGCGCGTCGAGCAGGATGTGACCCGGCGCATCGAAATGTACCAGCAGGCGGAGCGGATGATCGTAGCCGATGCCCCCGTGCTTTTCACCACCCATTCGCTTACGTTCCAACTCGTTCAGCCGTATGTGAAGGGCTTTGCCTTCACGCCGATTTCGATTCCGATTGAAAGATATATGTGGCTGGAGGGCAAATAAGTTAACCCGAGTTGCTGCCTTGGTTTCAAGAGGCTTCCCTCACCCCAAACAAGGTTATATATTCTGGGATGATTTCCCCCTCTTCCGATGGGAGAGGGCAGGGTGAGGGCTTTGGACGGGGAACCTAGAAAATCTATTGGAAGGCGGCAACTTGAGTAAGTTAATGCCGCTGCGAGCGAAGCAGTCTCCTCCATGAGGGAAGATTGCTTCGTCTTCGTTTCACTCCTCCTTGCAATGACATTACGGTCTGGCTTGCGCAAAAAACTCCACCGCCTCGATGACTCCGCCCAGGCTTGCCACCACAAACTCGAAGCGGATCGAACCCCCAGGCTGGAGCGCGCCGCCCTCCCAACGCCTCACGCCGACCACCGTTCCGTTTTCATCGTACGCCACCGCCGCGACCCAGATTTGGCTCGCGGCGTTCGATTCGGCGGGCAGAATCACCCACCCGCTCGCCAGCGCGGATCTGCCGTCCCAGTCAATTTGCGCGACGGTGTTGTTCAGCATCACGGGGAGGTGACGGGAGGCGCTTCCCTGCATGGCGCTCAGCAATTGAATCCGGGGAGCCGCGTTTGCGGGGGCGTTTGGGAAATAGACATAAACCGGCAGCGATGAACTCGGCGGGATCGCCTCCAGGATTGGAAAGGCGGTCTGGCTGGCAAGCGCGTTGTTGGTATCGTCCACGAGCGTGATTTGCGCCGAGACGTTTTCGAGATGTTCCGAAGTATTATTCTGGATGAGCGCGAAGCACCACAGACCCGCATCCGCTGACGGGTGGCACACAGCCTGGGTCACGGGAGCAGGCACGGGCGTGGGGGTCGAGGCGGCGGCGAGTTGGGCGGAAGGGTCTGGGATGAAAAGAGTCTGCCCGATGGCGAGCGTGTTCGGGTCCACGCCGGGGTTCGCCGCGATCAAATCCGATTGCGGGATGTTGAATTTTTCGGCGATCCCGCTGATGGTGTCGCCCGATTCGACCACGTAAACCTGCATGGTGCGGGTGGGCATTGGCGTTTCCACGATGACCAGAACGTTCGGCGTATTGGTTGCAATGGGAGTGCGGGTGGCGTAGGGCTGGAGGGGAATATCTGCGTTTTCGGTGGGCGCGGCAGTGCACGCAGCAAGGATCATGCTGAAGAACAGGAGTTTTCGCATGGGGTGATTATAATGTGGGGAAAGTACCGCGAAATTCATTTTGCATCTTCATCGCAAGATGAATCTTGCGGTACTGCGAAATTCATTTCGCGCAATGGCGTGCAGCGCAAGATGAATCTTGCGGTACGGTACAAAATTATATGGAGGCAGCATGAAATATCGTCATCTTGGCAGGACGGGAATTCGGGTCAGTGAATTATCCCTGGGTTCCTGGATCACATTCCATAACCAGGCGGATGCAAATGCCGCGGCGGAAATGATGTCGGCGGCGTACGACCTGGGCGTGAATTTCTTCGACAATGCGGAAGCCTATGCAAAAGGGAAATCGGAAGAGGTGATGGGCGCGGCGTTAAAAAAACTGGGCTGGCGGCGCGGCAGTTACCTGGTCTCCACCAAGATCTACTGGGGTCTGTTCGACAACGTCAATGAGAAGAGTACGCTCAACCGCAAGCGTCTGATCGAAGGCATCAACGGTTCGCTCCAACGCCTTCAGTTGGATTACGTGGACCTGCTTTACTGCCATCGTCCCGACCCCACGACGCCCGTCGAGGAGACCGTCTGGGCGATGCACAACATCATCGAGTGGGGCAAGGCGCTGTACTGGGGCACGTCGGAGTGGGCGGCGGCGGAGATCGTGGAGGCGATTCAAATCGCGGAGCGGCATCACCTGCACAAGCCCGTCGTTGAACAGCCGCAGTACAACCTGTTCGAACGCGGACGGCTCGAAGGCGAGTACGTCCGTTTCTATAAGGAATACGGGTACGGCACAACTACGTGGAGCCCGCTGGCTTCAGGCTTGCTTTCGGGCAAATACAACAAAGGCATTCCCAAAGACAGCCGCGCGGCGACCAACGACTGGCTCAAGCCGCGCATGGAAGACAGAGAAAAACTCGCCAAGGTCGCCGCGCTGGAGCCGATTGCGAAGGAACTCAACGCCACCATGTCGCAGCTGGCGATTGCATGGTGTTTGAAGAATCCGTTTGTCAGTTCGGTGATCACAGGCGCAAGCCGCGTGAGCCAGGTACATGAAAATATGAAAGCGGGCGAGGTCGCGGAACACATCACGCCCGAAATCATGGAAAGGATTGATGCAATCTTTGGGGTGAAAAGGGAAGAAGAGGAAGATTAAGGAAGGACCTCCGGGGTTTGGGAACCTCGGAGGTCTTTTGTTCAATTTCGTGACTTTGAAAGCGAGAGCTTTTTTGCCATATCTTGTGAAACGATCCTTGGCTTTTTCAAACGGGATCGAATCGGTGCAAGTTCGCCTACATCTACAAACACGACATTTTTCCTTCCGCTGGGGACGGATTTGAGCATGAAGCGCGTATACCCTGCGTCGCGGGAATCCAAAAGAATGACCTCCGCACCTTCGGGAATCTGTTCGCTGAATTTCGGATGGTTCGTAATATAACGCGTAAACTCAATGAACAAATCATTGTGTTTCAGGCGGTAGATATCGCTCATAGATTCATCTCCTTCAAAAACCGGTCGCGGTACAAAGTTCAATTTTCCATAATATCCTTTTGTCCAAACGTGAGAGCCTCAGCGGTTGTGAATCCTTCAAGCCATTCCTTGGTTTGCCTGCCATTGGGGTGCAAAATATCGCGGTGGGGTTTTCCATGTGCGGTGTCGTACCGGACAACCGGATACCAAATTCCTGCGATCATGATTTCAAGTTGGATGCGGAACTCCACAATTCGTGATCCCTGCCATACATGATAATGGCGATAGCGGCACAAGCGCGTTTCAGGATCAAGATAGATTAGGAATTCCCGTTCACCCATATCTCTATTTTACACCCTTGTAAAATGATTTTTCTCCACGCTTTGCCAGGTTTCTTCGGGCAGTTTCATGTATTTGGACAGCAGCGGGTGAACGCGCGAAATGTCTTCGTGAATTTTTTGCGCCACGCGGCGGATGGAGAAATGCGCGTTCGCGGCGCTGCGCAACTGACAGAACGCAAACGCCTCGCGCAAATTGAACTGCGCCAGCACACGGCGGTTGAAACCGTTGGGGACAATGTATTGCGCCACATCGGGATTGAAAGCGTGGAGTTTCTCGTACATTTGGAGTGCGGCTTCCATCGCCGCCTCATATCTGGACCCGAAGCCTGCTTCCGTGATAAGGAGCGGAGTCGTGAACCCGAGCCGCGTTGTCAGCCTTTGCGGCGTTTGCGTCATCATGCGGTGACGTTTGAATTCGGCATACGCGCCCTGATCCATGACGAGGTCGAAGGTGTAGGAAGCGTACTCCAGTTCGCGCAGGGGGACATCGTATCGTCCAAGCCTGCCGAGCAGGGTTTCGCCGAGTTTTTCGCGTTCGTCGTCTTTCAATGCTTTGACATAAGCCAGCGCCTCGGCAAAGGGAATTTCATCGAAGCGATAGAGCGCCGCGGCGAGAATTTTGTCTTCGCCGTCTTTGTCGTAATCAATGAGTTCACACCAATCCGACTTTCGACTTTCGATTTTTGATGCCCGGCTTGCAAGCTCTCTCATTGTGTCCACCATATACACATTCGCATCTGCATATTTCACCAGCGTTGGCGTTTCGGCTTTGGAAACTTCCTTCATCTTTTCGCCGACCTGCCGCACTTCCGCCAGCGAATGGGAGAGCATCTTGCGGATGGTGTTTTCGATGACGCGCGCATTGGCGGTCATGCCGACGTTGGCGTTGGCGGCGGCGGGCAGGAGGAAGCGGCAGCGATCCACGTATTGCGAGCGGATGCGGCGGTCGTATGCTTCGTCCGATTCGTTGTCGCGGCGCGGGACCCGCTTCACGACGAGATTCTTGACCGGGTCCAGCGACTCAGCATAGGTCGAGAAAAGGAGGCGGACGGTTTGGATGAATTCATCGCGCAGGGGATGTCCCGCTTCGTTCAGTTCGGGCGGGATGGTGAAGTCGTCGGGTCCCCATTTCTGGTAGCGGGTGGATTTTTCGGTGTAGGAGGCGAGGCGGTTGCCTTCGATGGCTTCGATGGCGACGCGCGAAACGTTCTCGAAGGCAATGTGCAAAATGGCGTGTTCCGCCACCGAGGCGTGCCCATAACCGACCACCCATTTTTCGTGAAACTGCGCGGATTTTTCGTCGCTCAATTCTGCGGCGATCTCGCGGAAGGATTCGGGCGAGCGTGAGGTTTTGGCAAAGGCGACAGCGATGGTTTCGGGACTGAGCGAGCGCGGGGATAAAAGATAGATTTCTCGTTTGGGCATGGTTCTCCTGAAAGGACGGTGGATAGTGGATGATGGACGATGGTCAATCGTCTGTTGTCCACCGCCCACGAAAAAGCGACCAGCCCGTTCTGCGCTGATCGCTGTGATGATTAGCCGAGGGCTTTCATTTGCCTGCCGCCCAGCAGGTGCATGTGGAGATGGAATACGGTCTGCCCTGCGCCGGCGTTGGTATTGACCACGAGGCGGTATCCGTCTTCGGCGATGCCCTCTTTTTCGGCGAGCTGTCTTGCCACGCTGAATAAACGACCGAGGAGCGGTTCGTCTTCGGGAATCAGCATGTTCACCGAATCAATGTGTCTGTTTGGCACAATCAAAATGTGCGTGGGCGCGGCGGGATTGATGTCGCGGAAGGCAGTCATTTGTTCGTCCTTGTAAACGTTCGTGCTGGGGATTTCGCCTTTGATGATCTTGCAGAAAATACAGTCGGACATGGGGTACCTCCTCTGGGTGGTTATGGGGTCGGCATTGGACCATAGGTCTCTTCGCACACGATCTCATAGTATTTGTGTTCGGCGGCTTTGCTGGCTTCGGCATACGCCGCCGCTTCCTTGCCGATTGCGCGGACGAGGTCTATCGCGGCGAACGCTTCGTTTGGCGAATAGGTGGGCAGGGTCATCAATGGGTCGTTGACCGGACCTTCAGGAATCAGCGCCGGGCGATCCGGGTCTGGCAGGTCTGCGAGCGGCACCCAATTGTACATGACCGGTCCGCGCGGGTTGCCGGTGAATCCCAGTTTGAAGCGCAATTGCCGCGCCGCTTCCACCGGGCGGATGCCGAAGCCGCCGTTGGGCCAGACGATGGCGGTGGGCGTCTTGCCGAATTGCTCCGCAAAACCGGCAAGCGAGCCTTGCAGTTCGCGCGCAATGACCGTCTTTCCCGATTCGTCGGAAAGGGTCGTGCCTGGGGAGATTCCACGCGCCTGATGGTCTATGAATCCTTCATATTCGAGGGTGATGTTTTCCCGCAAAAGGGTTTCCGAAATTTCCGGCTCGCTGACCCAGCCGTTGACGATGGGCCAGCCCCAGCGGTCGAAATAATCGCGGAAGTTCCTGTCGAAGTATTCCGCGCTCTGGTTGCCGTCCTGAATCAGCAGGACGGAGCGCGGTGGAATCTCGATGTTGCGTTCCATGAACGCCTGGAACTGCCTGGTGTCAATCGCCTCATATCCCTGCGCCTTGAGTTGTTCCATCAACGTTCCAAACTCCACCAGGCTGATGCTTTCCGGCAATTCTGCTGTGCCGCGGTTGATGTTTTTTATCAGGATGATCATGACCACAGTACCGGGGCGGGCGTTGGCAGGGTTCCATTTGCTGCGGAGGTAGCGGCACGTCTCTTCTATATAGGTGCGCGGCGTATCGAGCGGGTTTAGCAATGCCGTTTGGAATGTTCCCGGAAGCGGGGGAAGCGGCGTTTGCGGAAAATCGAGGTTCGGGTTTTCGGGAGCGTTGTTTGGGTTGATGGGCGCACAGGCGATGAGCAGGGAAACACCCACGAGAATCACAGCCAACCGGGATGGCAGCCTTTTATACAGGGACTTATTCTTTTTCATACGGGATTCATTATAACGCCCAAACAAAGGTGCGGATTTCCGATACGCTCGTCAGGAAATGAACTCACTTACCTGCCTGGCAATGAGGTAGACAAGCCATAGGTTGTTGATCGCAATAAGCATGGTAAGCAGCAGCCATGCAGCCATGAACCAGGTCCGCCGGGCGGCGTTTTGCAGTCCGATTGTTATCGTCAGCACGAGCGCGTATGTCCAGTCGGCGGAATAGAGAAAAGGCTCGATTCCATAACCCAAATGGAGCGCGAAGTTGAAGAGCAGGCAGGCGAGCATGGCAGCGGCAAGCCTGCCGTGCTCCAGGTTGTCCCTGCGAATGAAAAAAACCGAGGCAAGCCCAAGCGCCAGTACGACCGCCCATGAAACGAAGGCGGGCAAGCCGAACCAGATGTAGTTTTGGATCGAACCGGGCAGGAAATTGAATCTCGGCATTTCGTTTCGCATACTGAGATAAGGCTGGGGCGCAGCCATGTTGTAGATGAACAGGTTCTCCGCCGCCAGTCCGATGCGTTGAATATCAATTTGCTGGGAGAATCTTTGTTCGCCAGCCAGGTTTTGCGGGAGAAAAAAATATTCGGTCACCGGGTAGAAAACTTTGGACAGCAGATTCAAGCCAATGCTTATTGCCAGGACCAGGCTGAATATCCCGGTCAATTGCTTTATGTCCCTTCGGAGGAATAGGAAGGTCAGCAATTGCTGGGCAATGTTGGTGATCGTTATGCCAAGCGTGACAACGCCCGCTGCCGCCAGGAGCCACGCAGATCCGTTCCTCAATGCCAGCCAGATGAAGAAGAGCAGGCAGAACGCGGAAAAAATATAGGTTTCGATGACGCTGGCAAAGGTCAAATGAGAGGCGGATAGCCCCAAGAGGGATGCGGATAAAACGGCGTAACCGCTGTTTTCGGTCAGGATCGAGACGATCTTCCACATCAAGAGAACGCATCCGCCGCCTGCGAGAGAAAGCAGGATTATGTTTGCATGGAACCTGTCGCCGCCGGTGAGAAGAGACAGCGCTGCGGTCAACGGGCGGAAGATAATATGCGCCAAAGGGTGGACGCCGCGCGTGCCGGTGTTCCACCCGTCCTCCGCCGCCATGCGTTGATACCAGGACGCGTTATCTGCCGCAAAAAAAACGTTGTTCGTGTTGATTTCCGGTTTGTTCAGCACGCTGGCGATGAGAAAATATCCCAGTGTGAAGAGGAAAAACAGGACCAAACCGGGGAGGTTTTCCTTCAAAACGGGATGTTTTCGGGAAAAACCTGCAATCGCCCCGCTGGCGAGAAAAAACAGCGCCGCTGGAATTGGCGAACTCCCTGCAAGCGCCGGCGCGTCGAAGGTATCCGGGTTGCGAAAGCCGATGAAAAAAGCCGCAATAACGAAGAGGATGGCTGGCAGAAAATTCGACAGAAAAAACGTTTTTTGCGTGAACAAAATTTGCCTCAACGCCATGTCCCAGGTTTTATGGATTGACCGGCAGCGGTCCGTAGGCGGGCGCGCAGACGATGTCGTAGTATTCGAGTTCGACGGCTTTGTTCTGCTGGGCGTATTGCGCGGCTTCCTCACCAATGGCGCGGACAGTGTCAATGTTCGCGCGCGCGTCCGGGCTCCAGTAGCGGGGCAGGGTCATGAGCGGATTCCCCGCCGGGGTTTCGGGAATGGCATACGGATTCGAGGCGCTGACCGCATCTGCCTGCGGGACCCAGTTGTACATCACCGGTCCGCGCGGGTTGACGGTGAAACCGAGTTTGTAACCGAGTGTGGGACCAATCTCCACAGCGCGTTTGGAGAACCCGCCGCCGGGCCAGATATAGGCGATGGGCGTCTTGTTCATATATTTCTGGATGGATGTGATCGCGCCGCCCATCTCGCTGATGATGAATTCATCGGTGGAGCCTTCGCTGATGGGGACGTTATGAATGTACCCATGCGATTGGTAGTCCACCCAGCCTTCGGCGGAGAGGGCGGCGTTTTCCGCCCACAGGTCGGTGCGTTCATCCACGCCGATGTAGCCGTTGATGACGGGCCAGCCCCATTGTTCATGATAGGGGCGGAAGTGGTCGTTGAAATATTCCGCAAAGTGACGGTCGTCCACGATCAACAGCACGGAGCGCGGCGGAATCTTTGCGTTATCGTACATGAAGTCTGCCATTTGCTGCATGGTAATGGCTTGGAAGCCCGCCTCGTACAGGCTGTCCATGATTTTCTTGTGCTCCGCCACGGTCACATCGTTGCCGCTGGCTTCGCCTTTGTTGATGCCGTGATACATGATGACCATGACCACCGTCCCCGGCGCGGATTTGTTCGGGTCCCATTTGTTTTTCAGGTACTGGCAGGAGTCTGCCACATACGCGCGCGGCAGGTCTTCGGGTTTCAATAACGGGGTTTGGAAGATGCCGGGCAGGGCGGGCGGCGTGCGCGGAATCGTTGCCGTGGGAATGGGCGTATCCATCGGGGCGGGAGTCTGCGTGGGCGCGTTGATCTGCGCGAAGGCGGTCTCGATGGCGGCGGTCACGGCAAGGCTGGGATCGGGAGTCGCTGCGGGCTGGCACGAAGATAACACCAGGGCAAGCAGGCTCAGGGTAAGGATGAGGCGGTTCGTTCGTTGCGATCCGTAATTGGTAATTCGTAATTGATAATTGAATTTCATGCGCAGAATTCTACCCGAAAAAAAGAGACGCCCGCGGAAGCAAGCATCTCTCCTGTCGTCAATTCACCAATTCTCTAATCTCTTTATTATTCGTCGCTCTTTCCCGAAACAAAATCCTCCACTTTTTGCCGCGCAATGTCGTCGCGGAATTGTTTGGGCGGGGTCTTGAAGAAGTAGGACGACGGACCGATGATGGGACCGGCGAGTTCGCGGTCGAGGGCGATCTTGGCGCAGCGGATGGCGTCAATCATCACGCCGGCGGAGTTGGGGCTGTCCCACACTTCGAGTTTGAGTTCGAGGTTGAGCGGCACTTCGCCGAAGGTGGTGCCTTCCATGCGGATGTAGCACCACTTGCGGTCGGTCAACCACGGCACATGGTCGCTCGGACCGACATGGACGTTGTCGGGATCGAGCTCGTAGGGGATCATGCTGGTGACGGCGTTGGTCTTGGAGATTTTTTTGCTTTCGAGACGTTCACGCTCGAGCATGTTGAGGAAGTCGGTGTTGCCGCCAAAGTTGAGCTGATAGGTGCGGTCAATTTTGACGCCGCGGTCCACGAACAGGCTGGTCAGCACGCGGTGGACGATGGTTGCCCCGACCTGGCTTTTGATGTCGTCGCCGAGGATGGGCAGACCGGCATCCGCAAAACGCTTGCCCCAGTATTCGGAAGAGGCGATGAATACCGGGATGCCGTTGACGAAGGCGCAGCCCGCTTCGATGATCTGCTCCACATACCATTTGGTCGCCATCTCCGAACCGACAGGCAGGAAACTGATGACCACATCGGTCCTGGTTTCGCGCAGGAGGCGGACGATGTCGGCGGTGGAGCCGGGCGCTTTTTGGATGACCTGCCCCAGGTATTTGCCCAAACCGTCATGGGTCATGCCGCGCACGACGGGCGCGTTAAGGCGCGGGACATCGGCAAACTTGTAGGTGTTGTTGGGTTCGGCGAAGATGGCTTCGGAAAGGTCCTTGCCGACCTTCGTGGCGTTGATGTCAATCCCCAGCGTGAATTCAATATCGCGGATGTGATACTCGCCCAGTTGGGGGTGCATGATGCCGGGGATGACGTCGTCGTTCTTTGCATTTTTGTAAAACTGGACCCCCTGTACGAGGGAGGAGGCGCAGTTTCCCACGCCGATAATTGCAACTCGCACTTTTTTCTTGTTTGCCATGAAATTTCTCCTTGAGTTTGATTGCAGTTTCCTTGTCGTCTCTGTGCCGGTCAGCATATCAGATAGACCCGTGAAGTATAATCTTACTGTAGATAAAAATGGCTGCAGATCAGGCAAAACTCCTCGCTCGTTTCCTCGAAGTGACCCGCGCTCTCGGTTCCCAGGTGGATACAGAGACCTACCTTCAAGCGCTTCTCTCCGCCGCCGCCGAGTTGACGGAGAGCGAAAGCGCCTCCATTTTGGAATACGACGAAACAGCGCGGGAATTTAATTTCAAATCCGTGCCCTGGTTTCATCGGGATGCGATCCAATCCGCCCGCGTGCCGTTGGAGGGCAGTGTTGCCGGCTGGGTTTTCCTGAAGGTCCAGCCATTGGCAATTGACAACGTCGCCGTGGACGAGCGTCATTATAAGAAGATTGACGAGATCACCGGGTTCACCACCCGTTCCATCCTGGCGGTGCCGCTCCTCGTTCACGGAAAACCTGTGGGCGCCTTCGAGGTTTTTAATAAGAAGGGTAATTACAGCGGGGAAGATGTCCTTATCCTTGAGACCCTCGCGGCGATTGCCGCCGCCGCCCTGCAAAACGACCTGCTGGAAAAAAGCGTCCAGGAGTCGCAGAACGAGGCGCGCGAGCTCGACCGCCTGAAGAACGAGTTCATCGCCATCACTTCGCACGAACTCCGCACGCCGCTGGGTTTGATTCTCGGTCATGCCACCTTTTTGAAGGAACTGCTCAATGGCGAATACAACGAACAGGTGGATGCGATCATCCGAAACGCTTCGCGGCTCAAGGAGATCATCGAGAACCTGACCAGTGTGGATAATTACCAGTCGGGCGGCGCGCTTGTCCGCCCGCACAAGGTGTCCATCGCGCGCATCATCGAGGATGTTTCTGCATCGTTCGGCGAGATGGCGCAGAAGAGGGGCATCGCGCTCAAAAATGAGACCGAACCGGAGCAGGAATTGTGGGTGGATATTGACGGCGGCAAGATCGCCATTGTGCTGAGTAATTTGTTGAAGAACGCGCTGACGTTCACCAACAGCGGCGGCGAAGTGCTCGTGCGCGGCGAACAGCACCCGGATTACGTCAAGGTCAGCGTAACGGATAACGGCATTGGCATCCCGGCATCCGACCTGCCGCGCGTGTTCGACCGCTTCTACCAGGTCGAATCCCACCTGACCCGCAGGCACGGCGGTATGGGACTGGGGCTCTCGGTGGCGAAGGTGATGGTGGAAATGCACGGCGGGCGCATCTGGGCGGAAAGCAGGGAAGGGAAGGGCAGTACCTTCTCGTTTCTGCTGCCGGTGCGCCTTCCCGAACCTCCGCCGCCCGTCTCGCCGTTTACCGAGTAACACAGCGATTCAAACGTTCTCCCGCCGGTTCCGGCGGGAGTTTTCATCAAAACGGTTGACTTTCACAGGGGAAAAGCGTATACTCTAACTGGTAAGTGGTCTGACCAGTTAGGAGCGCCATGAACAAATGGAAGCCCGTCCCAAAGCCCGCCGGGGTCGCCGAGCAGAGATTGCTCGATGCGATCCTGAGCGGGCGTTTTGCTGTCAATGGCTGCCTGCCCGGCGAACGCGACCTCGCCGCGCAGATCGGCGTCACCCGCCCCACCCTGCGCGAAGCCTTGCAGCGCCTCGCCCGCGACGGCTGGCTCGACATCCAGCACGGCAAGCCGACGCGCGTCCGCGATTACTGGCAGGAGGGGACGATGGGCGTGCTCTCAGCCCTGGCGCAAATGCCCTCGCAGCAGACTCCCGATTTTGTGGCGCACCTGCTCGAGATTCGCGTTCTGCTTGCGCCCGCGTATACCCGTCAGGCAATGGAAGCGGCTTCCGCTGAGATCGCCGCGCTTCTCACGAAATTCGAGAACATCGAAGATGCGCCTGCCGTGTTTGCCCATGCAGATTGGGAATTGCATCATTTACTCACCTTGCGCGCGGTGAATCCCATCTTTCGTTTGCTGCTCAACAGTTTTCAAAGTTTATATCACGTCATGGCGGAGCATTATTTTGCCTCCGCTGAAAACCGTAACCGCTCGCGCGCCTACTACGCCGAATTGTTGGATTGCGCGAAGAGACGCGCCCATCTCAAAGCCGAGTCCCTGACGCGCGACGTGATGAACGAAAGCCTCGCGCTGTGGAAGAAGACATAGTAACGCCCTCACCCTAACCCTCTCCAAGGGGAGAGGGGATTCCCTTCCCACTGTGGGGGAAGGGTCGGGGATGAGGGAGAAATTGGAGTAACCATGAAACGCTGGAATGGGTGGGGGAACGTGAACACGGATTATCCCGTGCCGTCCTCTGCACTTGATTATTTGACAAAACGCCTCGGTTCATTGGACCCGATACCGGATGCGCCAAAAGAGAGCGTCCTCTCCGCTGTGAGCGAATCCCGCCTCCCCGCCCACCCGCTGGTGGACGCCTCTGCCGAGGAGCGGCTCATGCACGCGCGCGGACAGTCCATGCGCGATTGGGTGGACCTGCGTTACGGTCGCGTGGACTCCTTCCCGGATGGCGTGGCATTCCCCGAAACGGATGAAGATGTGTGCGATTTGCTGAAATATGCAAAAGAGACAGGCGCGCGAGTCATCCCCTACGGCGGCGGGACGAGTGTGGTCGGTCACATCACGCCCTGCCCGAACGATAAACCTGTGTTGAGTCTCTCACTTGAAAGAATGACAAAATTGCTCGACCTCGATGAAACGAGTCGGCTGGCGACTTTTCAAGCAGGCGTGGCGGGACCTCATCTCGAAGAACAACTCAAAACACGCGGATACACGCTCGGGCATTTCCCACAATCGTTTGAATATTCCACGCTCGGCGGTTGGATCGTCACCCGCTCCAGCGGACAGCAATCGTATCGGTATGGAAAGATCGAAAATCTCTTTGCGGGTGGTCTGCTCGAAACGCCGCGTGGACAGTTGGAGATCAAGCCCGTCCCTGCCTCCGCGGCAGGGATGGACATCCGCGAGATGGTGCTCGGGTCGGAGGGAAGGCTCGGGGTGGTGACGCAGGCTAAAGTCCGCGTGAGGCGTGTGCCTGAGGCGGAATCGTTCTTCGGGGTCTTCTTCCCCTCTTGGGAGCAGGGATCGGACGCGGTGCGGGAAATCGTCCAAAGTGAATTGCCGGTTTCGATGTTGAGGTTGAGTAATCCTTTGGAAACCGAAACGACGCTCATCCTTTCAGGCAAGAGTTGGGTGGGCATTGCAGATCGCGGCTTGCGGATGATCGGTTACGGCGATACGCGCTGTCTGCTGATCTTCGGCGTGACGGGTTCGCGCAAAATGTTCGGGCGGACGCGGCGCGACGTGGCGGCGGTCTGCCGCAAACATGGCGGACTTGTGATTGGGACGATTGTCGGGCACACGTGGGAGAAGAGCCGCTTCCTGTCGCCGTATCTGCGAAATACATTATGGGAAAAAGGCGTGGCGATTGACACGCTCGAAACCGCGTTGCCGTGGTCGCAGGTGCAGGAGGCGTCGCGCACCATTCCACAGTCCATCATAGATGCGATGTTGAAGCACAACGAGAATGTGATGGCGTTCTCGCATCTTTCACACGTGTATCGCGACGGCGCGAGCATTTACACCACCTATCTTTTCCGGCGAACGGCTGATCCCGATGAATTATTGATGCGCTGGCATGACATGAAACACGCGGCGAGTCTGGTGATTCAAAATCACGGCGGGACGATCTCTCATCAGCACGGCGTCGGCGTGGACCACGCGCCATATCTCCCCGCTGAAAAAGGCGCGCTTGGAATGGATGCGATCCGAGCAGTCATCAAGTCCTTTGATCCTGATGGGATGATGAATCCGGGAAAGTTGGTTTGAGTATGTCATTGCGAGCGATGGTCGAGTAGTGGCGCGCTTTGCGCCACGTATCGAGACCTGAGCGAAGCAATCCCCTAATTACGTGGAGATTGCTTCGTCGGGCTGGTGACCTCGATATGCAAAGAACGCTGCTCGACCACCGCCCTCCTCGCAACGACATAGCAAATGGAGAGTTTTATGCAGTGGACAACAGGTTGGCGCGATAACGTTTGGGCTGAACTGGACCAGCCCTGGGATCTGGTCATCATCGGCGGGGGCATCACCGGCGCGGGGATTTTGCGTCAGGCGGCGCACGCCAAACTGCGCGCCCTGCTCGTCGAAGCGGACGATTTCGCGTCCGGCACGTCCAGCCGTTCATCGAAACTGGTGCACGGCGGATTGCGCTACTTGAAAAACGCCCAGTTCGGGGTTACGCTGGAATCAGTGCGCGAACGTGAATATCTTTTGAAACAGGGGCGCGGACTCGTCAACCGGCTCGGCTTTTTGTATGCCTGCCAGCAAGGCGACAAGATCCCGGGCTGGGTCTTTGGCGCGGGGCTGACGCTCTACGACATCATGGCGGGACAATGGACGCACTGTTCGTATGACCTGGACGACACACGCGAACTTTGCCCGCTGTTGACCACGCCCGCACTGCGCGGCGGTTATCGCTACTTCGACGCGAATACGGACGATGCGCGGCTTGTGTTGCGTTTGATCCGTGAATCAGTGGCAGATAGCGGATACGCGTTGAACTATGCCCGCGTGGATTCGCTGTTGAAGACCCAAAGCGGACAAGTCTGCGGCGTGGTTCTGCGCGATACATCCTGTGAATCCGAACTGCAAGCCGAAGTCCGCGCGAAGGTGGTTATCAACGCCACCGGCGCATGGGCAGATGAATTACGCGCAAACATTCAGCAGAAGCCGAGAATGCGTCCTCTGCGCGGAAGCCATCTCATCCTGCCATTTGACCGACTGCCAATCACGCGCGCCGTCTCGTTCCTGCATCCACGCGATGGGCGACCCGTGATGGCGATTCCCTGGGAAGGCGCGATCCTCTTCGGCACAACGGACGTTGACCACAAGGCGAACATCCAAACCGACCCGTCCATCAGTTCCTCCGAAGCGGAATATTTGATGGAAGGACTGCAATCCGTCTTCCCCGCTCAGGAATTTGATTTCAAGGATGTCATCTCCACGTTTTCAGGCTTGCGTCCCGTGGTGGACACGGGCAAGGCAGACCCGTCGAAGGAATCGCGCGAACACGCCATTTGGGACGAGAACGGTCTGCTCACCGTCAGCGGCGGCAAGTTGACCACCTTCCGCATCATGGCGCGCGATGCGCTCAAGGCGGCGCGGAAATATCTCGGTCACGTCGCGTTCGATGTCAACACGCCTGTGCTGGATGCCTTCCCGCCCGAAGCGGAATCCGCGTTTGCAGAATCGGGACTCCCGCCCGCGCAGCAACTTCGATTACTGGCACGTTACGGAGTACCCTTCGACACTGCTCAGGGCAGGCGCACTACGCAATTATTCCTTGATGATTCTTGCCGCGAAACAATCCCCAACACACCTTATCTTTGGGCGGAACTCTGTCAAGCCGCACGTGCCGAAGGCGTTGTCCATCTCGATGACTTGCTCCTGCGCCGTGTTAGACTCGGTTTGCTCGCGCCAAACGGCGGCATGGATTTGCTCCCCCGCATCCGCGCCATCGTCCAACCCGAACTCGGTTGGGATGATGCGCGCTGGGAAAGAGAAGCCCGCGAATATACTGAATTGTGGAAACGCGCTTACGGGTTAAACTAAATCCAGCGGCTGAATCGAGAAAAAATTTACCGCCAGGCACGCTAAAGCCGCAAAGATTCTTAATCTCTTTCTTTGCGATCTTCGCGCTCTTAGCGGTTCAAGATTGGAGCATCCATGCCCGAAAACCTTCTCGCCATAGATAACGGCACCCAATCCGTCCGTGCGCTTCTCTTCGACCCGCGCGGGAATCTCCTCGCCAAACAGCGCGTCCCCATCGAGCCGTATTATTCCACCGCGCCGGGTCTCGCCGAGCAGGACCCCGAAGTCTTCTGGCGCGCGGTGTGCGAAGCCTGCCAGGGATTGTGGGCGCAGGGTGTGGATAAATCCTCCATCGCCGCGGTCGCGCTCACCACACAGCGCGGCACCGTCATCAACGTGGACAAGAACGGCAAACCGCTCCGTCACGCCATCATCTGGCTCGACCAGCGCCGCACCGAAGGGCTAAAACCGGTCGGCGGTCTATGGGGCGCAGCGTTCGCGGTCGCGGGCGCGTCTGCCACGGTGGCGTATCTCCAGGCGGAGGCGGAGGCAAATTGGATTCGCACCAGGCAGCCTCAGGTGTGGAATGAAACGCACAAATATCTCTTTTTATCAGGATACCTCACCTTCCGCCTCACCGGTCAATTTGTGGACTCCGTCTCCAGTCAGGTCGGATACGTCCCCTTCGATTACAAAGCGCAGACGTGGGCGAAGTGGTGGGATTGGAAATGGCAGGCGGTCCCGATGGATAAACGCCTCTTACCGGACCTCGTACCTGCCGCGTCGCCACTGGGTTCGATCTCCGCTGAAGCCGCCTCTGCCACCGGCATCCCGCAGAGACTCCCGCTCATCGCCGCCGCCGCCGACAAAGCGACCGAAGTTCTCGGCGCGGGCTGTCTCGAGCCGCATGTCGCCTGTCTGAGTTACGGCACGACCGCCACAATCAACACGACTCACAAAAAATACATCGAAGTCATCCCGCTCCTGCCGCCGTATCCCGCCGCCGTGCCTGCCGCGTACAATTTCGAGATCGGCGTCAATCGCGGCTATTGGATGGTGACGTGGTTCAAACAGCAATTCGGTCTGCGTGAACAAGGCATCGCCGACGAACGCGGCATCGAACCCGAAGCCTTGTTCGATGAACTCGTGCGCTCCGTCCCGCCCGGCTCCGACGGCTTGATCCTGCAGCCGTATTGGTCTCCCGGCTTGGTCTTCCCCGGACCCGAAGCGCGCGGTGCAGTGATCGGCTTCAGCGATGTGCACACGCGGGCGCATTTGTACCGCGCCATCCTTGAAGGACTCGCCTATGCCCTGCGCGAAGGCGCGGAGAGAACCGCCAAACGCAGCGGCGTTCAAGTCACCGAATTGCGCGTCGCTGGCGGCGGCAGTCAATCGGATGCGGCGCTGCAACTCACGGCGGATGTCTTCGGCTTGCCCGCTTCGCGTCCGCACGTCTACGAAGCCTCCGGTCTCGGCGCGGCGATGGACGCGGCGGTTGGCGCCGGCATCCACAAGGATTTTCCCGCCGCCATCCGCGAGATGACGCGCGTCCGCGACACCTTCGAGCCAGATTCCAAAACCCACGCCCGATACAATGAGATGTATTACGGTGTCTATAAAAAAATGTACACCCGCCTCAAGCCGCTCTACGAAAAAATGCGAAATCAATAACGAAGAAGGGGCGACTGCGAAAATCCCGTCCATTCGTTGACGGGATTTTCCTTTCTTTGATACACTCGCATCATGCGCAATCTCAATACACAAATGGACCTTATCCGCCAATCCGCCACCGTCGCCATGGCAGACCGCATCCTCGCGCTCAAAGCCGGCGGGCACAAAATTATCGGCTTGCAGGTCGGCGACCCGGATTTTGGCACGCATCCCGCCATCGCTGAAGCCGCCTTCAAAGCCATGCAGGAAGGGCACACCCATTATGGTCCATCCGTTGGGATGCTTGAACTTCGCAATGCCATTGCCGCCAAACTCCAGCGCGACGAAGGTGTGACGTACGATCCCGCCTCCGAAATCCTTGTCACGCACGGCGGCATCCATGCTTATTACACGGCGATGCAATCCATCTTGAATCCCGGCGATGACGTGCTGGTGCCGGATCCTTCGTGGGCGACTCATTCCAACATGGCAGTCATGCTGCGCGGGAACGTCATCCGCATCCCCGCCCCCGCCGAGAATGGGTTCGTCCCTCATTTTGACTCCTGGCTGAAAGCGTTGACTCCTCACACGAAAGTCATCGTCCTGAACTATCCCTCCAACCCGACCGGCGCATTCCCATCACGTGAATACCTGCAAAAACTACAAGACTTCGCCAAAGAACACAACTTGTGGATCGTCAGCGATGAAGTCTATGGAAGTTTGTATTATGAGGGTAAACCCACTTGTGTGGCAGATTTTGAAGGCGCAAAGGAACGCACGATTTTGGTAAACAGCCTGTCCAAATCGTATGCGATGACCGGCTGGCGCGTGGGCTTCCTTGCCGCGCCTGCGCCCGTGATTCAACAAGCGTTGAAAGCGGGGCAGAACTCCATCACTTGCGTGGCTCCCTTCATCCAAAAAGCCGCCGCCTTTGCGCTGACCGACCCTGCAATTCAGGAAGTCACCGCCGGGATGCGCGCCGCCTACTCCCGCCGCCGTGATTTGGTTCTGCGTATAGCCACTGAATTGAAGGGTGAACGGTTGAGGGTGATTTCACCCCAAGGGGCGTTCTACTTCTTCCTGGACTTGCGCGCCTTGAACATGTCTTCGGTGGAAATGTGCGAAAGGATTTTGGAAGAGGAAGGCGTGGGACTCGTGCCTGGCTTGGCGTTTGGGAGGCAGGGCGAAGGCTTCATCCGCATGACGATAGCGGCTTCGGATGAAGATGTCGAAGCGGGATTTCGGAAGATCGTGGAGTGGGCGGAGAGACAGTAATCCAGTTGTCAGTAATCAGTTATCAGTAGGGGCGGGGTCTCCCCGCCCGATGGAGTCATTATGAAAGTATCCTTCCAGGGTGAACCCGGCGCGTACAGCGAGCAGGCGGTCTTCAATTATTTTGGAAATGATGTGGAAACGCTCCCATGCGAGTCGTTTGACGTGATGTTTGATTCGGTCGTCTCTGGAAATAGCGATTTGGCATTAGCGCCCATCGAAAATTCGCTGGCGGGGAGCATTCACCAGAATTATGATTTGTTGCTTCGGCATAACTTGCACATTGTGGGGGAATACTTCTTGCGCGTGCAACACTGCCTGATTACCAACCCCGGTGTGAAGAAGGAAGATATCAAGAAGGCGATCAGCCATCCGCAGGCGTTGGGACAATGCGCGGCGTATTTGCGGAGTCACGGCATCAAAGCCGAGCAAGTCTACGATACGGCGGGGAGTGTGAAGATGCTCAAAGAGTCTGGCGCGCGCGATGTGGCGGCGATTGCCTCCAGGCGGGCGGCGGAATTGTATGGGATGCAAATTCTGGAGGAGGGCATCGAAGATAACGCGGAAAACTATACGCGTTTTCTCGCTGTCGGACGAGAATCAGTTGTCCCTGAGTCAGAGGCGAAGACGTCCATCGTGTTCACGCTCAAAAATGTCCCCGGTTCGTTGTTCAAGGCGATGTCTGTTTTTGCCCTGCGTGATATTGACCTGACCAAGATCGAGTCGCGTCCGCTGCAAGGCAAGCCGTGGGAATATCTGTTTTACATTGATTTCATCGGCTCGACTCAGGATGAAACAGTGCGGCGCGCGCTCGACCATTTGGGGGAATACGCAGTGATGCTGCGGGTGCTGGGGTCTTACCCAAGATTTAAAGGGTAAATTCGTACTTGACAAACAAGAAAATCTGTTCTAAAATCTTGCCATAATATGTAACTAAATGGTTACGCAAAGGAACCATGAGACGAGACGTATTTCAAGCCATCGCAGACCCCAACCGCCGCGCCATTCTGGCGTTGCTTTCGCAGCAGAGATTGACTTTGAACGGCGTTGCCGAGAATTTTCGCATCAGCCGTCCGGCGGTCTCACGTCATATCAGGATTTTGAAAGAGTGCGGCTTGGTGGTCGTCATCCCGCAGGGACGCGAGCGTTTTGTGGAAGCGCGATTTGACAAGTTGGGCGAGGTGAGCGATTGGATCGAGCAATATCGTCAATTATGGGAAGCGCGGTTCAATCGCTTGGATGACCTTTTAGAGAAGATGAAAAAGGAGAAATGACATGCCCTCGAAAAATAAAGTAACCGTCACTGCCGAACCCGGCAGGCAGGAACTTTTTATCGTTCGTGAGTTCGATGCGCCGCGTGAGTTGGTGTACAAAGCGCACATTGACCCGGCATTATATGTCCAGTGGGTGGGTCCGCATGGATATGAGATGATCCTCCGTGAATTCGAGCCGGTCAGCGGCGGGAAGTGGAGTTTCATTCACAAAGACCCGCAGGGCAATGAGTTTGGTTTTCACGGCACGTTTCATGAGGTGTCCATTGATCGGATGGTGCAGACCTTTGAATTCGAAGGCTATCCCGGGCATGTCTCGCTGGAGACGGCGACCCTGGAGGAGTTGCCGGGTAACCGCACCCGCGTGACGATTCATTCTGTCTATCAGTCCGTTGCAGACCGCGACGGCATGGTGCAAAGCGGAATGGAAAAGGGTGTCCGCGAAGGGTATGAGCGATTGGATGATATTTTGTGGGAATGAATTAAATGAATCAATACCTTGTCTTGTTGCGTGGAATCAACGTCGGCGGAAAGAACATCATCAAAATGGCGGATTTGAAAGCCAGCTTCGAGGAGATGGGCTTTTCGAATGTGGTCACCTACATTCAAAGCGGAAATGTCTTATTTCAATCTGAGGAAAAGGACAAGGCGGCGTTGACGACCCAAATCGAAAAGGGACTTTCCGAACGCTTCAATTTTGACGCCAAGGTTGTTGTAGTCTCTCAAAAGGAACTTGCTGCCATCGTCCGCGATGCGCCGGATGGGTTTGGCAAGGATGAGAAGAAGTTCAGGTATGACGTCATCTTTTTGAAGGAGCCGCTCACATCGAAAGAGGCAATGAAAAGCGTGCGAGTCCGCGACGGTGTGGATACTGCTCATGCAGGCAAACAGGCGCTTTATTTTTCACGTCTCATTAGCCGTGCTTCACAAAGTTATCTCACAAAGATCATTGGTATGCCGGTGTACCAGAATATGACCATTCGGAACTGGAATACGAGCACTAAGTTATTGACGCTCATGGAAGGACGAAATGGCTAAGACAAATTTCCAATCCATTGACGAATATATTGCAGCGTGTCCACCCGAGTCGCAAGCCTATTTGCAGGAGATCCGTAAACTGATCCGTAGATTGGCGCCGGATGCGAAAGAGAGAATCAGTTATCAGATCGCGGCGTTTGAACGGAACGGCAGGAACATCATCCATTTTGCGGGGTGGAAAAAGCATGTGTCGCTGTACCCGGTTCCGGCGGGGAGTGAGGCGTTCGAACGTCAGATCAAGCCTTATGTCAGTGATAAAGGGACGGTGAAATTTCCGCTCGATGAGCCGCTGCCCATCAAATTAATTGAAAGAGTCGTTAAATTGCATTTAGAGGCAAATAAAAAAGAAACCCAAAGGAGATTGAAATGAATAAGATTGCCCCAAGTTTATGGTTCGACATGCAATGTGAGGAGGCGATGAACTATTACGTGGATACGTTCAACGGCGCGCCTCACAAAAAGCAGGAGTCAAAGATTGTTTCCATTACGCGCTATGAAAAGGGCATGGAAGCGCCCGGCGCGGAGCAGATGGAAGGCAAGGTCATCACCGGTATTTTCGAGCTGGCGGGTCAGCGTTTCATGGCGCTCGATGGGGGACCAGCCTTTAACTTCACGGAAGCGATTTCGTTCTATGTGGAATGTGAAGACCAGCAGGAAGTGGATTATTTCTGGAACAAGTTATCCGCCGTGCCGGAAGCCGAGCAATGCGGCTGGTGCAAGGATAGATTCGGTCTGTCCTGGCAAATCGTGCCGAAGCGATTGGGCGAGTTGATGGGCGACCCG
The DNA here is from genome assembly GCA_024434165.1 of Chloroflexota bacterium. Taxonomy (GTDB): domain Bacteria; phylum Chloroflexota; class Anaerolineae; order Anaerolineales; family Villigracilaceae; genus Villigracilis. The sequence continues at coordinate 33,148 of QMIW01000004.1, read as the reverse complement.
GACCCGGTCAAATCCACTCGTGTGATCAATGCCATGCTTAAGATGAAAAAGATCATCGTTGCCGATTTGCAAAAGGCGTATGACGAAGAGTGATTAGGCGTTCTTTTGAACCTTCTTGCGTTCATCGTCCCATAGTTTTGCAAAGCGTTCGAAGGCATCGGCAATGATTTCCAGTTCACTTTCAGAATAGCTTGCGATCAATTTGTCCTGTGCGTTTCGCGCCGACTCAAACCATGCTGCGACTTTTTCGGAACTCGATTCTACAGGCGCGATCAGAGTTCCCCGGCGGTCATTGGGGTTGGGTCGGCGTTCGATCAAGCCAGCCTTTTCGAGCCGATCTAACATGGCGGTGGTCGCGCCTGAGGTGAGACCCGTAGACCTGGAAAGTTCAGAAGGCGTGGCAACGCCTTTTTGGAACAGGAGCCGCAGACATTCCATATCGGTTACGTTGAGTCCCGCCCATTCGCTCATGGCGTTGCGGAATAGCGTCAAATTCACCCCATAGTCTCTCACAGCTGCCAAAGCTCGTTTTTTCAGTTCTGTCTTTGTGGAGTTCATCATAGAAATTTACCCTTGACATTATCTTTATAATAAAGTATCTTTATTATATAACTAAACATGTTTGGTGTCAAGCCGGTCCGATTTTGATAAGGAGATTTTTATGAGCACAAAGAAAGAAACAAAAAAGCCTGCGAAACGCGCCGCCAGCGGCAATACGTATAAGGGATTATCGAAGGAAGAAATAGCGGCGATGAAGGAAACTCTCAAGGAGAGAAAACAAGCTGCAAACAAGGAAGAAGCGGAAAAAGCCGCGCTCGAGGCGATTGCAAAGATGAAAGAGCCAGACCGTTCCATGGCGAAGCGAATCCATGAGATCGTCAAAGCCACTGCGCCGGAACTTATGCCAAAGACCTGGTATGGAATGCCCGCCTATGCGGATAAGGACGGCAAGGTCATTTGCTTTTTTCAGGCGGCAGGCAAGTTCAACGTGCGATATGCAACCCTCGGCTTCCAGCCTGATGCGAAACTGGACGAAGGCAATATGTGGGCTGCCAGTTTTGCCCTGATCAAGTTGACCGCCGCCGAAGAGGCAAGAATCGCCGCGCTCGTGAAAAAAGCCGTGAGTTGAGATGATTTCCATCTTGACTTTTTAGAAAATATGTTCTAAAATATCGGTTCCTTTGTCTTGGGTGGGCAGAAGCAACTTTGCTTTTACCCACCCATTTTGTTTTCATAGGATAAAGAGTTTAGAGGAGAGACCATGCCGCAGGAATACATTGAGATTCACGGCGCGCGTGAGAACAATTTAAAGAACGTCTCGCTGCGCATCCCCAAACGCAAGATCACCATTTTCACAGGCGTGTCCGGCTCGGGCAAATCTTCCATCGTATTCGATACGATAGCCACCGAGTCGCAGCGCCTGCTCAACGAAAACTTCAGCATGTTCGTGCGGAACTTCCTGCCGAAATATTCCCAACCCGAAGCGGACTCCATCGAGAACCTGAGCATGTCCATTGTGGTGGATCAGAAGCGGATGGGCGGCGGCTCACACTCGACCGTGGGCACGGTCACCGACATCAACACGATCCTGCGCCTGATGTTTTCCCGCATCGGTCAACCCCATATCGGACCCTCCAACGTCTTCGGCTTCAACGACCCGAAAGGGATGTGCCCGAACTGCAACGGCTTGGGACGCAAACTGGACGTGGATCTGGAAAAATTCCTGGACACATCCAAATCCCTGAACGAAGGAGCGATCCTGTTCCCTGAATACGCCGTGAACAGTTGGTATTGGAGCCAGCTCATTGACACTGGCTTGTTCGACCCTGATAAGAAGTTGTCCAAATACACCAAAAAGGAAATGGATGATCTGTTGCACAGTCCGCCAACGAAGATTAAGACCAAGGTCGGTGCAAAAGATTTCAACATGACTTTCGAAGGCATCGTTGACCGCTTCACGAACAAATACATCAAGCGTGACCTGAAAACCATGTCTGAACGGACGCAAAAGTCTGTGGAGCCGTACATGACGATGGGTCCGTGTTCGATGTGTCATGGCGCACGTTTGAGTCAGGAAGTCTTGAAATGCAAGATCAACGGCTACAACATCGCCGACTTGACAAGCATGGAAATCCCTGTCTTGATCGAGACGTTGAAAAAATTCAAAGAACCTGCCGCCGAGCCATTGGTCAAAGCGATCCTTGAACGATTGCAGAACCTTGTGGATATCGGTTTGGAATATCTCAGCCTCAGCCGCGAAACGGACACGTTATCAGGCGGCGAGTCTCAGCGTGTGAAGGTAGTCAAACATCTTGGCAGCAGCCTTACCGATGTGATCTATATCTTTGACGAGCCGAGCGTGGGTCTGCATCCGCGCGACGTGCATCGCATGAACGAGTTGCTGCAAAAACTGCGCGACAAGGGCAACACGGTCATCGTTGTGGAACATGACCCGGATGTCATCAAAGTGGCAGACCATATCGTGGACGTGGGTCCGCATGCGGGTCCGAAGGGAGGCGAGATCGTCTACGAAGGCAGTTACGCCAATTTGCTCAAATCCAATACGTTGACAGGCAGACACATGCAGCAATCCGTCCCGATCAAGGATTCGTTCCGCACGCCGACGGGCAAGTTGCCGATCAAGAATGCGAAGGTCAACAATCTGAAGAATGTCAGCGTGAATATTCCGGCTGGCGTGTTGACCGTGGTCACCGGCGTGGCGGGCTCCGGCAAAAGTTCGCTCATCAACGAAGTGTTCCAGCATCAACATCCCGACGCGATTGTGATTGACCAGTCCGCAGTGGGGGTGAACAGCCGCTCGAACCCCGCCACGTACACCGGCATTATGGACGACATCCGCAAGACGTTTGCGACGGCGAACAAAGTGCAGCCCGCGCTGTTCAGTTTCAACTCGAAGGGCGCGTGCGAAAATTGTCAGGGACTCGGCGTGATCTACACCGATTTGGCATTTCTTAATGAAGCGAAGACTCCCTGCGAAGTCTGCGGCGGAAAACGCTTCAAAGATGAAGTGCTGGCGTACAAACTCAACGGCAAGTCCATCAGCGATGTGCTGGCGATGAACGTGGGGCAGGCGCTCGAATATTTCGAGATCAAAGAAGTGGTCAAAAAATTACAAGCCATGAGTGATGTAGGTTTGGATTATCTCGGACTCGGTCAACCCTTGAGCACGCTCTCGGGCGGCGAATGTCAACGCATCAAACTCGCTAGCGAACTGCACAAGCAGGGCAGCATCTACATCATGGACGAACCGACCACGGGCTTGCACATGTCTGATATTGGTCACTTGATGGAAGTCATCAATCGCCTCGTGGACACGGGCAATACCGTTGTGGTCATCGAACATAATCTGCATGTCATCAAAAATGCGGATTGGATCATTGACATGGGTCCCGAAGGCGGCAGCAAAGGCGGGCAGGTCATGTTCGAAGGCACGCCCAAGGAGTTGTTGAAAGCGAAGCAATCGCTTACCAGTGAATATTTGAAAAATTAAATGACGTATACTCCCTCACCCTAACCCTCTCCCGCAGGGAGAGGGGACTCCCTTCCCCTTCGGGGGAAGGGTTGGGGATGAGGGAAAATAACTGTTCGACCTTTAGAGAATTTGGAGACTTTAACATGACGACACAAAAATTACCTCCCCCTACAATTTCAGAATTGAGAGCCTTATTCAACGGCAGAGTCATCGCGCCTGATGACCCGCGTTATGAAGAAGCGCGTACCGTCTTCTATGGCGGCGTGGATAAACATCCCGCAGCCATTGTCCGTGTAGCAGATGCGGGCGACGTTTCACGTCTGGTTTCGTTGGCGCGCGAGCATGGCTTCGAACTCGCCGTTCGCAGCGGCGGACACAGCGGAGCCGGTCACAGCACGAGTGAAGGCGGCATTGTGCTCGATCTTTCCGCGATGAAAAAATTGGAGATCGATCACGAGAATCAAACCGCCTGGGTTGAAACTGGAATGACCGCAGGCGAATACACAGCCGCCGTTGGCGCGCATGGATTCGTCACCGGCTTTGGTGACACGGGTTCGGTGGGTCTTGGCGGCATCACGCTTGGCGGCGGCGTTGGGTATCTTGTCCGCAAATATGGGCTGACCATTGATAACCTGCTCGCGGCGGAAGTGGTCACCGCCGATGGTCAATTACTTCATGTGGATGAAAAATCTCACGCCGATCTCTTCTGGGCGATTCGCGGTGGAGGCGGCAACTTCGGTGTGGCGACGCGCTTCAAGTTCAAACTTCATAAATTGGATCAGGGCTACGGCGGGATGTTGATCCTGCCAGCCACAGCGGACGCCATCGCCTCTTTCTTAGCCGAAGCGGATTCTGCTCCCGATGAATTGTCCACCATCCTGAACATTATGCCCGCGCCCCCCATGCCTTTCCTTGCTGAAGAAGTTCATGGCAAGATGATTCTGATGGCGATGATGTTCTACGCAGGGGATGTGACAACAGGAGAGCAGGTCATGTCCAAATTCCGCGCCATCGCCGCACCCCATGCAGACATGCTGCGCCCGATGGCATATTCCGAAATGTTCCCGCCCGAAGAAAGCGGTGACTATCGTCCCATGGCTGCCTCCGCCACCATGTTCCTCGATTACGTGGACAGTTCTGTCGCCCAATTCATACTCGACACCTTAGCCAAATCCACGGCGATGATGGCAGTGACGCAACTGCGCATACTCGGCGGCGCAATGGCGCGCGTGCCTGTGGAAGCGACGGCATTCGCCCATCGCAAATCCAAAATTATGGCAAACCTTGCGGCGTTGTACGCCAACCCGGAAGAAAAAGAGCAACATGAAGCCTGGGTTTCCAAATTCGAAAAGAAATTACGCCAAAGCGACAAGGGCGCGTATGTCAACTTCCTCGGGGCGGTGGATCAGGCTCAGGTCCGCGCGGCATATCCCGGGTCCGTGTGGAAGCGGCTTGTCGAAGTCAAAAAGAAATATGACCCGACCAATCTCTTCCGGCTCAATCAGAATATTCCGCCTGCTGGCGGATAAGCGATACCCGTAGCAATGAACCTCGCAATGACAGGTGATTGATTCAAATTCGTGCTTCACTAATGTTTTATATAGAAAGGATGTGTGAGATGTTAAACCTGAATTCCATCATGATCGGAACGAAACAACTCAAGGCGCTGGCGGATTTTTACGAAAAAATCCTCGGTAAACCGGCGGATATGGTTGATGATGGAAATGGATTTTTTGGCTGGCAGGTGGGAAGCGGATACTACTTTTCCATTCTGGAACATTCCGAAATGGGAGGTAAAACCAGGGATCCCGGGCGTGTGATGTTGAATTTCGAGACGACCCAGGTCAAGGAGGAGTTCGAGCGAATTAAGGCGTTGGGCGCCACCGTGATCCGGGCGCCTTATGAAATGGGAGGCGGATGGATTGCCACACTGGCTGACCCGGATGGTAACTACTTTCAACTGGTAACTCCAATGCCGTAATTGAAAGAGGCAGCCATGGGAAAAGTGATTTTGGGTACGACCCTATCCTTGGATGGATTCATCAATGACCGCAATGGCAGTGTCGAAGCGCTTTACACCGACCTTGCAAATTGGCGTGAGAGCGAACTGGGTAAGGAATCCATTCAAAATACCGGCGCCGTGGTGATGGGACGGAACACATTCAATATGTCAGAAGACCCGGATTGGTTTGCCGGGAATTATGAGTATCAAGTGCCGATCTTCGTTTTGACCCATCATGTCCCCAAGAAAAAGCCGAAAGAGACCGGGCAGTTGACCTTTACCTTCGTGACGGATGGTTTGGAAAGCGCCATTCGTCAGGCAAAGGAGGCGGCAGGTGAAAGGGATGTCAATATCATCGGCGCGGCAAACACGGCGCAGCAATGCCTGAGAGTCGGTCTCGCGGACGAGCTTCAAGTGGATATCATGCCTGTTCTGCTTGGCGGCGGGATGCGATTGTTCGAGCATCTTGGCGAAACTCAGATTCGTCTTGAACGCATCAAAGTGATGGAACTTCCTGGCGGAAGGACTCACCTGCGTTTTCGTTTTGTTCGATAAAGAGAATTGGAATGTTTTAGAAATAGACAAGGATATGCTGTGAAAACCTTTTATCAAATTTTAGTAAATACGGTTCTGTCCAATGTGACGAATATGACGGTTTGGTTTGCGTTGATCTTTTTCGTGTATCTCGAAACAAAGTCCGTCACAGCCACCTCGATCATTTCGGGCATTTATCTGGTGCTGACCGCCGCCCTGGGAATTTGGTTCGGCAGCCTGGTGGATCACAACAAGAAAAAGACAGTGATGATCCTTTCGGGTGCGATCTCGTTGAGCATTTACATCATCGGCTTCATCGTTTACCTGATCTACCCTGCCGAAACATGGAAGAGTCCCACCAGCCTTGTGCTGTGGGTTTTCGCTCCGCTGTTGCTGGTGGGTGTCATTGCCGGCAACATCCGTTCGATTGCGGTGCCAACCCTCGTCACCATTTTGATTCCCGAAGATGACCGCGCCAAAGCCAACGGGCTGGTGGGCACCGCCTTTGGCATTGCCTTCCTGATCTGTTCCGCCATCAGCGGTGTGCTGGTCGGGCTGGGCGGCATGTTCTATGTGCTGATGCTTGGAATCGTCATGATGATACTTTCGATTCTGCACATGTGGTTTTTACAAATTCCCGAAAAAGAGATCGTGCATCTCGATCATCAACCCAAGGTGGATCTGCGCGGCACCTATGCGGTGGTCAAGGCGATACCCGGGCTGCTGGCGTTGATCCTTTTCACCACCATCAATAACTTTTTAGGCGGCGCATTCATGGGGCTCATGGATGCCTATGGGCTCTCCCTGGTTTCCGTCGAAACATGGGGCTTTCTCTTTGCCGTGATCAGTTGCGGATTCATCGTGGGCGGTTTGTTCATATCAAAATATGGTTTGGGCAAAAATCCGCTGGTGGCGATGTTTGCCGCAAATATCATCATCTGGGTCATCTCAGCGGTCTTTACCATCCAGCCGTCCATCATCTTGCTTTCAGTGGGCATGTTCATTTACATCAGTGTTGTGCCGTTTATCGAAGCCGCCGAGCAGACGATTCTTCAAAAAGTGGTTCCGCATGAGAGACAGGGACGGGTATTTGGTTTCGCCCATAGCGTGGAACAATCTGCTTCGCCTCTAACGACGTTTTTGATTGGTCCCATTGCCGAGACTTTCTTCATCCCGTTCATGACCACGGGCGCAGGCGTTGGTCTCATCGGCGGTTGGTTCGGCACCGGAGCCGATAGAGGCATCGCTTTGGTGTTCACAGTGACCGGCATTATCGGGTTGATCCTGACCCTGTTTGCCATGAATACAAAATATTATCGCTTGCTTTCCGAACGATACATGAATCATGTACCCGAGGCTTTGCCTGATGGCGAGTTGGCATAAGGAGATGACATGGCAAATTCTAATTTCCCAAAGATCGGCGCTCCCGCCACTCGTGCCCTCGAAGCAGCAGGATATACAAACCTCAAACAGTTGACCAGGGTCACTGAAGCGGAGATTGCACAACTGCATGGAATGGGACCAAAGGCGTTGGAAATTTTGCGTGAAGCGTTGAAAGCGGAAGGACTGTCCTTTAAACAAGGGCGGGCAGGGAAGACGCTGAGGAAGAAAGGCTCGCCCGTCAGCCGAACGGATAAGGTGGAGGAATTCCTTCGGGAACTGAATCACCCGCTCACGGCGGAGATCGAGGCGCTTCGGTCCATTATCAAGGGCGTCAATAAAGACATCCACGAAGAAATTAAATGGAATGCACCATCGTTTAATTACAAAGGCGAGTATTTGGTGACGTTCAATTTGCGGGAGATCAAACGAATTCACCTTGTGTTCCATAATCCATTGATCTCAAAGGTCAAAAACGAATTGCTTGAAGGCGATTACAAGGACAGGCGCATGGCATATTTTGGGAATATGCAGGAGATAAAATCGAAGAAGCCTTTGCTGGAAAAAGCCTTGAAAGACTTGATCAAATTGGTCGAATCATATATGCACCAAAAAAAGAAGTAAACTTCTTGCTGGAAGTAAAAAGCCACTTATCGGTATGCAGGAAAATCTTTAGATGATAGTAGACCTCGATACGCGACCTTCTGACCTTCCTTTTGTGGATGCCATTTATCAGGCGCGCAGTGTGGGCGGCGGTTCGTTCATTTCGAATGCCACCACACAATGGGAAATGGTCGTCACCAAGCAACGCGAAAAGATCACCCTGAGCCTGCGCGGACCGGAGACGCAAGCCTCACCAGCGCCCATTCCCGAAGATGCTGAATTTTTGGGGATCATTTTCAAACACGGCACGTTCATGCCGAACCTGCCGGGATATAAACTGGTTGACGAAGAGGTCCATTTATCTGGGACGGGTAAAAATACATTTCAGTTTTTTGGGGAAACATGGCAATTCCCGACCTTTGATAACATGGATACGTTTATAGGGAGATTGATGCGCAAAGAGTTGGTTGCGCACGACCAACTCGTAGCCGATGTACTGCGCGGAAAATCTTATGACCTTTCTCTGCGTTCCATTCAGCGCCGTTTTTTGCATGTCACCGGGCTGACCTATAAAGCCATTCAACAGGTGGAACGGGCGCGCAAGGCGGTTGAGTTGCTGCAAAGCGGAGTTCCCATTCTCGATGCGACCCATCAAGCCGGATACTTCGATCAGGCGCATCTCACGAATTCGCTGAGGCGGTATTACGGTCGGACGCCGGTCCAAATCCTCCAATCTGGCAGTTCAACATAATGTCGTTTTTTTCCAAGACGTAATCTCCTTGAACCGGTAAGATGGGTTCAACTTTAATGACCAAAAGGAGAAACCATGAGAAAAATTATCGTTCACGAGTTCATTACGTTGGATGGCGTCATTCAGGCGCCGGGCAGCCCTACGGAGGATACCGACGGCGGTTTTGCGCACGGCGGTTGGACACTTCCTTACTGGCATGACGAGATTGGCGCCCACTTCGGTCAGATCTTTGCGGATGCCGATACCCTGCTGCTGGGACGAAAGACCTGGCAGGGTCATGGTGAAGCGTTCAATCCCAATCCTGCGGAAGACCCGTTCAACGGCTTCAAGAAGTATGTCGTTTCGTCCACGTTGAAGTCCGCAGATGCCTGGCGCGATTCGTCCATCATTCGCGGGAATGTCATCGAGGAAGTCCGCAAGTTGAAAAGCCAGCCCGGCAAAAACATCATCATGGATGGGAGCAGCGTTCTGGTTCAGGCATTGATCGAACACGACCTGGTGGATGAAATCGTTTTGCATGTCTATCCGCTGGCGCTCGGCGGCGGCAAGCGATTGTTCCCGGAGGGGAAGCGCCTCAATTTGAGACTGATCGAATCCTCTGCGCTTCCGACCGGTGTTGTATATCAGCGCTATCAGCCTGCCTGAAAAGACAAACGCCTCTTCCTTGACGGGATGGCTGTTTCCGCTTCGATGGGCCGAATCCAGGCTCCTTCCATCCGGCGCGACTATGAGCCGGTTCGAAAATAAACGATTGTTTCGCAGGGCGGGATATTATCCCGCCCTATTTGTTCGAGGAATCTGATTCACATCATATGGCGTGACCTGGTAGACGTGATAATTCAGCCAGTTTGAATACAGCAGATTTGCATGCCCGCGCCAGCGGACGGTGGGAGGCTGACTGGGGTCATCGTTGGGGTAATAATTTTTGGGGACGTGAATCGGTAATCCCTTGTTGACATCGCGGTCGTATTCGGCTTTGAGCGTGAGCGGATCGTACTCCGAGTGACCGGTGATGAAGAGGTGACGCCCGTCCTTCGAGCCGAGGATGTAGAGTCCGGCTTCGTCTGATTCGGCGAGGATATCCAGATCGTTCACCTTCTCCACATCGGCGCGGCGGATCTCGGTGTGACGGGAGTGCGGGGCGAGGAAAATGTCGTCGAAGCCGCGCAGCAGGCTTGAGGTCCGGTTTAAGAGGCGGTGCTCGAAGACTCCGAACATCTTGCGGGGCAGGTCATATTTCGGAATCCCATAGCGATGGTAGAGTCCCGCCTGCGCGCCCCAGCAAATGTAGAAAGTTGATTCGACGTTGGTCTCCGCCCAATCAAAGATTTGGGTGAGTTCCGTCCAGTAATCCACTTCTTCGAAGGGCATCTGCTCCACCGGCGCGCCGGTGACGATGAGACCGTCGAACTTTTCGCCGCGCACCTCGTTGAAGGTGGCGTAGTGATTGAGCAGATGATCGGCGTCGGTGTTTTTGGATTCGTAGGTGGCGGTATGGAGGAGCGTGACTTCCACCTGAAGCGCGGAGTTGGAGAGCAGGCGCAGAAGCTGCGTCTCGGTGGCGATCTTGGTCGGCATGAGATTCAGAATCGCCACGCGCAGGGCGCGGATATCCTGATGGATGGCGCGCTCTTCGTCCATGACAAAGATGTTCTCGCGTTCGAGCGTGACGCGGGCGGGGAGGGTGTTGGGAATTTTTACGGGCATTTTATGATTCCTGTAGGAGCGGGGTAACCCCGCCCCTACTTGATGTTACGAAAGCGCCTGATCCAGATCCCAGAGAATATCTTCGATATCTTCGAGACCGATGCTCAAGCGGATGAAATCGGGGCTGACGCCGGCGGCTTTTTGTTCTTCATCGGAGAGTTGCGAGTGCGTGGTGCTGGCGGGATGAATCGCAAGCGACTTGGCGTCGCCGAAGTTGGCGACGTGCGTGAACAGTTTGAGGTTGTCAATGAAGCGCGCGCCCGCTTCACGCCCGCCTTGGACGCCGAAGCCCAGCACCGCGCTCGGTCCCTTGGGCAGATATTTTTTGGCGCGGGCGTAATCGGGATGGCTGGGCAGACCCGAATACGTCACCCAGTTGACCTTGGGATGGTCGTCCAAAAACTCCGCCACGGCTTGCGCGTTCCGCACGTGACGGTCCATGCGCAGGGAGAGGGTTTCGAGTCCCTGGATGAAGACCCACGAGTTGAACGGCGACTGGCAGGCGCCAATGTCGCGCAAAATGCCGGCGCGCGCCTTCGAGATGAACGCCAGCGGACCGAAATCCTCCGCGTACACCACATCGTGATACGAGGGGTCGGGCGTGTTGAAATTCCTGTGGCGTTCGCTGCCCGCCCACTTGAACTTGCCGCTGTCCACGATCACCCCGCCGATGGTCGCGCCGTGCCCGCCGATGTACTTGGACGTGGAATGTGTGACGATGTGTGCACCCCACTCGAACGGACGGCACAGGTACGGCGTGGCGGCGGTGTTGTCTATCACCAGCGGGAGGCGGAACTCCTCCGCGATCTGCGCTACTTCTTCAAACGGGAAGATATTTGCGAACGGGTTGCTGACCGTCTCGCCGAAGATCAATTTGGTGTTCGGCTGGATCGCCCGGCGAAAATTCTCCGGGTCGGAGGGGTCCACCAGGGTCACGTCAATGCCCAGGCGCGGGAAGGTGTATTTGAACTGGCTCACCGTTCCGCCGTATAACTTGGACGACGAAACGATGTGGTCGCCCGCTTCGCAGATGGCAAAGATGGCGGTGGTCTGCGCGGCGTGACCCGAACTCACCTCCAGCGCGGCGATGCCGCCCTCCAGATCGGCGATTCTCTTTTCAACAATATTCGAGGTGGGGTTGCCGATGCGCGTGTAGATGTTGCCCGCCTCCTGCAACGCGAACAAACGCGCGGCGCGGTCCGTGCTTTGCAGGTCGTAGGCGGTGGTCAGGTAGATCGGCGCGGCGCGGCTGCCGGTCACCGCGTCGGGCTCGTAGCCCGCGTGCAGCTGCCGGGTGGTGAAACCAAATTGACGTTCTGTTGTTTTGAGCATGAGACTCTCCTTGAGTGTGATGTACCCGCCCGTCAGAAGAGATCCCTCACCCCAGCCCTCTCCCGAAGGGAGAGGGGGAATAAAAAACCTCTTCTGAAAGTACAAGAAGAGGTAATGAAAGATACATACCATCCTCTCATCTTCCAGATAATGAATGGCATTGCCATTCTTATTTGCCGAAATTGGCACCGTATGTTTAGTCTGATAGTCATTTGGTCGCATGGTCTTTAGTCGCTTTTGACTATCTGACCAACTGACTATTCGACTATGTGACTAACACCGGTTGCCGAGGCTTCACAGGGTCGGTCCCTCCGCCTCTCTGGATAAGAGCGAGTATTTGATTGTTAGCGGCGGGTTATATCACCGGTGGGTCAGGTTGTCAACCCGGCTTACAACAAATTTTCATTCACCAACAACTCCGCGTTGTAAATGGACGCGCCTGCCGCGCCGCGAATCGTGTTGTGCGACAAAACGACAAACTTAAGATCAAGAATTGGATCGCGTCTTAATCTGCCTACGACTGTCGTCATGCCATTTCCGGTCAAGCGGTCGAGGCGCGGCTGAGGACGATCCGCTTCTTCCCTGACCGAGATGACGGGTCGCGGTGACGAGGGCAGTTCCCTGGCTGACGGCGGGGTAGCAAAGGCACGTAGAACCGCCTCCGCAGTTGCCGGGTCGGTGGGACGCGCCAACTCCACGCTCGCGCAGACGGTATGTCCGTCAATCACCGCCACGCGATTCGTGTGCACGCTGAATTTGATATCCGCCAATTCTATATATGCTCCCGGCGGCGTCCCCGCTGCCGAGGACGGCGGCTCGAGCATTTCTATATATTTGCCCAGCATCTTGCGCGGCTCCCATTCCACTTTTTCCTCTTCGCCGCCGTTGGCGACGTTGGGGATGATGTTGTCCATGATGTCCAGCGAAGGGACGCCGGGATAGCCCGCGCCCGAAAGCGCTTGCAGCGAGACCGCGAACACCTTCTTCACGCCGAACGCCTCATCGAGCGCCTTGAGCGCAATCGTAAGACCTGTGCTCGTGCAGTTCGGATTCGTGACGATGCACCCGCTCCAGCCTCGGTTCTTGCGCTGTTGTTTGACGAGATGGATGTGATCGGCGTTGATCTCAGGGAGCAGCAGCGGGACATCCTCCGCGCGCCGATACGAGGAGGCGTTCGAGCAGACCGCCGCACCGGCTTTGGCGAATTGTGGTTCGAGTTCGTTAGCCACCTCCGTGTGCAACGCCGAGAAAACGATCTGCGCTTGCACGGCCTCGGTGGTGGCGGGGACGACGATCATATCTTTGGCATAGTCAGGCATAGGCACATCCAGCACCCAGCGCGCGGCGGATGAATATTTTTGTCCCACCGAGCGATCGGAGGCGGCCAGCGCCACGACCTTGAACCAGGGATGGTTATCCAGCAACGAAATAAATCGTTGACCGACGGAACCGGTCGCGCCGAGCACGGCTACGGGGATGGGGGATGAGGGCATGATGATTTCTCCTTTTGGATTTTTTCCGTCATTGCGAGGGCGGTGCTCTTCCGCCCGAAGCAATCTCCACCACCATATTGGGGATTGCTTCGTCGGACTACGTCCTCCTCGCAATGACGGGTTAGTTCACAATTAACTGATGCAGCGTCTTGACCGCGTTCTCCGTATCCGCCGCGTCCACGACGAGACTGATGGATACCTCCGATGATCCCTGCGCGATGGCGAGCACGTTGACGCCGTTGTTCCCGAGTTGACTGAAGACTTTCCCCGCCACACCGGGCGTGTGACGCATCCCTGCGCCGACGACCGTGATGATCGAAATATCGTCCGTGGACCAGACGCGGTCAATGTCGTCGTCTTCGATTTCATGGACAAAGGCGCTTTCCAGCGCCTCCAGCACGGACGGAGCGGTTTCAGACGGCACAGCGAAGCAAATGGACTGCTCCGACGAGGCTTGCGTAATCAACGGAACGCTCGTACCTGTGGAAGCAACCGCGCCGAACGCCCGCGCCGCCACGCCGGGGACACCGAGCATACCGCGCCCTTCGATGGTCACCAATCTCTGCCTGCGGATGGCGGTCACGGCTTTGACGACCTGCCCGTTAACCGGTTTGCCGTTGGATTTGCCATTAGCGGTGAGGCGCGTGCCGGGGTGGGAGGGGTTGAACGTGTTGCAAATCCTCAGCCCGATGCCCGCCTCCACCACAGGACGAATGGTCTTCGGATGCAAGACTTTTGCGCCGTAATAGGCGAGTTCGGCGATTTCGCTGTAACTGATCTCAGGCAGTGTTTGCGCGTCCTTCACGATGCGCGGATCGGTCGTCATCACGCCGTCCACGTCGGTCCAGATCCAGACCTCATCGGCGGGGAGCACGGAGCCGATGATCGCCGCGGAATAGTCACTGCCACCGCGTCCCAGCGTGGTAATGACGCCTTCAGGCGTCGCGCCGATAAAACCGGTGGTGATGGGAATAATACCTGCATCCAGCAAGGGATTCAATGCCGCCCGCGTCTTTTCGGTCGTGACTTTGAAATCAGGATGCGCATTCTGAAAATGCGCGTTCGTGACGACGAATTCACTGGCTTCTATCGCCTGGGCTTTGACTCCCGCATCATTGAGCACCGCCGCCAGCAAGCGGACGCTCATCCGTTCGCCCAGTGACGCAACCGCGTCGAGCGCGCGTGGGCTGGCTTCGCCGAGCACGGCAATCGCATTGCAAAGATTCACGAGGGCGAGAATTAGAGAATTGATTTCAGATTTCGTTGCCTCACGCAGGCTTTCATCCTTGAGCAACGCGTCCGCGGCGGCGAAGTGTTTGGCTCTCAGCGTGGATTCGGCTTGGGGTAACGAATCAACTCTCCCGTGCGAAGCAGAGGCGGCAGAGTCCAATAGCAGATTCGTCACGCCAGACATGGCGGAGGTCACTACCACGACGCGATCCCAACCCGCTTTCGCATCCCGAATGATCTGCCGCGCGCCAACCAGCGCCTCCGCCGACCCGACGGACGTGCCTCCAAATTTCATGACAAGTGTTTTTGACATAGTCTTCTCCTTCGCTCCCCTCCCATTACTTCGTGATGGGGAGGGGTCGGGGGTGGGGTAACAAAAACGCCCCACGTTTCCGTGAGGCGTTGTGTGTTTTGATTAACCCTGTTTCGGTTACTTCATCCCATGCACAAATGCCTCGCGGTGTGTACCGGAGGTGGTGGTCATGGTCATGGTGAAGTGAGCCGCTTGGCTGTACATAATTGGGCGGTATTCTATGGCAGGGCTGCGGATGTGTCAAGGGAAACGCATGCCGGATTTTTGTTATGGACAAGACGACGAATGATATTGCGAATATAATATGCCGGTGGGTGATTCGACACCATTCTTTACGATAAAAGCCATGAGACGATACTGCTGCGTTTTTCTTTTCCTCCTGACGGTTTCCGCTTCGTGCTCGACCCGAAACCTGACTGCTGTTCCCGAGAGTTCCCTTACACTGGAAGATTGCGCCCTGACTTCGCCCGCCGGCAACCAGGTGGATGCGCGCTGCGGCACATTGACCGTGCCGGAAGATCGTTCCAACCCCGCCGGGCGGCAAATCGAGTTGCGGGTGGCGGTCATTCCCGCCATCAAACGTGACCCCGAACCGGACCCGCTCTTTTTGCTGGCTGGCGGTCCCGGTCAATCTGCGATCGAGACGTTCCCCGCCATGATTCCGCTGATGACTCGAATCCATGAAGACCGCGACATTGTGCTGGTGGATCAGCGCGGGACGGGCAAATCGAATCCGCTGCGCTGCCTCGGTCCCGAAGACGAATCGCTGACCGAAGAACAGGCGCTTGCCAAACTCAAAACCTGCCCCAAAACGCTCGATGCCGATCTTCGTTTTTACACCACCGAAATCGCCATGATGGATTTGGATGAGGTGCGCGCCGCCCTGGGATACGAGACCGTCAATCTTTACGGCGCATCCTATGGGACGCGCGCCGCGCTTGTCTACCTGCGCATGTTCCCGGAGCGCGTCCGCACGGTGACGCTCGATGCGGTCGTAGACCCGGGATTTGTCATGTTCATGGATGCGGCGGGGGATGGGCAGGCTGCGCTCGAGCAGTTCTTTGCGCGCTGTGAAGCGGATGAAGCCTGCAAGACGACCTTCCCCCGGTTGAGAAGCGAGTTCGAACAGCTTCTCGCGCGCGTGGAGGAATCCACGGTGGAGATCACCATCCCGCACCCGTTGACGAACAAACCGCTCGAATTGACCGTCACACGCCGGATGATTACCAACATGGTTTTCAACACGCTTTACGTGCCGGACCTTGTCGCCACACTGCCGCTTTCCATCCATGAAGCATACGCGGATGAAAATTATGTCCCGTTGATCTCACAGGCGTTTTTGGTGAATGCGGGGCTGTACGACGGCATGTTTTATGCCGTCACCTGCACGGAAGATGCGCCGCTGATTTCCGCTTCTGAAGCCGCAAAACGCGCCGAGCAAAGCGTTTTTGTGGACCGCACGGTGGATTTTGCAGCGGTTTGCGCGGAATGGGAGAAGGGCGTGGTCTCGCCTGAGTTCCGCGAACCGGTCGTTTCGGACGTTCCAGCGCTGCTTCTTTCCGGTGAGGCGGATCCCATCACACCGCCCTGGCATGCCGGGAAGGTCGCCGAAAGCCTCACCAATGAACTCCATCTTGTGTTTTCCGGCATGGGGCACGGCAACCTTTCCAGCCGATGCAGCATCAACCTGTTCAAGGACTTTATCGAGAGCGCCTCGACCGAAGGGTTGGATACCGCCTGTGTGGAGGGAATCCAGCCGCCGCCGTTTTTTGTTGATTTCAGCGGACCGCGTCCGTAATTCTTATGGAGTCAGCCGGCGTGCTGGTGTAATTCGGGAGCAAGCTCCAAACTCCATGACATGACAAGGGAACAACGATGATCCAAGTACAAGGTCTTTCAAAATCCTTCGGCAAGGTCAAAGCCGTTCAAAACGTATCCTTCTCCGCGCCGGATGGACAAATCACCGGGCTGCTGGGTCCGAACGGTGCGGGAAAAAGCACCACCCTGCGCATGCTCTACACCCTGCTAAAACCCGAAAGCGGCACAGCCCAGGTGGACGGATTCGATATCCGCCAGAACCCGCTCGAGGTCCAGCGCCGGATCGGCGTCCTGGCGGATGCGCGGGGGTTGTATCCCCGCCTAACGAGCCGGGAAAATATCCGCTACTATGGGCGTTTGCACGGTCTGGCAGGGGAGGCGCTCGAAAGGCAAATTGACTCGCTGCTGGCGCTGCTCGACATGCAATCCATTGCCGACCGCAGAACGGAAGGCTTCTCCACCGGCGAAAAGCTCAAAGTTGCCATTGCCCGCACGCTGGTGCATAACCCGAAGAATGTCCTGCTCGACGAGCCGACGAACGGGCTGGATGTAATGAGCACGCGCGCGATGCGGCAGTTCATCCTGCGGCTGCGGGATGAAGGCAAATGCGTGCTGTTCACCAGCCACATCATGCAGGAGGTCGCTGCGTTGTGCGATCAGGTTGTCATCATCGCGCGCGGGGAAGTCTCCGCAACCGGCAGCCCCGATGACCTGCGGAGGCAGACCGGCATGGAAAACCTCGAAGACGCTTTCGTAGCCGCCATCGGTTCGGCAGAGGGATTGGAATGATGAAGAAGATTCTTGTGATTTTTCAAAAAGAAATGCTCGATAACCTGCGCGATACGCGCAGCTGGACGACCGGCGTGTTTTGGGCGCTTTTCGGACCTTTGATTCTCGGCGGGATGATTATGCTGCTCGGCAGCACCTTTCGTGAGAAAGCGGAGGAAGCCCTGGTCCTGCCCGTTTCCGGCGCGGAAAACGCCCCCAACCTGATCGCTTTTCTGGAACAGCAGGATGTCCGCATCGTGCCTGCGCCCGCCGACCCCGAAGCGGCGGTCATCGCCGGCGACATCAACGTGGCGTTGATCATTCCGGCGGAATATGGCGGGGATTTCTCCGCCGGGGAGACCGCCCGTGTGATATTGGTCTTTGACAGCACCCGCCAGTCTGCGATAGCGGATATTGCGCGCGCGCAAAACCTGCTGGAGAATTACAGCAGTTACATCGGTTTGCTGCGGTTGAGCCTGCGCGGGGTCAGCCCGGAGGTGATCCGCGCAATACAGGTGGAGGAGGTGGATACTGCCACGCCGCAGAGTCAGGCGTTGATCTTCCTTTCGATGCTGCCGTATTTCATCATCTTTGCGATTTTCAACGGCGCATCGCCGGTCATCACAGATGCCACTGCAGGGGAGCGGGAACGCGGCTCGCTCGAACCGCTGTTGATCAATCCCCTGCCGCGCGGCTGGGTTGCCATCGGCAAGATGCTTTCCGCCATGCCGTTTGCCGTCACAAACCTGCTCATTACGCTGGCGGGGTTTGCGGCGATCTTCCACTTCCTGCCTGTCGAAGAGCTGCTCGGCGTGCAAATCGGCTTGGGGGTCGGCGCGCTGACGGCGGTGTTTCTGACATGCCTTCCAATCGTCTTTTTGGCGTGCGCCATTCAAACCCTGATTGCATCCTTCACCAGGACCACCAAGGAAGCCGGGACATACCTGCCGTTCATCGGTTTGATTCCATCGCTGCCCGGGCTTGCTCTGGCGTTCCTGCCGGTCAAACCGGACCTCTGGACGATGCTCATCCCGACATTTGGCCAGCAGATTTTGATCAACCAGTTCCTGCGTTCCGAGCCGATTTCGGGGATGAACGTCGTCATCTCGGCTGCGACGACGATTCTTCTTTCGGCGGTCATCACTTATGTTGCCATCAAATTCTACGAAGGAGAACGGATGATTGTCGGAAGGTGATTTTTCGGGCTGCGATGCCGAATTCCAGAAGGATAAAGCGGAACCGGCTTTCATGACCGAATCGGAAAAAGCCGCCCTTGACGAATTTCCGTTTCTGCCTATAATCGGGCGAAATATCCAAAGCCAGATGAACAGCATTTTCTCCCTCTCCCTTATTGTCATCCTTATTGCGGTCCTTATTATCAAGGACCTGTTTTCGGTTAGGATGGCAGCAGTGAGAGTGAGGAAGTAAATCACACCTTTTTGTAAGTGCAGCGAGCCGCCCTAACCACGGGCGGCTTTTTTGTTATCACTCATTGGACGATGGACCATAGACCGTGGACCATCAAACATTGTCAATCGTCTATCGTCCATGGTCAACCGTCAAAGGAGTCGTATGCGTTCAGATACAGTCAAGAAAGGGTACGAGAAAGCGCCGCATCGCGCCTTGCTGCGCGCGACCGGTTTGCAGGACGAGGATTTCAATAAGCCGTTCGTTGCCATTGTCAACTCGTATGTGGATGTGGTGCCGGGTCACGTGCATTTACAGGAGTTCGGCAAACTGGTGAAGGACGCGGTCCGTGCAGCGGGATGTGTGCCGTTCGAGTTCAACACCATCGGCGTGGACGACGGCATTGCGATGGGTCACATGGGGATGAAGTACTCGCTTCCGTCGCGGGAACTGATCGCGGACTGCGTCGAGACCATGATCGAGGCGCATCGCTTCGACGCCATGGTCTGCATCCCAAACTGCGACAAGATCGTGCCGGGTATGCTGCTCGGCGCGATGCGGGTCAACATCCCGACCATCTTTGTCTCCGGCGGGGCGATGAAAGCCGGGATGACGCCCGAAGGCGAGACGATTGACCTGATCTCCGTGTTCGAAGGCGTGGGGGCTTATTCAGCCGGAAAGATTGACGATAGACGACTCACGACTCTCGAAAAATTTGCCTGTCCCTCCTGCGGTTCCTGCTCAGGGATGTTTACCGCGAACTCGATGAACTGTCTCATGGAAGCGATCGGGCTCGCCCTCCCCTTCAACGGTTCGGCGCTGGCGAAGACGAAGGAGCGTGAAGATCTGGCTCGGACCGCCGCGGCGCAGATCATGACCCTGATCGAACGCGACCTCAAGCCGCGCGACATCGTCACCCCCGAAGCCATTGACGACGCCTTCGCGCTGGACATGGCGATGGGCGGCTCGACGAACACCGTGCTTCATACCTTGGCGTTGGCGAACGAAGCGGGCGTGGATTATCCGCTTGAAAGAATTAATTCTGTCGCTGATAAGGTTCCGCACATCTGCAAGGTCAGCCCGGCGGGCAAATGGCACATGGAAGATGTGCATCGCGCGGGCGGAATCCCGGCGATATTGAACGAGATCCAATGGGGGACGGGCATGCTGCACTTTGACCGCCTCACGGTCACTGGCAAGACGCTGGGCGAATCCATTCAAGGCTGTGACATCAAAGACGAAGAAGTCATTCGACGGTATGACAATGCCCATTCCAGGCGCGGCGGGCTGGCGATTCTGTTCGGCAATCTCGCTCCGAAGGGCGCGGTGGTGAAGGTGGGCGGAGTCAGTGAAGCAATGATGAAGTTCGAAGGTCCGGCGGTGATCTTCGAATCGCAGGAAGAGGCAATGGCGGGAATCTTGGGCGGCAAGGTCAAGGCGGGAGATTGTGTCGTCGTGCGGTACGAAGGTCCCAAGGGGGGACCGGGGATGCAGGAGATGCTCTCGCCCACGTCCGCGATCATGGGGATGGGGCTGGGCGACAAGGTGGCGTTGATCACGGACGGTCGCTTCAGCGGCGGGACGCGCGGCGCGTGCATCGGTCACGTCTCGCCGGAAGCCGCTGCGCGCGGTCCGATTGCGGCGCTCCAGGCTGGGGATGTGATCGAGATTGATTTGGCGGCGCGCAGCCTCAACGTCAGGTTGAGCGAGGCGGAGATTCAGAGTCGGCTCGAGGCGCTGCCTCCGTTTGAGTCCAAAGTCACATCCAAGTGGTTGAAGCGCTATTCGTATTTTGTCACCAGCGCGGATACGGGCGCGGTGTTGCAAATCTAATGTCATTGCGAGACGCCGGAGGCGGCGAAGCAATCTCCTCACACAGTTGGGGATTGCTTCGGGCTAGTGCCCTCGCAATGACGGAAGGAATAGGAGCAAGAATGAAGAAAAAAGGTGCAGAAATCGTTTGGGAGTGTCTGGTGCGGGAGGGCGTGGAAGTCGTGTTCGGGTACCCCGGCGGCGCGAACATGCCGATCTACGACGCGATGTTGAATTACCCGGTGCATCACGTGCTGGTGCGGCATGAGCAGGGCGGCGCGCACATGGCGGATGGGTACGCGCGCGCGTCGGGAAAGGTCGGGGTGGCGATGGCGACCTCGGGTCCCGGCGCGACGAATCTTGTGACGGGCATCGCGACCGCCATGATGGACTCGGTTCCGGTCGTGTTCATCACCGGGCAGGTCGCGGCGCACTTGATCGGCGGCGACGCGTTTCAGGAGACCGACGTGACGGGTATCACGCTCCCGATCACCAAGCACAACTACCTCGTTACCCGTGCTGATCAGATCGCCGACACCATCCGCGAAGCGTTCTACATTGCGCGCAGCGGGCGACCAGGTCCCGTGTTGATTGACATCTGCAAGAACGCGCAGGTGGAGTCGTGTGAGTTTGTGTACCCCGAGGATGTCAAACTGCCCGGCTACCAGCCGGTGACGCGCTCGCCGCGCAGCCTGCTGGATCAGGCGGTCGGGTTGATCGAGCGGGCGAAGAAGCCGA
The DNA here is from genome assembly GCA_024434165.1 of Chloroflexota bacterium. Taxonomy (GTDB): domain Bacteria; phylum Chloroflexota; class Anaerolineae; order Anaerolineales; family Villigracilaceae; genus Villigracilis. Next base: position 11,767 of record QMIW01000004.1, on the reverse strand, counting down.
TCATCCTGTGCGGACACGGCGTGATCATGTCCAAGGCTGAAGAAGAGTTGATGCAGTTCGCGGTCAAGACACAGACCCCGGTGGCGAGCACACTGCTGGGACTGGGCGCGTTCCCGGCATCGCATCCGTTGAGCCTCGGCATGATGGGCATGCACGGCGAAGCGTACACGAACATGGCGATCCAGAACTCCGACCTGATCCTCGCCTTCGGCATGCGCTTCGATGACCGCGTGACCGGCACGTTGAAGACCTACGCGCCGCGCGCCAGGAAAATTCACATCGAGATTGATCCCTCCGAGATTCACAAAAATGTCTTCGTGGATGTGCCGCTGGTCGGCGATCTGAAAACCGTCCTGACCGATCTGATTCCGCTGGTGGATGAGTACGAGCACGACGAGTGGCTGGCGGAGATTCAGGGCTGGAAGGACGAATCCGACTCACGCTCGATCATGAACTGGGAGGACGACGGCAAGTTGTACGTGGCGCATCTCGTCGCCGATATTTGGAAGGCGACCGGCGGCAACGCGATTGTGACCACGGACGTGGGTCAACACCAGATGTGGGCGGCGCAATACTATCAACTGGAAAAGCCGAATCGCTGGATCACTTCGGGCGGCGCGGGGACGATGGGCTTTGGTCTCCCCTCCGCCATCGGCGCGTGGTTCGCGGCGAAAGACCAGGAGATTTGGGCGATCGCAGGCGATGGCGGATTCCAGATGACCGCTGCCGAGTTGACCACCGCCGTGCAGGAGGGCGCGAACGTGAAGGTCGCCATCATGAACAACAACTTCCTCGGCATGGTGCGCCAGTGGCAGGAGTTCTTCTTCGAGAAGCGTTATTCCGCCGTGAACATGCTCACGCCCGATTTTGTGAAACTTGCCGAAGCACATGGCGTCCCCGCTCGGCGCGTGACTAAGCGCGAAGAAGTTGACGAAGCCATCGAGTGGGCGCGCAAGACCGAAGGTCCCGTGGTGCTCGAGTTCAAAGTTGAGCAGGAGGACGCCGTCTACCCGATGGTCCCGCAGGGCGCGGCGCTGCATGAAATGATACGGAGACCGGTGAAAGCATAATGTCATTGCGAGGGCGATAGCCCGAAGCAATCTCCTCTTTCAAATGGGAGATTACTTCGTCGCTCACTCCGTTCGCTCCTCACAACGACATAATGAGAATTGGAGAATTGATTATGAATTACACCTTCATCGCACTTGTAGAAAACAAACCCGGCGTGTTGAACCGCGTGGCATCGCTGTTCCGCCGCCGCAATTTCAATATCGAGTCCCTCGCCGTCGGGCGGACGGATAACCCGGACGTCTCGCGCATGACCATCGTGGTGGATTGCCCGAACGGTAACGTGGACGCGCACCGCATCGAGGCGAACCTGTACAAGCTGGTCAACGTGATTGACGTGCAGGACGTCACGCATCAACCTTCGGTGACCCGCGACCTGGCTCTGATCAAAGTGCAGGTTGGACCCGAACGCCGCGCCGAGGTCAACGGTCTCGCCGAGATCTTCCGCGCCCACATCGTGGACGTGGCGGCGGATTCGGTCATCGTCGAGGTCACGGGCACGGAGGACAAGATCGAAGGCATGATCGAACTCCTGCGCCCGATCGGCATCGTGGAAATGGTGCGGACGGGTCAGGTCTCGATGACGCGCGGCGTCACCGACGGCGTGCGCCGCGTGGCGGGGACGAACGGCAACCGTTACGAAGACGTGCTGGAACTGGCGGAGATGGCGCCGTAACAACAACATCGTCATTGCGAGTGGCGCCTCGGCGTCACGAAGCAATCCCCAACTGACGAGGAGATTGCTTCGTCGCCCTTCGGGCTCCTCGCAATGACATAAAAAAGGAGAATTTATTATGGCAAAAATCAACTTTGGCGGTGTGGAAGAGGAAGTCGTGACGCGGGAGGAATTCCCGTTGGAGAAGGCGCGGGAAGTGTTGAAGGATGAAGTCGTGGCGGTGCTGGGCTACGGCGTGCAGGGACCGGCGCAGGCGATGAACATGCGCGACAACGGCATTAAGGTCATCATCGGTCAGCGCGAGGGGACGAAGAATTGGGACAAGGCGGTGGCAGACGGCTGGGTTCCCGGTGAGACGCTGTTCTCTGTGGAAGAAGCCGCGGAGCGCGGGACGGTCGTCCAATATCTGCTGTCCGATGCCGGTCAGCGCTCGGAATGGTCGAAGATCGTGGAATGCCTGAACGAAGGCGACATGCTGTACTTCTCGCACGGCTTCTCGGTCACATTCAAAGATGATACCGGCGTGATCCCCCCGCCGCACGTGGACGTGGCGCTGGTCGCGCCGAAGGGATCGGGGCGCAGTGTGCGTGAGAACTTCCTCGAAGGATCGGGCATCAACGCCAGTTTCGCCGTCCACCAGGATGCGACAGGACGCGCAAGGGAACGCGCGATTGCGTTGGGCATTGCGATTGGCGCGGGGTATCTCTTCCCGACCACGTTTGAAAAGGAAGTGTATTCCGACCTGACAGGCGAGCGCGGTGTGTTGATGGGCGCGCTGGCGGGCGTGATGGAGGCGCAATATAACGTCCTGCGCAGAAACGGACATTCGCCCAGCGAAGCGTTCAATGAAACGGTGGAGGAATTGACCCAGTCGCTGATTCGCCTGGTCGGGCAAAACGGCATGGATTGGATGTATGCCAACTGCTCCACCACCGCCCAACGCGGCGCGCTGGACTGGAAGGATAAATTCCGCGATGCGGTCGCGCCTGTGTTCGACGATTTGTATCAAAGCGTCGTTTCGGGCAATGAAGCGCGCATCACGCTCGAAGCCAACAGCCGTTCCGATTACCGCGAGCAATTGGATAAGGAACTCGCCGCCATCCGCAACTCGGAAATGTGGCAGGCAGGCGCGGCGGTGCGGGCGCTGCGACCGGAGAATTGGAAGAAATAGTCGGATAGTCGCATAGTTCATTAGTCTCATAGTCGGTTTGTGTGGCAGCGGACTATCAGACTATGAGACTATCGGACAAGGAGACTACATGAACAACTACGTCAAAATTTTCGACACCACCCTGCGCGACGGCGAACAATCGCCCGGCGCGACGATGACTTCGGCAGAGAAACTGGAAGTGGCGCATCACCTCGCGCGGCTCGGCGTGGATGTGATCGAAGCGGGATTTCCAGCCGCCTCACCGGACGACCTGGAAGCCGTCCGCCGGATTGCGCTCGAAGTGGGCAACCCAGCCGCCGGCGAGTCTGATGCGAGAGTCCCCGTCATTGCGGGGCTGGCGCGGGCAAATAAATCCGACATTGACAAGGCGTGGGAGGCGGTGCAGGGGGCAGCGAAACCGCGCATCCATACGTTCCTTGCCACGTCGCCCATCCACATGAAACACAAGTTGAAGATGGACCCGGAAGAGGTGGTTCAGCGCGTTGCGGAAATGGTGGCGTATGCGCGTTCGCTGTGCGCGGATGTGGAGTTCTCGCCGGAGGATGCGGGGCGCTCGGACCCGGAGTTTTTGTACGTGGTGCTGGGCGAAGCCATCAAGTCCGGCGCGACGACGCTGAACATCCCCGACACGGTGGGTTACACCACGCCCGACGAATTTTACAGACTGATTGACGGCATCATCAAAAACACGCCAGGCATGCACGATGGAATTACGATCTCGGTGCATTGCCACGATGATCTGGGCATGGCGACTGCGAACACGCTGGCGGGAATCCGCGCGGGCGCGCGGCAGGCGGAAGTGACCATCAACGGCATCGGCGAACGCGCGGGGAATACTTCGCTTGAAGAAGTGGTGATGGCGTTGAAGACCCGTCATCCCGTCTTCGGTTTGGAAACGGGGATTCAGACCCGGCAGTTGGCGCGCGTGAGCAGGCTGGTGAGCAACTACACAGGAATTCCTGTGCAGCCGAACAAGGCGATTGTCGGCGCAAACGCGTTCGCCCACGAAGCCGGCATTCATCAGGACGGCATGTTGAAACACCAGACCACTTATGAAATCATGCGCCCTGAGGATGTGGGCGTGAACCAGACCAGACTGGTGTTGGGCAAACACTCGGGACGTCATGCGCTTCGCACGCGGCTGGCGGAACTGGGTCACTCGCTGGATGAAGTGGAACTCGACCAGGCTTTTGCGCGCTTCAAGGAACTGGCTGACCGCAAGAAGGTGATCGTGGATGCAGACCTCGAAGCGCTCATCGCCGACGAGTTTTACCGCCCGCGCGATGTGTACCTGCTCAACGATATGCAAGTCACCTGCGGGACGATGGGCATGCCCACCGCCACCGTCCGTTTGCGCGGACCAGACGGAGTCGTCCACACGCAAGCCGCCATCGGCACAGGTCCGGTGGATGCCACGTATAAAGCCATCAACGGCATCGTCAACGCCGCGTGCGAACTGCTCGAGTTCAACGTCCATGCCATTACCGAAGGGATAGATGCGCTCGGTGAAGTGACGGTTCGTATTCAGGGGAAAAATGGTCACACGATGATGGATGCGCAAAGCGAAATGGAGCACCCGCGCGTCTACGGCGGTCACGGTGCGGATACCGACATCATCGTTGCCAGCGCGAAAGCGTACATCAATGCGTTGAATAAGCTCATCGTTGCGCAGACGGAGACGCATGAACGTGCGATGAATGATTTTGGAGTGATGTTGGGATGACTCAGGATAATCAGAGACTGGAGATTAGAGATTAGTCTCAAGTCTCTCGTCTCCATTTTCAAAGAGAACATTATGCCAATCACACCAAAAACCCTCTTCGACAAAATCTGGGACGCGCACGTCGTCACCGAACAACCCGGCGCGCCCGCCGTCCTCTACATTGACCTGCACCTCGTCCATGAAGTGACCTCGCCCCAAGCCTTCACCGGTCTCCGCCAGCGCGGGCTCAAAGTCCGCCGCCCGGATAAGACCCTCGCTACGATGGATCATTCCATTCCCACGACGCCGCTCGATGTTCCGATTGCAGATGCGATGGCAGCCGCACAAATCAAAATCATGGAACAGAACGCCGCCGAATTCGGCATCGAACTGCACGGCATGGCGAGTCCGCACCGCGGCATTGTGCACGTCATCGGTCCCGAACTCGGACGCACGCAGCCCGGTATGACCATCGTCTGCGGCGACAGTCACACCGCCACGCACGGCGCGTTCGGCGCGCTGGCATTCGGCATCGGCACCAGTGAAGTGGAACACGTGCTGGCGACCCAATGCCTGCTTCAGAAAAAGCCGAAGACCTACGAAGTAAGAGTTGACGGCGCGCTGGGAAAAGGCGTCTCCGCCAAGGACATCATCCTCGCGCTCATCGCCAAAATCGGCGTCGGCGGCGGGACGGGTCACGTCTTCGAATACACTGGTTCAGCCATCCGCTCGCTCACGATGGAACAGCGCATGACCATCTGTAACATGTCCATCGAGGGCGGCGCGCGCGCCGGCATGATCGCTCCCGACGACGCCACTTTCGAATACCTGCACGGACGCGAGTTCGCGCCCAAAGGTGAAGAATGGGACAAAGCCGTATCCAGGTGGCGCGCCCTGCCCACCGACGAAGGCGCGGTCTACGACAAATCCATCACGCTCGATGCAAATGAAATCGAACCAATGATCACCTACGGGACGAATCCCGGCATGGGCATGCGCATCACGGATCGCATCCCCACCGCGGACGCGTTCACTGACGCCTCCCAAAAAGCCGCCTTTGAAAAAGCCATGAACTACATGGGACTCCAGCCCGGTCAATCTCTGCTCGGTCAAAAAGTGGATGTGGTCTTCATTGGCTCCTGCACCAACTCGCGCATCTCGGATTTGCGTCTCGCCGCGTCGTTGCTAAAGGGTCGCAAGGTGGCGGACGGTGTGCGTGTGATGGTTGTCCCCGGTTCGCAGGATGTGAAGAAACAGGCTGAACAGGAAGGGCTTGATAAAGTCTTCAAGGAATCGGGCGCTGAATGGCGCGAGGCTGGCTGCTCGATGTGTATCGCAATGAATGGAGATCAGTTGCAGCCCGGTCAATATGCGGTTTCGACCAGCAATAGAAATTTTGAAGGCAGGCAAGGCAAAGGCGGGCGCACGTTCCTCGCTTCACCACTCACTGCCGCGGCAACCGCCATTCATGGCAAAGTCACGGACGTCAGGACGATGCTTTAACCCGTCATTGCGAGCCCGATAGGGCGAAGCAATCCCCAATCACAGTGAGGAGATTGCTTCGCCCTCCTTCGACTACGCCGCGACAATCAGCGGCTCCGCTCAGGATGGCTCGCAATGACAGAAGGATACTTATGGCTCAATTCACAACCCTCACCTCCCGCATGATTCCCCTGCCGGTCAACGATATTGACACCGACCAGATCATCCCGGCGCAGTTCCTCAAAGTCACCGACAAGAACGGTCTTGCCGATGCGCTCTTTTACAACTGGCGTTACAACGACGACCAATCGCCAAAGGAAGATTTCATCCTCAACCAGCCTGAGTCAAGGGGCGCGCAAATTCTATTAGCCGGAGACAACTTCGGCTGCGGCTCGAGCCGTGAACATGCTCCCTGGGCGCTCACCGCATTCGGCTTCCGCGCCGTCATCTCCACCTCGTTTGCGGACATCTTCCGCAACAACTCTTTGAAGAATGGATTGATTCCCATCATCGTGGACGAGGCGACTCACAATATGCTCTTCGATCTGGCGGAAGAAGCGCCTCGCACCGAACTGACGGTTGATCTGGCAACCCAGACCGTTACCTACCCTGGAGGCTCGTTCACCTTCCCCATTGATCCGTTCAACAAGACCTGCCTGCTCAACGGCGTGGACGAACTCGGTTACATTATGGGTTTTGAGAAAGAGATTGCGGCGTACGAAAGCAGAGATTAGAGACTGAAGATTGGAGACTAGTCTCCAGTCTCCAATTCTCTAATTCTCCAATCGCCTGCTCACGCAACACGGAATAACCATGACCTTCATTCAAATCTACGATACGACATTGCGCGACGGAACCCAATCTGAAGGCTTCACGCTTTCGGGCAACGACAAGGTCCGCATTGCACAAAAACTGGACGAACTCGGCGTCGCGTTCATCGAAGGCGGCTGGCCCGGCTCGAACCCCAAGGATGTGGAATTCTTCGAGCGCGCACGCGACATGCAATGGAAGAACGCGCTCATCGCCGCGTTCGGCTCCACGTGCCGCATCAAAGGCGGACCCGAGGACGACGCCAATATCAAAGCGCTGATTGATTCGCATACACCCGTCTGCACCATCTTCGGCAAGACGTGGACGCTGCACGTCAAAGAAGTTTTGCTGACCACGCTCGAAGATAACCTGCGCATCATCGAACAGTCGGTGGCGTATCTCAAAGCCAACGGCAAGCGCGTCATTTACGACGCCGAGCACTTCGTCGACGGCTACAAAGCGGACTCAGCCTACGCGCTCGAAACACTGCAGGCGGCAATTCGCGGCGGCGCAGAGACGGTCGTCCTGTGCGACACCAACGGCGGGACCTTTCCGTGGGAGGTCAAACGCATCTTCGGCGAATTGAAGACCGCGCTCAAGCATCCGCTGGGGATTCATACACATAACGACTCAGAGTGCGCGGTGGTGAACTCGCTGGTGGCGGTGCGTGAAGGCGCGATCCAGGTGCAGGGCACCATCAACGGCGTTGGCGAACGCTGCGGCAATGCCAACCTGTGCTCCATCATGGCGAACCTCGAACTTAAAATGGGCTACCGCTGCCTGCCCGAAGGCAGTCTTCAGAATTTATATGATCTATCCCATTTTGTCGCGGAAGTGGCGAACGTCACGCCGGATGAACATTTGCCGTTCGTGGGGAAATCCGCGTTCGCGCATAAAGGTGGAGTCCACGTAGCGGCGATGAGACGAAGCGCGCAGTCCTACCAGCATGTCGAACCCGAACGGGTTGGCAACAAGATGCGCGTGGTCGTTTCCGATTTATCGGGGCGCGGTAATCTCTTGAGCAAAGCCGAGGAGCACGGCGTGGAAGTGGAAGGGAACGAGGTCGTGCCGGTGCTCAACGAAATCAAAGAACTTGAGGCGCGCGGCTTTTCCTTCGAAGCCGCCGAAGCCTCGGTGGCGATGATGTTGAAGCGGCAGGAATACGGTTACAAGCCGCCGTTTGAATTGATTGATTTCTTCGTCAACGTCGAACATCGGGATGGGCGCGGAATCTTTGCGGAGGCAATGGTCAAGGTGCGTGTGCAGGGCGAGGTCTTGCACACCGCCGCGGAAGGCAACGGTCCCGTCAACGCGCTGGACCTTGCCCTGCGGAAAGCATTATTGAGTTATTATCCGCAAATCGCAGACTTTCATTTGTCCGATTACAAAGTCCGCATCCTGGATTCGGATCACGGCACCGAAGCCGTCACCCGTGTGTTGATTGACACGCGCAACTCCACCAGCCGCTGGAGCACCGTCGGCGCGAGCACCAACATCATCGAAGCCTCCTGGCGCGCCCTTGCGGATTCGGTGGAATACGGCTTGATGGTGGCGCATTGAGGAAATACGTCATTGCGAGGGCGCTCTTGCTCTTTGCCCGAAGCAATCTCCTTATAATGTGGGAGATTGCTTCGTCGGAAAGAACACCCTCCCCGCAACGACATAAACAAGGAAACTTATGAACTTCACCATCACCCTCCTCCCTGGCGACGGCATTGGACCCGAAGTCGTAAACGAAGCCGTGCGCGTGCTGGACGTGATCGCCGGCAAATACAATCACACGTTCAATTTTCAAGAACGCCTGATGGGCGGCTGTTCGATTGATAAATACGGGAAATCCATTACCGATGAAACGCTCGCAGACTGCCAGGCGTCCGATGCGGTGCTGTTCGGCGCGGTGGGCGGACCGAAATGGGACGACCCGAATGCCAAGGACCGACCCGAGCGCGGCTTGCTTGCCCTGCGCAAAGGGCTTGGCGTCTTTGCCAACCTGCGGCCCGTCAAAGTTCATCCGGCGCTGGTTGACCGCTCTCCGCTCAAGCCGGAACGGTTGACCGGCGTGGATATTCTCGTCCTGCGCGAATTGACGGGCGGCTTGTATTTCGGTCAACCCAAACTGCGCGAGGTCAAGGATGGTCACGAACGCGCGGTGGATACGCTCGAATATTACGATTACGAAATCAGGCGCATCGTAAGTCTCGCTTTTGAACTGGCGAAGGGACGCCGGAAGAAAGTCACCTCGGTGGATAAAGCGAATGTGCTCGAATCCTCCCGCTTGTGGCGGCAGGTTGCGACCCGGATCGGAAAGGAGCATCCCGACGTTGAGTTGACTCATGTCCTCGTGGACACCGCTTCGATGAAACTGGTGGCTGCTCCCGCTTCGATGGATGTGGTCGTCACCGAGAACATGTTCGGCGACATCCTCACGGACGAGGCGTCTGTGCTGGCAGGCTCGATGGGATTGCTGCCGTCTGCCAGTTTGGGCGAATCAGGCTCGAGGTCCGGCGGCGAAGCGCGCATGGGGCTTTACGAGCCAATTCACGGTTCCGCGCCGGATATCGCAGGCAGCGGAATTGCAAATCCGGTCGGTACCATCCTTTCAGCGGCGCTGATGCTGCGTTTTTCATTTGAGTTAGAATCCGAAGCCTGCGCCATCGAAGCGGCGGTCGAGCAGGCGATTGCCGAGGGCGCGCGGACGGCAGACCTTGGCGGCAGGTTGACGACCCGTCAGATGACGGATGAAATCATCAAAAGACTATAGACGATGGACCGTGGACGATGGATGTCTGACGGTCCATCGCCTGCGGTCTGTGGTCAAGAAACAAAAGGAGAAGAACTTATGGGCATGGAGTCCAAATTTATCTGGTTTGATGGAAAACTGGTGGAGTACGAGAAAGCCACTGTGCACATGCTGACGGCGGCATTGCATTACGGCGCGGCGGTCTTTGAGGGCATCCGCGCTTACAAGACGGACAAAGGTCCCGCCGTCTTTCGCCTGCGCGAACATGCCGAGCGCCTGCTGGAGTCGGCGGAGATTTTTGGTTTCCGCGACCTGCCCTACACCGCGGAGGATGTCTCGAAAGCGGTCAAGGAAACCGTGAAGGCAAACGGGTTCGAGGAGTGTTACATCCGCCCGCTGCTGTACCTGACGGCTGGTGCATGGAACCTGAATATTGACTCGGGCAAGCCCGCCCTGATGATTGCGGTCTGGGAATGGGTGAATTATCTTGGCGAAGAGGCGCTGGCGAAGGGCATCCGCGCGAACATTTCCTCCTTCACCCGCCACCATCCCAACGTGACGATGACCAAGGCGAAGATTGCGGGGAATTACGTCAACAGCATCCTTGCCAAGACCGAGTCGGTGCGGCTTGGGTTTGAAGAAGCGATCATGCTCGACCCGCAGGGATACGTTGCGGAATGTACGGGTGAAAACCTGTTTGTGGTGCGGCGCGGAAAAATCATCACGCCCTCCACTGCGCCGGTGTTGGAGGGGATCACCCGCCATACGATTTTTACCATTGCAAAGGATCTGGGATATGAGGTGCTGGAACAGCCCATCTCGCGCGACCAGTTGTATAACGCGGATGAAGTCTTCGTATGCGGCACGGCGGCGGAGGTAATCGGCTTGAGCGAAATTGACTTCCGCAGAATCGGGGATGGCAAGTCCGGCAGGGTCACGCGCGAAATCCAAAACGTATATCACGAGGCGATTCGCGGTAAAGTGGCGAAATACGAAACGTGGTGCGATTACGTGGGGTAGGGAATAGACGATTGGATCATTGACGGTGGACGATGGCGGCGGAATTCAGCGGTCCGTGGTCTGTCGTCCATCGTCTGATTCCTGTGATATAATCCCGCCGCTTCCCATCCCCCAACTGGGAACGACATCTTGCCTGGGACGGGCAACAAGCGTCCCTGAGCGGGTCAGCAGCCCCGCTAAACCCACCCCGTTCCACACCGGCGCCCTTGCGCCGCGTGCAGGAGAACGGATGCAATAGGAGAAAAATGGCTACTATTTCCATGAAAGCCCTGCTTGAGAGCGGCGTCCATTTCGGTCACCGTACCAACAAGTGGGACCCCCGTATGAAGCCGTACATCTTCACGGAACGCAACGGCATTCATATTCTCGACCTCCAGCAGACCGTCAAACTGGCGAATCAAGCCTACACCGTCATCCGCGATACAGTCACCAACGGCGGTACGGTGCTGTTCGTGGGCACCAAACGCCAGGCGCAGGAAACCGTAATGGAGGAGGCGGTCCGCTGCGGCATGCCCTACGTCACCGAGCGCTGGATGGGCGGCATGCTCACCAACTGGACCACCATGTATCAGCGCATCCAGGAACTGGAACGCCTCGAAAAACTGCGCGATTCCGGCGACATCAACCGCCTCACCAAGAAGGAAGGTCTGTTGATCGAACGCGAAATTGCCCGCCTCCAAACCCGCCTCAGCGGCGTCCGCACCATGAAACGCCTGCCCGACCTGCTTTTCATCGTGGATGTGGGACGCGAAGAGTCGGCGGTGCGCGAAGCCAACCTGCTCAACATCCCGATTGTGGCGCTGGTGGATACCAACTGCAACCCGCAGGATATTGACTACGTGATCCCCTCCAACGATGACGCCATCCGCGCCATCAAACTGCTGGTCTCCAAAATGGCGGACGCCGTGCTCGAAGGCAAGGCAATGCGCAAGGAAGAGGAGCCCGAACAGGCGGAGGAAGTCAAGCCGGAAGCCAAGCCGAAATCGCGCCCTGCCCGCCAGGCGGTTGCTGAAACCGACGAAGAAATGGGCGACGACGCCCTGCTCGGCGAAGCCACACTGGCGAAGTTGAAGGGCAAGGCAGACGAAAACGCCGCTC
>QMIW01000096.1 GCA_024434165.1 Chloroflexota bacterium | reverse complement strand
ATATTCTGGGATGACTTCCCCCTCTCCCGATGGGAGAGGGCAGGGTGAGGGCTTTGGGCGGGGAACCTAGAAAATCTATTGGAAGGTGGCAACTTGAGTAATGATTAACTGATGTTACGCTATAAGTGCTCCCGCCGCAGTCCTCGACGGCGGGGACGCCGCGTTGAGCAAGGTAAAAAAGTGACTGCAAAATGGCTGGTACAGGACGACTCTTTCTTGGTGAGTGATTAACATGACCGTCAAAGGATTTCGACTCACGCCGCGCGGGAATCAACCGCTCGATTTCACCGCCTCTTCCCTGGACGAGTTGACGGGTCGGGTTTCTGACGGCTTTTACACCACCTTTAGCACGCTCTCCGGCGGGACGCGCGTCCTCGGTTTGTCGGCGCATCTGGAAAGGTTGTACGCTCCTGCCGCACAGCTGGGACTGCATCCCTCTGTGGATGAAGCGACCCTCTGCCGGCGCATCGCCGAATTGGCGGGGGAAAACCTCCCGCGCGAATCCCGCCTGCGCCTGATTCTGACCAAAGATACAGGCGACATTTACATCGGCATCCAGCCGTTTATGCCTCTGCCCGAATCTGTTTATCGGAACGGTGTCCACGTCCTCACCGCCGCCATGAAAAGGCGCAACCCGCGCATCAAAAACACGGACTTCATCGCCCGAAGCGCAGAACAGCGCAAACAGGTGCGGGGCGACGTGTTCGAAATTCTGTTGACAAAAAACGGAAGCATCTTCGAGGGGATGACGTCGAATTTTTATGCGGTCAAGGTACCGCAAGATTCATCGCGCACGCACGTTAAGTCTCACGGCGTATTGGTCACCGCCCGCTACGGCATCCTGCTCGGCGTCACGCGCCGCGTCGTGCTGCGACTTGCAAGAGAGGAGGGGATGTCCATCGAGTACCGCGCGCCGCGGCTGGATGAAAAATTCGACGAAGCCTTTCTCACGTCCAGTTCGCGCGGCATCGTGCCCATCGTTGCGATTGACGGTAAGCCGGTGGGGCAGGGAAAGCCCGGGGCGTGGACAAAAGCCCTCTCTTTAGCGTATCAGGCTTACGTCGAAGAAAGAAGCGAATGGATTCGTCCATCCTCAAAGTGACATATCAGTCACTGACTAAAGTGAGGTGGTGGAATCCAGCCGCCAGCATATAATCTTTTGGGAGGAGACCATGAACCATGATCAGAAAAATATTTATCGTTTTCCTTATCGCTTTTTCGATATCAGGGTGCGGCGGAGGAGCCCAGCCGCAAGTGATAACCGCCGCCGGCGACATCTCGAGCGCTGTGGAACAGTATCGCGCCCTGCTGGGTGAAAACAACGGCGGCGAGCCGGGCACGAAAGGCGAAACCGGCTACCGCGAAATCAACTGGGACAGCCTGCCCGACGAACTCTCCGCGCCCAATTTCTACCAACCGGATTTCTTCAACCAGCCCGAAGCGCCGCTTGCGCGCGGCATCGTGCTGAACACGCCCGGCGAGGGGCTGATGGTCAGCGCAAATGCGGAAAATCCTTACGGGGTCCTGCCGCGCTTTGGCAACATCAACCCGCAGTATGCCGAAATCTTCAAGACGTTCAGCGAAGAAAAACTATTTTCGCCGGTGGGCAGCAACCTTGTGGTAATCACCTTCTTTGTACCGGGCACAAACACCCCCGCTGCTGTGCGCGGATTTGGCGCAGTCTATACGGACGTGGACACCGCACACACCGCCTTCGAATATTTCGACAAGGACGGCAGCTCGCTTGGCTCGTTTGAGACTCCCATTGCCGATGGCGGACTCTCGTTTTTAGGCGTGGTTTTCGAGGAGGCGGTTGTCTACCGCGTGGAAGTGCGATACGGCACCGGCGCGCTGGGTCCCGACGATGGGGCAGGGGGCGTGGATGTGGCGGTGATGGATAACTTCATCTTTGGCGAGCCGCAGGCGGTCGAATAGCGCAAGGAATTGACAATTGCGTAAATGAACGGGACTGACGTTGTCAGTCCCGTTTTTGAGTGGGGCAGGGGAGGCGGCTCATTTTTTTGGTTTTCGCTCAAAGACTTCGTGGTAGGCTTTGTCCAGCTCGTCGTCAGAAAGATGCGTGTAGCGCTGGGTTACTTGAATGTTCTTGTGCCTGGCGAGTTCTTGTGCGATTTTCAAGTTACCCGTGCCGCGCAGGACCGTCGTGACAAAATAATGGCGGAAGGAATGCGGCGTAATCTTGCCTGCCATATCCCCGCCCAGAAATTGTTCCACGCGTTCCCTGACGATATTGCGTCCGGTGGTGGGGGTCATGGGCTTGATTTTCCTGCCCGCGCCTTTGTCATGGCGCGCAAAGAGAGGGAGGGAGCTTAACTGCCTGCCCGTATCTCCATCCAACTGGGCGCGTTGAGCCAGATAATCCTTGATGGCTTGCAGTGAACGGGAGGTAAAGCGAACAACTGCCTGTTTATTGCCTTTGCCAATGATGATGGCGCGCTGGTCGTTCCAGTCAATATCGCCGCGGCGAAGGTTGCAGGCTTCATGGACACGAAAGCCGGTGTCAGCCAGTGTGATTAGAAAGGCGCGGTCACGATATGCGCGTAGTTTAACGTTGAGCGCCTCGTCAGAATCGTCATCTGGAACAAGAAGGTTTTCGATGTCTTCGACCGCCGCCAAAAGCCTCTCAATATCGTTCGAAGGGAATTGAGGATAACGTACGCCGGGGCGCCGCGAACGCTGTCGTATAAGCACCGCAACGCGCGATTGGTTGATGCCTGCCAGGCGTTCAGAGTCGAGGTACAGGAAGAAACCCTTGACGGCTTGTAAATAGAGTTGCTCCGTGGCGGGTGAGAACACGCTGAGGTAATCCGTTAGCGGGGAGATCAGGTCTTCGGTGAGGTTTCCAATGGGGGTGGAGACAGGATCGAGCGATTGTTTCTTCAGTATTTCGCTGAAGACCTGCAAGGCATTCTTATACGCAAGCATTGTGTGCCGGCTGCGGGAGCGTTCCACCATGCGCAAATACGCCCGCATTGCGTCGGAGATCGTTGGGGTCAGTGCTTCGGAAGCGGCGGAAGGGTCAGCCATGGCGTTCATTATACGAACTTCCTTTGATTTGTCAATGTTTTCGATAATAATACTTATCGAAAGCAAAATAACTCCAATTGTCTTGCCTGCCGCGCCTAAAGGAAATCCGCTCCCCCACATTTTACAGCCATCCCTCCGCACGTGACCGCGATCAGAATCGTATGGATGAGGCGGCAGCACATAACTAATAGGCTGAAAGCTGGTCAGTGATACGGATCACTGGCTTTTGGAATCCCCCCTCCCCTGCTCAATATCCTGCCCTGTGTTGCAGTACCTGCAACATGCCTTCCGTAAAGTTGCAGCATCTCAACTTATTCGGAGGCATGGCATGGCTCGAAAAACCGATGACGAAAAACTCGAAAACATCTATAATGCGGTTCAGGAAAATCCGGGCAAAAAGGCGGGATTCATCGCCCGCCTGCTGGGATTAAACCGTTCGGAGGTGACCCGCTCGCTGCCTGCGCTCGACGAAAAAGGTCTGCTGGTTTACGAGGACGAGACAGGGGGCTTGCATCCCTTTGACCAAGATAATTCGCAAAATCCGTGACAAAATGTTGCAGAATCCGACAGGGCGGCATGCTATGCTGTTGCAAATGGCAATAGCGGTGTGCGCCTGCCCCATCCCGCAGGTTTGATAAAGCAAGGGGAATCTGCGGGAAATTTTCCGTGGCGCAATGCCCAAGGGAGCAACCATGAGCGGAATGAACAAAGCAGAACGATTGGAAGAAATGAAGCGGCTGTACATCCAGCGCGCCTATTCGGATATTGAAATGGCGGAACGGCTGGGCGTGGATAGAACCATCGTCTTCCGCGACCGCAGGGAATTGAGCAGGGAATACCCCATCGAAAAGGATGAGAACGGGCGGTACCGCATTCCAAAATCCAAATTGATTTCCGAAATCAAGGTCAGTTTGCATGAAGCCTTAACGCTTTATCTGGCGGCGCGCAAAACCTCGCGGCAAACACCCTTCCATCATCCGCACGCCGCCAACGCGGTGGAAAAACTCGCCGCGGTGCTGCGTCAGCCGATGGCGGAGCGCCTGCTCAAAACCGCCGACCGCCTGCTTCAGCATGAAAAAGACCCCGACAAAATCAAAATTCTCGAAACCATCACCCAAGCCTGGGTGGAACAGCGCAAGGTGCGCATCGAGTATCAGCGGCTGGGATATGAAGGCGTTACCCGTCACACCATCAGCCCCTACCTCATCGAACCCTCGATTTGGAGCGACAGCGTGTACGTCATTGCCCAGAGCGACTTTGACGACAAAACCTACGCCTTCAAAATCGAGCGCATCTTGCATGCCTTCTTGACGGGCGAAACTTTTGAAATTCCCGATTCCTTCGACGACGAAAGGCTGCTCAAACATGCCTGGGGAATCTGGTATGCTGACCGTCCGCCCGTCGCGGTGAAGCTGCGCTTCTCCCCCACCCCAGGTGTGATCCAGCGGCTGGAAGAAAGCGTCTGGCATCCGCTGGAACGAATCGAAAAGACCGAAGACGGCGGACGCATCTGGAGCGTGGAGATCGCCGAATGGCGCGAGATGCTCCCCTGGGTGCGCGGCTGGGGCGCGGACGTGGAGGTGCTGGAGCCGAAGGAACTGAGGGAGGCGCTGGAGAAGGAGGTGAGGAGGATGGCGAGGGTGTATGGGATGGGGGAAATCCAACCAGAAGATGACTTGATTGCTCATGTGCGGAAAGACAAAAAAGAGCAATCACTAATTGCTCATCTTACCGAGGCGTCTCGATTAGCAGAAGGCTTTGCGGCAAAAGTAGGGTTGCCTGAAATCGGCAGGATCATGGGCTTGTTGCATGACTTTGGAAAAGCCAGCGACCTATTTCAGGGCTATTTGCGCTCAAAAGAAGGCATGATTAGTCCTGATGACGATAACTTTGTAGATGCCAAACGCGGCGAAGTTGATCACTCCACCGCAGGGGCGCAATTAGCTTATGAAAAACTCGCCAACCGAGGACAGGAAGGCAAAATTCTGGCGCAGTTTTTGGCGCTGGCAATTGCTTCGCATCATTCTGGTTTGATAGACTGCCTGACGCCTTCAGGCGACAACAAGTTTGGAGAGCGAATTACAAAATCTGATGAAAAAACTCATCTGGCAGAAGCGCGGGGCAAGCTGCCCGATATCGAAAAACAGTTGGATGAGATTCTTGCTCAGCCTATCGAGAAAAAGTTTGTTGAGAAACTCAAGGAGGCGAAAGAACTAAATGATTCGAGCACAACGCTGCCGTTCAAACACGGCTTATTGGCGCGTTTCCTGCTCAGTTGTCTGCTGGAAGCCGACCGCCTGAACACCGCCGACTTCGAGAATCCTGGCAATGAAGCCATCCGAAATTATGGGAATTACATCCCCTGGGATACGCTCATCGAACGGTTGGAAACGAAGTATGCAGAGTATGTACAGGACACGGCAGAAATGAAACCTGGGCGGGCGTTGGAGGTGAATCAATTGCGGGCGCAGGTGGCGCAAGCCTGCCTGGAGGCGGCGGAAAAACCCAAGGGGATATACCAGTTGACGGTCCCGACAGGAGGCGGTAAGACGGAGGCGAGTCTGCGCTTTGCCCTGCATCACGCGCGGGCGCACGGAATGGACAGGGTGTTCTACATCGTCCCCTATATCACCATCATTGACCAGAACGCCAATAAACTGCGGAAAATTCTAGAAAGAGAGGACGAGCATGGCAAGGTCGTTCTCGAACATCACTCCAACTTCGTGCCGTCCGAAGATACCCGCAAGCGTCACAACCTGCTGGCGGAAAACTGGGACGCGCCGATTGTGTTCACCACGCAGGTTCAGTTTTTGGAAGCGTTGTTCGGCTACGGCACGCGCGACGCCCGCCGAATGCACCAACTGGCGAATTCGGTCATCATCTTCGATGAAGTGCAGACCATCCCCATCAGGATCACGCACATGTTCACTACTGCCCTGCGCTTCCTGACCCACGACTGCGGCGCGACCGTCGTGCTTTGCACGGCGACTCAGCCGCCTTTCGATAAGACAGGCAATCCCTATCGCGAGTTGAGCATTCCGCAAGAAAATCATATCATCCCAATCCCAGACGAGATCGAGCTATTCAAACGGCTGAAGCGTGTCGAAGTGCATGACGAGCGCAAGCCAGGCGGTTTGAGCAACGCCGAGATTGCCGACCTTGCGGAAAAAGCCTTGCAGGAAAAAGGCAGCGTGTTGGTTGTGGTCAATACGCGCCCTTCGGCACTAGCTATATATCAGGAAATCAAGGATCGGAAGTTGAACGCGGCGATTTATCATTTGAGCACCAACATGTGTCCCGCACACCGCATGGCTGTGTTGGAGAAGAAAATCAAACCCAAATTGAAAGCTCACGAACCTGTGATTTGCGTCAGCACCCAACTCATCGAAGCGGGCGTGGATATTGACTTCGGCGCGGTCATCCGCGCGCTGGCGGGGCTAGATTCGATTGCCCAGTCTGCTGGACGATGTAACCGTCACGGAAAGCGCGAGGATGGAGGGGACGTGTGGGTGGTCAATCCGCAGGAGGAAAATCTCGACAAACTGAAGGACATCCAAGTCGGGCGCGAACATGCCCAGCGGGTTCTCGATGATTTTAGAGAAACCCCTGACGATTTTGGGAATGACCGAATCGGGTTGGACGCGGTTGCCAAATATTACGATTTTTACTATCATTCGCAAAAGGATCAAATGAATTACCCTGTGGGCGCAAGTTCGTCAGTGGGACGTAACGATGATTTGTTCAATCTGCTTTCGCAAAATAAATTGTCTGCCGACGCTTATGCAAGCATTCATCATGCCGCGCCTGATATTCTCTTGCGGCAATCTTTCCGCACTGCCAACGGAGAATTTCGCGTGATTGATTCGCCCACGCGCGGCGTTATTGTTCCTATTGGAAAGGGCAGAAGAATCATCACAGAATTATGCGGCGCGTTTGGGCTGGAGAAACAGGGCAAGTTACTCAAGCAGGCACAGCGATACTCGGTCAATTTGTTTCAATACCAATTCGATCAATTACTTAAAGCAGGAGCCATCAAGGAGGTGCAACCCGAAGCAGGAATTTACTATCTCAACGAGCAGTACTACAGCGAAGAGTTTGGCTGGAGTGATAAACCAGTCAGCGATATGGAAGTACTTATCAAATAATGTCATTGCGAGCGTTTTTTTGCGAAGCAATCCCCTCATTGTTGCTGGGAGATTGCTTCGCCCCTGCGGGGCTCGCAATGACACAAAAGACAGGAGGTCTCAATGCAATATGAAAACAGCGTGACGTTCAAGGTGTGGGGCAGGTATGCCCTGTTCACCGACCCGCTGACCCGCATCGGTGGCGAAAAATATTCCTATCAGGTTCCGACCTACGAGGCGTTGAAGGGAATCCTGAGTTCGGTGTATTGGAAGCCGACCATCGTGTGGGTCATAGATAAAGTGCGGGTGATGAAGCCCATCCGCACACAGCCGCGCGGCGCAAAGCCCATCAAGTATCAATCGGGCGGAAACGACCTGTCCATTTACACCTATCTCGCCGATGTCGAGTATCAGGTGCAGGCGCATTTCGAGTGGAACGAGCACCGTTCCGATCTGACAAATGACCGAAACGACCACAAGCATTATTGGATTGCGCGGCGGATGATCGAGCGCGGCGGCAGGCGGGATGTGTTTCTCGGCACGCGCGAATGTCAGGGATACGTCGAGCCATGCGAATTTGGCGAAGGCAAGGGCTTTTACGACAACTACGGCGAAATGGCTTTCGGGCTGATGTTCCACGGCTTCGATTACCCCGATGAAAAGGAGCCTGGCGAGTTCTGGGCGCGGTTCTGGCGGGCAAAGATGGTTGACGGCGTTCTTGAGTTCCCCAAGCCTGACGACCCGAAGGAAATCATCCGCAAGTTCGTGCGCACGATGAAAGCCAACCCACCTGCCACGATTGGGCTGGCAGAGGAAGGCTTGCTCGAAGGCTACGCGGAAGGAGGGGCGTGAGATGAACTGGATACAGAGTCTTTACACGACGTATGAGAATTGCCAGAACATGCTTGGCGTTATCGAAGAAGACGAAGAAGGTAAAGAGCAGGTGCCGCTTCTGCCAATCTGTCACACCACGCAAAAAGCACAAATTGAAATCACGCTCGACGCAAGAGGAAATTTCCGACGTGCCCGTGTTGTAGGAAAAAACGAAGCGCGCACGATTATCCCCTGCACTGAAAAATCGGCAGGGCGCACAAGCGGCGAAGCGGCACATCCCCTTTGTGACAAATTGCAATATCTTGCAGCAGATTACAAGAATTACGGAGGTGAAAAAGACCACTACTTCGAGTCCTACATGGAACTCCTGTCCGATTGGGTCAAAAGCGGCGCGCCTGCAAAAGTCCGTTCGATTTACGAATATGTGCAGAAAGGCAATGTCATCAGCGATTTGGCGACCAACCGCGTTTTGTTTGCCAACGAGCAAGGGAAGCTTTATACCCAACGCCCCTTCGAAAAAGGAAAAAATGCCGAAACAGACATTTTTGATTTGCTACCTGGGCGAATAAACAAGCAGACTGGCAAACTCGAAAGTTGGCAGGCAGACGCTTTCGTGCGCTGGAGGGTTGAAGGAGGCGATGCGATAGCAGAAGTTTGGGATGACCCTGAAGTAATTCAGTCTTGGATTGACTACTACTCTGCAACAAAACAATCAAAATCTTTGTGCTATGTGACGGGCAGAGAAAGTTTTACGGCTGACCAGCATCCTGCAAAAATTCGGAATGATGGTGATAAGGCAAAGTTAATATCTTCCAACGATCAATCCAATTTTACTTACAGAGGAAGATTCATTAATCCTTATGAATGCGTGACTGTGGGCTTTGATACTACGCAAAAAGCCCATTCTGCACTTCGCTGGCTGATGAACCGTCAGGGATATGTCAAAGGCGATTTGGGCGTCGTTGCTTGGGCAGTTTCGGGCGCAAAAGTACCACAACCCACCCAAGATACTTACGAGGCATTTTATAGTGGATTAGCCACCGAAGAAGACCACCTTGCCGACACTGCCCAAGAGGTCGGCGTTAGCCTGAAAAAGAAAATCGCAGGTTACCGTACGGAAATCCAAGAACGCGAAGATGTGGTTGTGATGGCTGTGGATTCAGCCACGCCAGGGCGGTTGTCCATTGTGTATTACCGCGCTCTGAAAGGTTCTGAATTTCTTGAACGCATTGAAAATTGGCACGAGACGTGCGCCTGGCGGCATACCTATCATCTAGTCGAGAGGCAGGATGAAAAAGGGAAAACCCGCAAGTATTCTGTTCCCTTCATCGGCGCGCCCGCCCCTGCCGATATTGCCGAAGCCGCCTATGGCAGCCGCCTGGACGACAAACTCAAAAAAGCCACCATCAAACGACTGCTCCCCTGTATTGTGGACGGTCAGCCTATCCCGCGCGATTTGGTCGAGTCGGTGATCAGGCGGGCGTCCAACCGTGCTGGCTTAAGTGGTTACGACTGGAGCAAGGCGCTCACGATTGCCTGCGCGCTCTACCGAAAATACAAATATGGAAAGGAGAACTTCGATATGTCGCTCGATGAAACCCGAAACACAAGAGATTACCTCTTTGGCAGGCTTCTTGCCATCGCCGACGTGATGGAGGAACGCACGCTCTCGGAAGCGGAGAAAAAACGCCCGACCAATGCCACCCGCTATATGCAGCAGTTTTCTCAGCGTCCATCCAGCACTTGGAAACAAATTCACGAACTGCTTACACCTTATTTCATGCGGCAAGGAGACAAGGCGTCTTACTATAAGCGTCTGATTGAGCAAGTCAAAGATTTGTTCGTATCTCCCGAAGAATTCACCAGTAACAAGCCGCTCACGGGTGAGTATTTACTCGGCTACTACTGCCAGCGGCAGAAGATGTGGGAGAAGAAAGAAAAGCCCGCTTCTGAAGAAAACGACAATACCAATTCAAACGAATAATTCAACCATTTCATTATCAAAAGGAGACTTAAGCCATGACTACCCTTTCAAAGAAAATTGACTTCGCTGTGATCGTGACCGTTCAACATGCCAACCCCAACGGCGACCCGCTCAACGGCAACCGCCCGCGCGTCACTTACGAAGGCTTCGGCGAAATGTCCGATGTGTCCATCAAGCGCAAAATCCGCAACCGCTTGCAGGAAATGGGTAACAAGATTTTTGTGCAATCCGATGACAACCGCGTGGACGATTACGGCAGCCTGCGCGAACGGACGGAAGGAACGCTGAAAGGCGTCAACATGAGCGACAAAAAGAAATTCCAGGAAGCCGCCTGCAAAGCCTGGCTGGACGTGCGCGCCTTTGGACAAGTGTTCGCTTTCAAAGCCAAGAAGGGCAAGAAGAGCGAGGGCGAAGAAGATAGCGAAGGCGTGTCCATTCCCGTGCGCGGACCCGTTTCGATTCATCCCGCCTTCTCAGTCGCTCCCGTCCTTGACCGTTCAGCGAGCATCCAAATCACCAAAAGCGTGAGCGGCGAACCGAGCGAAAAGCGCGGCTCGGACACGATGGGCATGAAGCACCGCGTGGACCACGGTGTGTATGTCTTCTATGGGAGCATGAATCCGCAACTGGCAAGCAAGACAGGCTTTTCGGATGAAGACGCGCAAGCCATCAAGGAAGCCTTGCGAACCCTGTTCGTCAATGACGCTTCATCTGCGCGCCCTGAAGGGAGTATGGCAGTCCACAAGGTCTATTGGTGGGAACACAACTCCTCAAACGGGCAAACGTCATCAGCAAATGCACACAATGCTGTGAGAAGTCAGGTTGGATTGAGGGATGGTGTAATTGAGCCGCAGGGCATCGAAGATTACAACATTCCAACCAAGGATGATGTTGACAGGCAATTGGAAAAGTTTGGCTTGAAATGCGAGGTGATTGACGGCGAGTGATTCGGCGGATTGAAATCCTGCCTCAGTGCATGGAAGTCGGCTAAAAGCCGACTCACCTTCAAGCCCGCAGGACTTCCATGAACTGAGCAGGGGATTTATCCCCGCAAATTTATCCATGACATGAGGAGATTGCTTCCCCGCCCCGCTCCTCCTCGCAACGACATAAAACATAATGACCGAATACACCCAGGACGACCTCCTGCCCCTCTCGGGCATTCAACACTTCCTGTTTTGCCGCCGGCAGTGGGCGCTGATCCATGTGGAACAGCAGTGGAAGGAAAACGCGCTCACTGCCGAGGGCAGGATCATGCACAAACGCGCCGACGATCCCTTCTTCACCGAAACGCGGAATGGGGTCATCACTGCGCGCGCTGTGCCGGTGGCGTCGTACCGGCTGGGGCTGTCAGGTGTGTGCGATGTCGTGGAGTTCCTCCCCTCTCCCTCAGGGAGAGGGGCTGGGGGTGAGGGCGGAGTCAAATTACCCAACCATGAAGGTCTCTACCTGCCCGCACCCGTGGAATATAAGCGCGGCAAGCCCAAGCGTGACCCCGTGGACGAGGCGCAACTCTGCGCCCAGGCGATGTGTTTGGAAGAAATGTTGTCAACGAACATTCCGCACGGATACTTGTTCTACGGCGAAACCCGTCACCGCGTGGAGATCGAATTCACATCCGAGTTGCGAACGCTGGTGAAAGAAATGGCAGATGAAATGCACAACTATTTCAGCCGGGGCTACACTCCGAAGGTCAAGACCCATAAAGGCTGCCGCTCCTGTTCGCTGGCAGATGTTTGTCTGCCTGTGTTGCAGGAGAAGGTGATTGCGGCATCGAGGTATATAAAGCAGAACATTGAAGATTAATGTCGTTGCGAGGAGCGCTCTTGCTCTTCCCTGCACCGAATGCAGGACGGTGCGCGACGAAGCAACCTCCCACGTACCAGAAGACTGCTTCGTTCCTCGCAGCGACATCATAAACAGAGATGGCTTCGAACGAAAAATCGCCGCTCTCGCAATGACATGGAAGTGAGTTTATGAAACATCTTGGAAACGTCCTCTACGTCACAACCCCCGAAGCCTTTCTTTCTCTCGACGGCGAGAATATCGTCATCAAGAAGGAAGATGAGCAGGGAGCGAACACGTCTACGCGGCTGCCGTTGCACAACCTGGAGAACATCGTCTGCTTCACCTGGCAGGGGGTCAGCCCTGCGTTGATGGGCGCGTGCGCGGATCGAAATATCGGGCTGATCTTCCTCACGCCCAATGGGCGTTTTCAGGGGCGGGTCACGGGTCGGGTGAAGGGAAATGTCCTGCTGAGGAAGAAACAGTTTGAATGGTCGGAGAAGGAGGCGCAGAGCATCCCCATCGCTCAATCCTTTTTGTTGGGGAAAATCTCCAACTGCCGCAAAGTCCTCGAACGCGCCATCCGCGATCATGCCATGCTGGTCAATGTCGAAGCGCTGACGGGTGCGTCTAATTTTTTGAAGGAGACGCTCAAAGCCATCCCCCACTGCAAATCCACCGCTGACCTAATGGGCTTCGAAGGCGCGGCGGCGAAGATTTACTTCGGCGTGTTCGACCATTTGATCCTGCACCAGCGCGACGATTTTTTCTTCAAGGAACGGAATCGCCGTCCGCCTTTGGATAACATGAACGCATTGCTCTCGTTCCTTTACACGCTCCTGACGAATGAATCCGCCTCCGCCTTGGAGACAGTTGGTCTTGACCCCTATATCGGTTTCCTACACCGAGACCGCCCCGGGCGCCCATCGCTCGCGCTCGACCTGATGGAAGAGCTGCGCCCTGTGCTGGTGGATCGGCTGGCGTTGTCGCTGGTGAACCGCAAGCAGATCAACGGGAAAGGCTTCACGCAAAAAGAAAGCGGCGGCGTGTTGATGGACGATGATACACGCAAAGCGGTGTTGGTTGCCTGGCAGGAACGCAAAAAAGAGGAACTCATGCACCCGTATCTCAAAGAGAAGATTCCTTTTGGGCTGTTGCCCCACGTCCAAGCCATGCTGCTTGCCCGTCACCTGCGCGGCGACCTGGACGCCTACCCGCCGTTCTTTTGGAATTAATGTCATTGCGAGGGCGAAGCCCGAAGCAATCTCCTCATTCAATGGAAAATTATCATTAATCAGGAGGTTGCTTCGTCGAGAAGAGCGCTCTCCTCGCAACGACATAGGATGTTTACTATGATGGTGCTCATCACCTACGACGTCAAAACCGAAACGAAAGCCGGGCAATCGCGCCTGCGGCGAGTCTCCAAGAAGTGCCAGGATTACGGTCAGCGCGTGCAAAACTCGGTATTCGAGTGCTTGATCGATCCTGCTCAACTCAAAGAGTTGCAAAACAAGCTACTCAAAATCATCGATCCTGAAGTGGACTCGTTGAGGTTTTATTACCTCGGCGATAATTGGAAAAGCCGTGTTGAGCACATCGGCGCGAAACCGTCCATTGATTTGGAGGGGACGATCATTGCTTAATGTCATTGCGAGGAGGCGGCAGCCGACGAAGCAATCCCCTCTTTGCGAACTTCAAGCTCACATAAAATCATGCTCAGGTTCGCAGAAAATTCCGCACCTTAACAACCAAATATTGCGACGAAAATCGATTTTTTTTGAATAAGTACAGGTAAAATAGAAGCAGTAAGACCAATATCTGGCGGTAAGGATATTTTTTTACCCAGATGTTGCGGTCGCTCCCTTCACTGGGAGCGTGGATTGAAACGCCGATCTTCTGATTTTGGGGCGACTTGGGGCAGTCGCTCCCTTCACTGGGAGCGTGGATTGAAACGCATCTTCGAGTTTTTCAAAGCGAATATCAGTTCGTCGCTCCCTTCACTGGGAGCGTGGATTGAAACAAAATTTTTCTTCGGCGAATGTCCCGTGCGCTCATGTCGCTCCCTTCACTGGGAGCGTGGATTGAAACGGTAATA
>QMIW01000162.1 GCA_024434165.1 Chloroflexota bacterium | reverse complement strand
AGTTTTTCTTGTTTATTTGGATTTGTCATGGATGAGCGCGCATATACGATGTTTCAGTTGATGAAATTAATCTTTTCTCCCATTTACCATCCTTTCCGCCTCCTCGCCGAATGCTCGTAAAACATCCTCCCATAGGCTCTCTGTATAGCGTTGCAGTTCTAAAAGCCCTGCCGGATTTAGTTGATAAATCCGCTGGCGTCCGCGTTTCTCGACTTGCACCAAGTTCGCGTCTCTCAGGATTTTCAAGTGCTGGGATACACCGGACTGGCTGATTGGAACAATCGAAACCATCTCATTGACCGAGCATGGGCTCTGTCGAATTCGGTCAAAAAGCAGACGGCGGGTGGGGTCGCCTAAGGCGTCAAGTGTTTTCATATCAGTTTCAACTAATATAAGTTTATACTAATGTATTTATATTGTCAAGGGTTTCGCTTATCCAAGAATCCTTTTAAGGGTAAGTAATAATGATGTTATGTTTTTGTAAAAAGACTCTGTGAGAAGGGAGGCGGGTGATTTTCTGCACAGGCGAGATTTTCATATCTCATTCGCCTTGCTTTCAATTTTTCATGGCAATCAAGGAATCTCTTCCTGCTATTTTGCATTGCCTGGCGCCCCAACAACTTAAAAGCGGAGGGGCAAAAGCGGTGAATTTCAACCGCTTTTGCCCCGCATCTTCCTGTTGTTTGGGTACTAACAGGTTGCAAATCGTGTGGAAAAAGTTTGATGGGAAATACCTCGCATTTACTCTTCAATGATCCTCACGAACACATACTCCGCCTTTGCGCCGCTGGGATCAACCAGCGTGAACGATTCGGGGAAGACGGGTCCGGGCGGGGGAGGGGTTTCGATTTCCTTGAAGTTGCTGCAAACCGGAACGCCCTTGTGGATGTACGCCATCCAGCCGCGCTCGGTCAGGTTGACGCCGTCCACCGAGGTGACGTGGAGCCACTTGTCGCCCTTTTTGACCTCGCTGCCGTCTGCGGGGGCTTCCCAGACCTCGTCGCCGACGATGAGTTGCCCGCGGTTGTAGGAGGTGATGACGGCTGCAAAGACATTGTGATCCGTGCGCAGGCGCGTGCCGTTGTTGATGGGGGTCATGCTGTACTGGGTCATGAAACTCTCCTGTATTCCACGAGGGTGTTCCCGAATTTGGCGATCAGCGCGGCTTGCGTTTGCGCCGCCGGGTAGCGGGCGAGGAATTCCGCCTCTGTGCCGTTGAAGTAGTTTAGGTCAATATCCTGGCTTTCCACGCCGAAGAGGGCGCCGTCTCCATTGGAAGTGAACTGCCAGAAGGTCCAGTCGTCCCAAATGGGCGGGATCAGCGGTTCTTCGGGGTTGTACCACGCAATCCACAAGGGATATTGGGCAAAGTAGCGCACGCCCGCCGCGAATTCCTGAAAGTAATAATAGCCGGTGTAGACGCCGAGTTTTTTATTGGGGAGGAGGGATTTAATCCGTTCCATGAAGTCGAACCAGTGACGCCAGCCGGTGTATGGTCCGCCGTAGCGGTTTTCAAAGTCGCACCACATTTCCATTTCCCCCAGGTCGCTGCCCATCACCTGCACCCATTTCTCCGCCTGCCGCTTGGGGTTGACGCGGCTGTCGTAAAACCAGTACGATCCGCGAATCAGCCCTGCCTGCTTTGCGCTTTTCCATGAGGATTGGAACACCCGGTCTTCATAGGTGCCCTGCCCTGCGCGGATGATGACCGCGCGCGTCAAGCCCGCCATTTTGGCGAAATTGATTCCCTGTGCGGTGGTGGGGTCGTCCTGCCAGAAACTGACATCCGGCAGTTTGAAATTCGTGAGGAACTGACTCCTCTGGGGCTGGATGACGGGCTTGGGCTGGTATTTCGATGTCTGTTCGCTCATGAATACGGGCAATTATACCCAATCCATGACCGTGAGCATGATATAACTCACCTTACGCGGTACCGCAAGGCTTGTCCTGAGCATGTCGAAGGATTCATCTTGCCTTTGCAGAGCAGCATGAATCCTCTGCGAGGACAAGTTGTTGCGGCAGGGGCGGCTCATCCATGTTTTTGCCAAATGTCTGGTACAGGGCGACCCTTTCTTGCAGCAGAGCATTTGTTGTACAATAACAGAAACCCGTTTTTTTGGAGTCAGCCAGCTTGCTGGCGTTTTACCGGAGCAAGTGCCGCCACAGCGC
>QMIW01000095.1 GCA_024434165.1 Chloroflexota bacterium | reverse complement strand
CAAAGGCACGAACCCGCACCTGCTGGTGATGACCGCCACGCCCATCCCGCGCTCGCTGGCGCTGACGGTTTTCGGCGACCTCGATATTTCCGTGATGGATATGATGCCTGTGGGCAGGCAGCCGATTGCGACGTATGTGCTTCGCCCGCAGGAACGCGAACGCGCCTACACGATGATTCGCGCGCAGGTGAAGCAGGGGAATCAAGCCTTCATCGTTTATCCGTTGATTGACGAGAGCGAGAAGATCAACGTCCGCGCGGCAGTGGATGATTTCGAGACGCTTTCAAAGGACGTTTTCCCCGATTTGAAACTGGGCTTGCTGCACGGGCGGATGAGACCCAGCGAGAAGGACGAGGTGATGTACAAGTTCCGCGACCGCGAGTTCGACATCCTCGTTTCCACGACGGTCATCGAAGTGGGCGTGGATGTGCCGAATTCCACGCTGATGCTTATCGAAGGCGCAGACCGCTTCGGCTTGGCGCAATTGCACCAACTGCGCGGGCGCGTGGGGCGCGGTTCGGCGGCGTCCACCTGTCTGCTGATTCCCACGCACGAAGACGCCACCGAAAACGAACGCCTGCAAGCGATGGCGACCACCAACAACGGCTTCGAACTCGCCGACCTCGACCTCAAACTGCGCGGACCAGGCGAATTCCTCGGCACGCGCCAGGCGGGGTTCGCCTCCTCGCTGAAGATGGCAAGCATCACCGATGTGGCGCTGATCGAGAAAGCCCGCGAACAGGCAAAAGCCCTCTTCGAGCGCGACCCGTATTTGACCCAGCCCGAACACGCCTTGCTGGCAGAGGCGTTCGATAGATTCTGGAAGGGGACGGCAGGTGACGTGAGTTAGTCGAATAGTCGGTTAGTCGGATGGTCGCGTAGTCGGTTGACTGTTGGGCTAACGGCTTTTCGACGAATGACTACAAGACTATCAGACTAAAGGACAAAACGACTACCATGGTCAGAGCATTATTCCCAGGAACGTTCGACCCCATCCACTACGGTCACATGGATATTGCCACGCGCGCCGCGAAATTGTTCGACGAGGTGGTGATGGCGGTGTACGACAAACCGTTGAAATCGCTGATGTTTTCCCCCGAAGAGCGCATGGCGCTGGTCAGCGAAGCCTTCAAAGATGACCCCAAGATCAAGGTCACGGGCTACAGCGGCTTGACCATCGAATTCGCGCAGAAGATTCAGGCGCAGGTCATCGTGCGCGGACTACGCGTGTTTTCCGACTTCGAGTTCGAGTTCCGCATGGCGCTGGCGAATCAGCGCATGGCGGGCGATGCTGTCGAAACCGTTGCGCTCATCACCGCCGAACAACACACCTTCCTCTCGTCGTCCACGGTGCGTGAGATTGCCATGCTCAACGGCAACGTTTCCAGCATGGTCCCGCCGCATGTCGAACGGGCGCTCAAGGCAAAGGTCGCCCAAATGGGGGAGCATTCCCCGCCGAATGCGCTGCGGGATTAATGTGCTAGAATTAGGAAAAGTAGTTTCTTGTTCACGAGCAGCCTATGGACATTCTTCAACTGATTGACCGCCTGGAAGAACTCTTCAACGACGCGAAGGCAGTGCCCTTCACGCATAACGTCGTCGTGGATGAAGACAAGATGCTGGAATTGATTGACCAGATGCGCATCGCCATCCCCGAGGAAGTGAAGAAAGCCCAGCAGGTGGTCGCCCAGCGCGACCGCGTCATGGCGCAGGCGCAGGAGGAGGCGAACCGCACCCTGCAAATCGCCCGCGACAAAGCCGACCAGCTCGTCCAGAAGGATATTGTCACGCAGGAGGCGCAGCGCCGCGCCGACCAGATCATCTCGCAGGCGCGCGCCGAAGCCGAAGCCATCCGTGCCGACGCCGATAATTACGTCCTCGACACGCTCATGCAATTGCAGGATCACATCGCCAAACTCAGCAACCAGGTCAGCAATGGCATCCGCATGGTGCAGGAAGACCAGATGCGAAAAGCGACGGCTTCCAACAACGTGCCGAGCAACGTGGAAAAATGAACGAACATCCCCGCCAAACGACGGGGATGTTTTTTTGTAGCGGCTTTGAGTAAATGATGTGGCAGCGAGATACTATCTCGCTCAACGGTCGCCGTCATTTATTTCTACACGCCTCTTTCCTGGACCTCGAGCCTGTGTGCTGGTTCCCAAACCTTCGCCATGCTGACGAAGACTCCCGCGCCCAAAAGCAGCAACCCGATTCCAATCGCCGTCATCGTGGAGTTGAACACGTCCGCGTAGTTGACCCCGCCCCAGGTGTGCGTGGACGCCATCGTGTATTGGATGGTCAGCGTCATGACTCCCAGCAGGGTCGCCGCCGCGCCGCCTGCGGGTTTGTTCTGGCTGGCTTTGGCTTTCGCAAAATCCACGCCCTGCCAGATGAACGGAATGCGGAAGAGCAGGAAGACGATCAGCGTGAGGACGGTCGTGTACACCACCGCATCCACAGGCATGGATTTGCCGCGCAGCGCCTGCGACATGTAGATGTGAAATCCGCCGACCAGCACGCCCGCGACCAACATGCGGATGCTCATGACGTACGAGTCGGATGTGCCTTTCACGAGTTTGACCGTCGCCCAAATTCCCCACACGCCGAGCGCGATTCCCACGATCACGAACAGGATATACAGCCATTGAAACGGGGCAAGCGCCGCCATGCTTTCATAGTTGGTGGGGAAGAGCGCCGCGCAGGTGGTGCCGATTCCGCCCAGCAGGGTGAAGCCGCCCGTCAGCCCCATCAACACGATGCCGATGAAGCGCAGGAACTTTGCGAAGAAACTGTTTGTGGACATTGTTTACTCCTTGTTTAGAAAAAAAGTAGCGCAAGTCTCAGACTTGCGCTACGGGTTAGCCGAATTTAAATCCTGCCGCGAAAAACGCCGTTGTCAGCAGGAGCAGGGCGGGGAACAATCTCAGGATCGTTTCCCTGGATAGGATGGGTCTGCCTGTTTTCAGGAAGGACAGCAGCAGCCCGCCCACGCCGATCAATGCGCCGCCGACTCCCACAAGAGAGAAGGGCGGCTTCACCGCTCCCTGAATGGAGAGAACGATGGGCAGTAAAAATATCGTCATGCCTGCGATGCCGTGCGTGATGGCAAGGACAATGACGGGAAATTTGTTTTTCATCGGAATCGAGCGGGTAACTGTCACGGCGAGGAAACTGATGATGGTGAAGACCAGGTATGAGGTCCGAAATGAAGCGAGATGCTGCCAGACCAGCCCCAGGGAAAGGGTCAACGGGATGATCGTCGAGACGACGACCACGACGGGCGAATCCAAAACATCGAAACCGAGGATGAAAAGCAGCAGGACGGCGATCAACAAAACGCCGAAGCCGGCGGTGTAGGCAATGATGGGCAGGGTGTCGAAGCCGTCTATGCCAACCGCCACTTGATAGGAAGCAAGCACGATGGTGAGAAGCAGAAGGACGCGGTCGAGGGGGGAGAGTTTCATAAGAGGTCTGCTGTGTACCGCAACATTCATGTTGCGCCTGCGCAAGATAAATCTTGCGGTACTACATCACTTCGATCACAACCAAAATCATCGCGGCGAGCATGTAGATGGATGCGTACTTGAACAAACCGAAGTTGACGCGCTCGGAGGGCTTGAACGTGATGGCGACCGCCAGCATGAGCAGTCCCGCCGAAAGCACGCCGAGCAGACGCAGGAAGCCCCACGCCATGCCGATGCCATAGCCTGCGATGATCATCGCCGCCGCCGCAAGGACGGATGAGATCGCAATCGTGGCGCGCGTCACGCCGAGACCGTACGTGGAGGGGAAGGTCGGCACGCAGGCGGCTTCGTAGTCTTTGGCGAATTTCATGCTGAAGGTGAGGGTGTGGGTGGGAATCCAGAAGAGGATGCCGAGCGCGAGCGTGACGCCGATCCAATCCATCCCGCCGACGCCGAGGGCGCGTCCTGCGAGGATGGGCATTGCGCCCGAAATGCCGCCCCAGACGATGCTCCACGCGGTGCGGCGTTTGAGCCACATGCTGTACACGACCACATCGAAGAAGAGTCCCGCAAAGACGATGAGACCGTAGAGCGCGTCCATCGCCGCCGCCCAGCCCACACCGAGAACCGAAAGGATCAAGCCGACGCGCAGGACTTCGTTTTCGTCCACCAAGCCCGCTGAGGTGGCGCGCTTTTGCGTGCGTCCCATTTTGGCGTCAATGTCGCGGTCCCACCACATGTTAAGGACGGTGCTGCCCGCAATGGCGAGGAAGAGACTGCCCGTGATGCCCAGGATGGTTCCCATGTTGAAGACGGGACAGCGCGCGCTCATGTAGCCTGCCAGTCCTGTGGCGAGAAGCAAGCCCGATTGCAGGGGTTTGGTGAGACTCCAGTAGAGGGCGATTCTTTTGGTAATTGGTAATTGGTAACTGGCGGTTGACGATTGAGCGGTGGCGGTCATGTGGAACTCCTAACGATATTCGAGATTCGATATTCGACATTTGACTTGCGATACCCGATAATTGATATTCAATGAGCAGACATTTTAACCGAATATCGAATCTCGATGAACAAATATCGTCACCTCACACACCTGAACCCAACCCCTGGGCTGTAATACATCGGCGGGGCGGAGTTGCGAACCCAGACGCGCAGGTCCATGTCGTAGGTATCCTTCGAGCCGCCTTTCATGAAGCGGTCACTGAAGCCTTCCTGGAACTGCACGTCGCCGATCCATTGCCAGACGTTGCCCGCCATGTCGTACAGTCCGTAAGGCGAGGCGGAGTTGACGGTTTGAAAACCGTCGTACACGCTGCCGTTGTAGTAGCCGACGGGGGTCGTGCGCGAGCCGAAGGAACTCATGTCTTCGAACGGGTCGCGGCTGGAATAGAAGTTGGCGTTCTCACGCTGAATCTCCCAGCCCCAGGGGAAGGGACGACCGTCCGTGCCGCGCGCGGCTTTTTCCCATTGGATTTCGGATGGGAGGCTGTAGCCGTAATACTGACAGTAACCCCACGCGCCAAACCACGTGACCATCGTCATCGGGTGATACTCGTATCCTTCCTGGACGGTGAAGCGGGTTCCGTCGTATTTGACTCTTTGCGACGGGTCAGCGAGCGGAATGTACTCCCAGTCACCTTCCTTGATTTCGAGTTCGTGTTTGATGCCGTGGAAGGGATCACCAGGATAGTAACCGAGAACGGAATTGCCTTCGATTTTCAGCGTGCCATCCGCGATGGCGGCGTTGAGATAGTCCGCGTATTGCTGCGCGGTGACGTCCGTGACCATGATCTCGAAAGCAGGTGTGAATTCCACTTCGTTGAATTGACCGAAGAAGAATTCGCCTTCGGGCACTTGCGCCCAGGCTGTGAGAATGGAAGTCTCGATCACGGAGGGCGGGAGGGGGGCGTTCAAATCCACGGGGGCGCAGGAAGCGAGGAGTGTCATTGCGAGGGCGATGGTCGAGTAGCGAACGAAGTGAGCGTATCGAGACCACGCCCGAAACAATCT
This sequence comes from Chloroflexota bacterium, assembly GCA_024434165.1. Lineage (GTDB taxonomy): Bacteria > Chloroflexota > Anaerolineae > Anaerolineales > Villigracilaceae > Villigracilis. The sequence goes on along the minus strand of QMIW01000095.1, from coordinate 8,713 downwards.
CCCGTTGGCAAAAGGATTGCTTCGTCGTCGCTCCGCTCCTCCTCGCAATGACATAAGGATGTGTTTCATTTCATCACCTCCTGCGCGAGTTCGTGAGCCGCTTCCTCCGTCCAGCGTCCTTTCGGTTTGAAGAGGTCAATCAACCTCCACACCATCACAACGGCGAGCAGGACGAGCAGAAAGCCGAGACCGAAATCAATCATGTACATCAAGAGGTTGACCAGCGGCTGCTGCTCCGCTTCGCCGATGAAAAGCCGCTTCATCTCGAAGACCGTCACCGCGCCGAGGGCGAGATCCGAAAGGAAGATGATGCTCCAGCCATAAATTTGGCGGACTTTACCTTTCAGCCCGAGCATGTCGCCGTAGTACATCAGGATGATGGTGGCAATGATCGCGGAGAGCGCGTGCCAGTGTCCCGTCAGTTCGATGCGTTCCTCGCGGGCGGGCCACAGGCGGAAGATTTCATCCAGTTTGACCGCCATGAAGATGCCGATTCCGCTGGTGGTGAAGTTCATGAACAGCATCTGCCACGTCGGTCCGAACTTGAGCGGGTCGCTGACCATCGCGCCGAGTTTTTGGAAGAAGGTGGGTTTGGCGAGGTGGGCGGTGCCGTCTTTTGCGAATTTGCCCCAACTCCAGATGAGCAGGAAGAGCGCCGCCAGCATGGAGGGGGTCGCGCCGACGTAGATGATCATGTGCGCAATGGGTTCGAGCGGCGTGACCACGCCCCACACGCCCAGGTTGAGCACAATGCAGCCGAGGATCATCAGCGGCATGGCGACCTTGTGCCACGCGCCTTTGAAGTTCAGCCAGCGCCCGATGATGAGCGTGATCATGATGGCGATCAGCGCCAGCATAATGTGCAGATGACCGATTACGGAGTACTCCATCACAGACTTGTGCGGGTAGCGGATGACGTTTTCCGCAAGAAAGGTCTCGAAGCCGTGACCGTAGTACGAACCAGGCACCGCACCGAAGAGCGCGGAGATGACCGTCGTCACTGCGGTGGTGAAGAACGCCACACGTTCCAGGTCAACGCCTTTTTTCGTGCGCGCGTAGTCACCCTCACCCCCGACCCCTCTCCCACTGGGAGAGGGGAGATAGTAGGCTGGATCCCAGGGCCAGAGACCGATGCACAACAACACGCCTGCAAAGAAGATGAGCGAGAGACCCGTGATGTACAGTCCGTGGAACGCCCAGTTGTGACCGAAATACGCAAAACCCATGCCGAAGACCATCGTCAAAATGTAGCCGACGGTGATCAGCACCCGCACCGACATCTTGAAGAACTCCTTCATCTTCAACAAGCCTGTGATCATGTACGTCTCGATGGCGACGACCGCCATGGCAATCGAGTGATACAGGATGATGATGCGCCCCTCGCGCTCCGACTGCACGATGTCCATGCCGAGCAGTTTGATCACCACCTCGCGCACGCCCATCTCCGCCATCGGTCCCGATAACATGCCCCACACCGCGGTCACGACGGCGATCATGGCAATCGCCACGAGGATCAATCCTTTGGTGGAAGTGAAAAGGTAATTGAAACGATCTTTCATATGTTCCTTTTACTTGTTGTGGATAGTGAATAGTGGATAGTGAATAGTGGATAGTGAATAGTTTAGAGTGCCGCTCCCTATTCCCTATCCCTATTCCTTATTTCCTATTTCCTATTCACTATTCCTATTCCCAAATTTAGCCCTTCTTCGCAAAGCCCAACGCGAACGCGCCCGTCATCAGGAAGAGCAGGGGGGTGAGGATCATCATCACGAACTCGGGGCTAAAGAACAGCAGCTGCCTGCCCATGGAAATGAAGGCGAGCGCAATGCCGCCCAGTCCGATCAGCAGACCGCCGACGCCGACCCACCAAAATCCCTTGGGCGCGCCTTTCGCAACGAACGGTCCGATGAAGATCACCAGCCCCGCCACGCCGTGGAAGAGCGGCACCGCGATCTTCTTCATCGCGTCCATGCCGCCGATGCTGGTCACGGCAATTGCCAGAAAGCCAATCGCCGCAAACCACTTGAAATACGTCTTCCACGAAGGGAAGTACTCCTCCGCCAGCCCCATCGAAATGCCGAGCGGGATCAGGCTGGCAACCGTCAGCACGTAGGGCGAGGCGAGGATGCCGAGACCGAGGAAGATCAGCAGCAGTCCCGAAACCAAAAGCACCGCGAACCCCATCAGGTAGTAGACGTTGTGCAGGGCTTTGTGCAGGTTGTACCTTTGCCAGAAATACCAGCACAGGTAGGCGGCAATCAAGCCCGTGAGCAGAAGGAATATGATGTCTATCATGGCATTCTCCTTTCATTGTGAATTATTGCACAACATCCGTCAAAAATACTATGACTAATGTCACAATATTTTGCGCTGGCAATTCCTTTATTTGACTTCTTGTAAAAGTCACTTTTTTTACCTTGCTCAAGGCGGCGTCCCCGCCGCCGAGGACTGCGGCGGGAGCACTTATACAAGAGGTCTATTCTGCTCTGCGACAAAACGCTTCAGGACTCGCCCAAGCCTGCTTGCCCTGCCCAGGCTTTTCTCAACCTTGTGGCTTTTGCTCCGCCGATTTCCGCGTGCTCAACACCCAGCCTCGACGCAGGAAAGCGCCCGCTACGCGCTGGCATTCCACGCTTCGAGCATCTTCCGCGTGGACGGGAGCAGGAGGTAGATCAACAGCCCTGTCCCAAAAAGCGGCGCGGGCAGGAACATCGAGAAGCGGTGCACTTCCACCAGCGCGTTGTACAAGCCCAGCGGGTAGCCCGCCAGCATGGACATGACCGAGGCGAAGATGCCGACGGGGATGGACCACGATTTCTTTTTGAACACGGCAAAGATGAAGATCGCCCATGCCGCCGCGCCCCACCAACTGACCTGCTGGGTCATCACGTACATCCCGTTCCAGAAGGGGTTATCGTGCGAGGTGGTGAACTTGGCGATGGGCGCAACGCCGTCAATGAAGGTCAGCACATAGGCAAGACCCGCAATAAAAGTGAGCGTGATGATTTTCTTCTCCACGCCTCCGATGAAGAGCATCCCGAACCACAGGATGCCGCCCAGCGCAAAGACCGAGAGCGTGGGTGTTGGCAGTTGACTGTCCATGGCAGGGATGGCGGGGAAGAAGCCGACCAGCAGTTGAATCGTCGCTGCGACTGCGCCCCAGAACCAAGCCCACTCTTTCTTTTGGAGGAAGCCGTAGAGCGCCGCCGCCCAAATCGCGGTAGAGGCGGTTCCGATCCAGCCGAGGACCGCGTAGGTGATTCGCACCGACCAGGCTTCGTCCATGCGGTCGGTGGCGAGTTTGACGCCGATCACCTGGTTGTATTGGCTGGCGATCAGGTAGAAAGCCAGCAGCCCCGCCGCAATGCCGAGGATGGCAAGCGCGGCTCCGAGTTTGTGATTGTTTTTCATGGGTTTCTCCTTTTTGGTTTTCCTGTCATTGCGAGGAGTGGCGCTCTGCGCCACGACGAAGCAATCTCTAAAACAGTAAGCAAGATTGCTTTGGGTGGACAATCACCACCCTTGCAATGACAGAGCGTTACGTTAAATCAATTCTGCGCGAAGGGCTGGGCGCGCCTGGCGCCTCGATGCGGTTGACCACGCCGCGCAGCCCGCTCACGCTTTTTGCGAGTCTCTCCGCCGCCTCGCGGATTTCCAGCGAATCCACTTTTCCCGCGAGATGAGCGATGCCGTTCAGCACGCCCACGCGCAACTCCGCGGAAGCGGTAACGCTGTCAGCGGCGAATAAAGCCAAAATCGCGGCACGCAGGCTTTCGTCGGAGGGAAGAGGCGGGGATTGAGTCATAAAAAAGACCAGTCTGTTCGTAGTGTACAGACTGGTCATGGTTTTGCGTACGACTTTTGTCGTGTGCCAACAATGACAAAAAGGATTTACACCCTCCCCCGTTCCTCCAACCCCTTCGCATCGAGCAGGACGATGGCTTGCTTCTCCACCCTGAGCAGATTCTCCGCTTCGAGCGTTTTCAACGCGCGGCTGAGCACGTCGCGCACTGTGCCGAGGCGGACTGCCATTTCATCGAAGGTCGTCCAATCGCGGCGCGGGACGATGAGCTGCCCGTCGCGCAGTTCGGCATAACGCAGGAGCGTGTTGGCAAGGCGCGACTCCACGCTTCGCAGCGAGAGGTCTTCAACAAGGCGAATGTAATGCAGCACGCGCTCGCCGAGATGACGAATGACCGCCGTTGCAAATTCGGGATGACGCGGGATGAGGTCTAGCACGGTTTGCGCGGGGATCGCCCACACGTCCACATCCTCCAGCGCGGATACCGTGCCTGGATACGTTGTGCCAGTGAACACGGCTATATCGCCGAAGACCTCAACGGGACGCAGGAACATCATCGCCTGCTCGCGTCCTTCGCGGGTCATGCGTGTGGCTTTGACCCAGCCCGACTCGAGGATGTAAACGAAATCGGCGGGTTCGCCCTCCACGTAGATCACCTGCCCCGCCTCGAAGTGATGGTGGCTTGCAGAAGCGGCAATCGTTTGTTGAATCTCTTCGGGCAGTTCCGCGAAGTGGCGCAGGCGTCCCAGAATATTCCTGATGTGAGTGAAGTTGTTCATGCGATTGCCCTTATTATCATACTAACGCTATTTGTGGGCATTCATGTAAAACCCCTCTATTATTGATCGTTAGACAACAAGTCTGCGTCAATCAAATCCTGCGGGCGACCTGCTGCGCGCTTGGAAGCGATCAAATCCTGTTTCGACATAAAAATCACATTCAACCCATCGAAATCAACATTCACGCGCCTGTTCCAGCATTCTTCAAATTGAACGCCAGGGATTCCCATCAAAATATCCACCCGTACAGGAGGCACACCCATTTGAAAGAAAAATCCTTCCTCTGCAAAATCCTTTGGCGTCAGCCCTGCCAGTGGTGCGCCAAACTCACGCAAGGCGTTATACACCGCTTCTGCATTGGCAATGTCGGTGCCGATCAGCACATCAAGGTCTTTGGTGAAGCGCGGCTCGGCATACTGGACAACTGCATACCCGCCAACCACCATGTACCTAACGTTGTGGTCGTTGAAAATGCGTAACAGATCGCTGAAGTCGGAGTTGACGAACATCCTGTCCCTTCACCTTGGCGGCGTGAACGATCAATTCCCACACAGCATCAAATCGCGCTTTTGGGGGCTGTGCCTGCCAGAATTTCAGGTCAAAAGACCTGTCCATCTGTCCAATCCTTCCGCGCCGTTCAATAAAGTTGGTTCTCATGCTTCAACTTATATCATAATTCCAGCAACGGCGTATGGAGAAAATATGCAACATCCTTCGCTACGTTCCATACGGCTTGACGCGCCGCCACGTGCCGAGGATGTAAACCAGCACGCCTGCCGCCTCAAGGATGCGACCAGCCGACGCCGCAAAGGGAAGCCAGGCTTGAATAGCGACCAGAAGAATCCCCGCGTTGACGAGGAGAAATGCCATCCAGATCAGGGTTTCGTTCCCGCGCGGCGGTCCGCTCATGAAGCGCGGCAGAATCCAAAAGGAGACGCCCATCGCCAGCTGCACCATCCAGCCGATGAGCAGGAATTCCACATGGACGGGGAAAAGGTACCAAACGGAGGGGAAATACGAAATCCCTTTTTCAGCGAGGATCAGGGCGCCAAAGGCAAAACCAGCCAGCAGGTAGATCAGCGAAGCGCGCACAAACCAAACGCTCAAGCGCGGCATCTATTTCTCCTTGATTCGTCCCCAGGTGTTGACCACGAACATCAATCCCGCAAAGAATTGGATGACTGCTGAAGCGACGAGCGTCCAGCCGCTGATCGGAGTGGGGCTGGTCGAATGGATCGGCTCGACGACCGCCCGCAAAAGCAGACCGAGGTTGAGCAGCGCATACGTCCACCAGCCGAGGGCTTCGCTCCCGCGCGGCTTTTCGTTCGTGTATTTTGGAAACATCCAGAAGCCCACGCCGAAAATTAACTGCGTCAGCCAGCCAAAGACAAGCAGATGGATGTAAACAGGGAAGAGTCCGCCCAGCGCAGTGAGATCGAACGCGGTTTGAAATGCAAGTAATATCCCCGTGATCAATGCCAGGGCGAGGTAGATGAACGAGGTTTTGATGAACCAACGGGTGAGGGGAGGCATGAGGGGATTCTACCGCGAAGATAGTGAGGCGGAATTGAAAAGTGCTATAATCCCAAAAGAGGCTGCCATGACCACTTTATCTCTATGAAGATAAACACATGAAAGATCTGATCAAGCAGGCACTCCTCGAGTTGTTTCAGGAACGCCGCGACTTGTTTTACGATTTGTTGAGGAAGTGCTCGAAGATGTCGGCTTAGCCAATGCCATGCGGGAGGGTGAGAACAGCGAAATTATCAGCGAGAAGGAAGTGATAAAGGCGCTGGGGGCATAGCTGGGGATTACAGGATTGGCATGAAGCCAAAAAGCAAGGCTTTGGTGTTTCTTCGCTGCCTGCACCGCAAGGATATTTACCGCTGCTTCCCATAATAAACGGATTGAATTTCCACGAGTAGCCCCGCGATCAACGCCAGCGCGCGATAGACGAACGATGTTTTGACGAACCAGCGGGTGAGGGGAAGGCATGAAGAGATTCTCCTGCAAAGAAAATGGGATATGGCTTAATTCTTAGTTTGAGATGGCAATAATTGTGTAGAATGTGGTAGAGGATTCTATATATCTCTGAGTGAGGAAAAAAACAATGGAAGCACGCAATCGAAAGCTTAGTGAATGGTACAGTAAGATTCAACGTGCTGAAATTAAGTTGCCGAGGTTTCAACGTTTCGAGGCTTGGGATCGATGGCGTATTTGCAGTCTAATTGAGACTGTCATTCGAAACCTGCCACTTGGTATCACGCTTATCTTGGAAGTTGGTGACGAGGAGAAATTCATCTCCAGACATTTGGCTACGGCTCCAGAACTGGATGGGCGCGTGTACGAACACTTGTTGGACGGACAACAAAGACTTACAGCATTATGGCGAGTTTTCCACAACAACTACGAGTGGGAAACCTATTTTATCTACATTAAGGAATTTGATAATTACGAACTGGACGATGACCTTGAAGATGTGTCTGCCTACTGGCGTGGCCGTTACTACAAGAAAAATGGTGAACGATATCCGATATGGTGTGATGACCCTGCGCAATCTCTGCACAGAGGCATGATTCCAGTTCACCTGCTTCGTCCCGAAGATATTCAACGCGAGATTGATGAATGGATTGAGGAGGCAACCAGTTCGCTTGAACCAAAAGATGATGGGAAGGACGAACTAAGAAAGTTTTTTGACTTCAAGAAGCGGGTTAGTGACAGGATTAGGGATCTGCGTTCTGTTGTAGCCAATTACAACTTACCTTATCTTTCACTGCCATTGACCACAGACAAATCAGTTGCTTTGAACGTGTTCATTAACATGAACACTAACAGTAAACCACTTTCACAATATGATATTGTTGTGGCGGAGGTGGAAAATGTTATGGGAAAATCACTTCATGATCTAGAAGAAGAACTGAATGAAAAATATCCCGATATAGCTCGTTATGCACCCCTCTCCGACCAAATCCTCAACACGTCCTCCCTTCTGCAAGGCTACTTGCCAAACCAGCGCGGTGCCTGGGATATGGATAAGCGCAAAATGGTTGAACAGTGGGACACAATGGCAATTGGATTGAGTCGAATGGCGAAATTTCTGAAAAGCGAAGGAATTCTCGATGAACAAAGACTGCCAACTAATGCGGTTCTTGCCGTGATTGCCGCCTTGTATGCTGATATACCAGATGCAGGTGATAAAAGGGGCCGTGATGAACTGCTGTTGAAAAAATACATCTGGCATGGCTTTTTCACAGACCGTTATGAAAACTCAGCGGCTACTCACGCCTTCGCAGATTTCAACAAATTGCGTGTCATTATTCGGGATGAGGTAAAACAAGATGGTTCTAAGTTCAGTACAGCAGATGTCCCCATCTTTTCTGAACATCCGCTTGCCGAGGCAGAAGAATTGATGACTGCCGAATGGCCCAAACGAGCCACAATCCGAGGGCGTGGAATCTTGGCTGTGGCATGCCGCCTGGGCGCATTAGATTTTTCAACTGGCGAACGATTGGATATCAACAATATCAAGCAACGTCAGTATCATCACATTTTTCCTGACGCCCTATTGAAGGAAGCGGAAGTTAACAGCTTTCTTGCTTTAAATTGTGCATTAATTAGTGATAAGACAAATATTTCTATTGGACGTAAAGATCCGTTGGAATATCTGAAGGATCGTTATGAGTGGACAAGCGAAGCCATAGTTCGTGAAAGACTCCAGTCGCACCTGATACCAATCGAGGAATTAGCAAATGGCGGATATGAAGGATTGTCAAATAAAGATAAGGTAGAGAAAATAAAGAAGGACTTTAGTTTTTTTCTGAAAAAACGCGCCGAAAAGATCATTCAAGGTGTGAAGCTACTCACCGATGGCCATCAACTTAGTGCAAGAGACTTCTTCGAGGGCTAATTTCTGAGAATAGAGCAAAACAAAAATGCAATATGTCAGGAAAATTAAAAGAGGTTGACCAGTCTGGTGTCCGCGAGAGATCGTTGAGGGAAAACAGAACTCGGAGATTTTCAAAATCCCCGAGTTCTTGTTAAGTAGTCGGTCGAAATAAATTTTACAAAAATACGCTCCCGGCGGCGTCCCCGCCGCCGAGGACGGCGGCATGAGCAGGAATTTGTTTTCTAA
>QMIW01000094.1:14569-15001 GCA_024434165.1 Chloroflexota bacterium | reverse complement strand
GGCTTTCTGAGCGCCAACAAGGCAGCCCGCGAATTCACCGATCCTGTGCTGCTCAAATTCCTGCCTTCTGATGAGGAAATTGCCAAGATGGAATGGATTCGCCCGCTAGACGACGCAGCGCGCCGCCTGTGGGATGAAATCTGGGCAGAGGTCCGCATCGGCGGCTAGGCAGACTGCCACCCATTCAAGCGAAGCCACGGACGGGAGAAATCCCGTCCGTGCTGTATGAACCACAACCGCACCTTGACTTATGCCCCTGAGTCAGGCTACACTTCCGCCGATTTAACGTAAGCTAACGGCGGAATGAATGCACGCACTGCCCGTCCGAAAAACGCAAACATCCCTCAGCCTGCCCTTGCACGGCGCGCCCTTAATCCTTGCAGTTGCCTTTGCCCTGCGCTTAGTGTTCGTCCTATTCACACCACCTAACAT
>QMIW01000094.1:0-14542 GCA_024434165.1 Chloroflexota bacterium | reverse complement strand
CTGGTCGGGACAATCTACCCAGCGGCGAACGCCTACTTTGGCAAGCGCGCCGCGCTGATTGCCGCGTGGTTGGTGGCAATCAACCCGATCTTCATCATTGAAGCAGGGCAAGTGCTGACGGAAAGCGTGTTCTTGCCGCTGATGATCGGCGCGCTGGCGCTGCATGGGCATCTCACGCAGCGCGGAAAGCCCCTCACGGCGCGCCAGGTGGTCTGGGTGGGCGTGCTGCTGGGCTTGGCAAGCCTGACTCGCGCTATCGCGCTCGCCTTGCCAATCATCTTTGCCGCGCACTTGGTATGGTGCTATCGGCGGCGTGCGCTGCGCCTGATTGCGGCGCTCATGATCACCTATGCGCTGGTCGTTCTCGCTTGGACTGCCTACGGCTACGTGCGCTGGGGAATCTTTATGATCGGCGGCGCGGGCTTGGCAGCCAATTTCTATCTTGGCACCAATGAGGGCTGGTGCGGTCCTGAATGCGTGGATCAGCGGGCGGGCATTGGCGTGGAGGATGAGGGCAAAAACGACCAAATCTACACACAGCTTGCCTTTGAAGCGATCCGCAGCGATCCGCTTGGCTATGTGGCGCGCCGACTGGGCAACCTGCTAGAGGCAAGCCTGCAACCACACAACACCGTCTTTTTCGGCGGCGAAAGCCTTAAGGAATTGTTCCTGACGTGGTGGACGACAGATCGCAGTGTGGTGGGCTTTGGCAGCGTGCTGAACGGCGATGCCTTCCTGCCCAAGCTAACACTCTACATTTTCCATTTTGGCGCGCTGGTGTTGGGCGCGTTGGGCAGCGTGTTGGGCATGTTCCGTTGGCGGCTGTTCTGGCAAGCGCTGCCGCTCTATGGCGTGCTGCTCTATTTTTATGCGCTGCACAGCCTGCTGACAGCTATTCCGCGCTATCTGTTCCCAACGGCAGCGCTCTGGCTGATCTTTGCCGGCGCGGCACTCGCCGGGCGCAGCCTCTCTGAAAACCGAGATGATCAAACACTTTAACATTCCAACGAACTATTGGCTGCCTGCGGTGCTGGCGCTCTGCGCGGTGGCACGGCTTGGCGTTCTGCTTGTGCTTGGGCAGCAGCTCACCTTTGAAGGCGACGTGGTGCATGGCGAAGGCGCCTATGATGTGCGCGCTCAGAACTTGCTGGCAACAGGCGTGCTGGGCTTAGAGGCAGGTCAAATTGACGTGGAAGGCTCTAGCGTGCTGTATCCTGTGCTGCTGGCGTTCGCCTATGCCATCGGCGGGCGCACGTTGGTTGCCATCAGCCTCCTGAACCTCCTCTTTGATCTGGTGACGGTCTGGGCAATCTTTCAGCTCGGCAAGCGCTTATTTGGCAAGCCTGCCGTTGGCGCGTTGGCGGGCGTTTTCTTTGCGCTCTATCCTTACCTGATCTTTCAGACGCTCAGCGTCGGCTACACCTCGCTCTTGGCGATGCTGATCAGCCTGACAGCGCTCAGTTTTGCCACGCTGCGCGAGCGCAAACGGCTTGACGGCGGCACCTGGGCGGTGATCGCTGCCTGTGGCGTGGCAATCGGCTTGTTGGCGCTCACGCGTCCGCCAGCCGTCCTAATTGCCTTCGGTGGTGCGCTATGGTGCTTGTTTCGGCTGAATATCTGGCAGAGTGCAGCGCGCCTTGTGCCTGCGGCGCTCATTAGTTTGGTGGTGGTGTCGCCATGGCTGTGGCAGACCTATCAGGCGTTCAATCGCTTCATCCCAATCGGCGGCAACTTGGGCGTTGCGCTGTGGGGCGGCAACAGTCCGTATACTGTGCCGTTCATCCAAGCCGGCTATCCGCTGCTGTGGATGCCTGAGCATTTGGATGTGCAAGCCGAGTCGGGCGAGCTTGCTCTGCGCCTTGTGGAGAACAGCGAACGCCTCACACGCCTGACGCTTGAGTACTTGCGGGAGACTCCTGAGCAAATTCCCGCTTTGCTGCTCTGGAAGGTCTACGCACAGTGGACGCCTGATGTTTTCCCGACCCGCAATCCGATCAACGGCGTGATCCCGTTCGTGCGCGAAGCGGACGGCAGCATCCGCGCCCTGACCGATCCCGAAGAAATCCGCGCCAATGGCTTCAGCGCGGAAGGTGATGTTTACGCCGAACCGCTTTTCAATGTGATCGGGCGTTGGGTGCATCGCTTTTACTTCGGCGGCTTGCTGATCCTTGCCCTGATCGGCATGTGGCAAACGCGCCGCGCCTGGCGTGATGTTTCGCTGATTGGGCTTGTGCTGCTGAGCCTGACCGTCTTCTACGTACTGACGACGCCTTGCACACGCTACCGATCACCCAGTGATCCGTTGCTGTTCTTGTTCTCCGCTTATGCCCTGCTATACTTTGGGCAGCGGCGGGCTGACTTTTTGTCCCGTGATGGCTACACGCAGGACACCAAAGACCTGGCTGGCGGAGAACCCGCTCTCTTCGACGTACGCCCGCATGGGCGGCTCGCATCGTTCGTGACTGAGGTCTGGCTGCGCTCCCAGAATTTGATACGCCCTTCGAGCGATCTCCGCGGACTGCTTCGCGTCCAGCCCTTTTGCAATCAAGTCTTCGGGGCTGGGCGTCACTTCGTCCCTGAAGAAGAACGCGCCGAAGGAGATGCAATCGTCCAGGGTGGTCAGCCGCTCGCGGATGAGCGGGACGATCTTCAGCAGCACATCGTCTTTGACGGCGAGTCCCTCACGGGTAAAGTAAGGCTTGAGACGGGCTGCCAGGTCCTCGGTCGTGAAGAGGCGGATGTGAGTCGCGTTGAAGTGGTCCAGTTTCTGGAAGTTGATCGCGGCGGGCGAGGGAGTCAAATTATCAATGCTGAAGCGTTCGATCATTTGATCCAGCGTCATCACATCGTCTTCGGGGACGCCCCACCCCATCAACGCGCACCAGTTGAGCACGCCTTCGGGGGTGAAGCCGAGGTCCTGCATGTCTTTGATGAAAATGGAATAACCGTCCTTCATGGCTTGCGCGGATTCGCGTTTGCTCATTTTTCCCTTGCCGCTTGGTTTGAGGAAAACGGACAGGTGAACCCAGACCGGCTCCTCCCAGCCAAACGCGCGGACGATGTTGACGTGCAGCGGGAACGTGCCTAGCCACTCCGAGCCGCGCAGGACGTGCGTGATCTGCATCTCGTGGTCGTCCACCATGGCAGCGAGATGGTAGGTCGGCAAGCCGTCGGATTTGAGCAAGACCTGGTCGTTGAGTTGCTTGTTTTCGGTGACGATCTCGCCGCGCAGGTGATCGTGCGCCACGGTGACGCCGTCCTGCGGCATTTTGAAGCGGATGGTGTGAGGCTCGCCGCTTGCGATCCGTTTCGCCGCCTCGTCGGGACTCAGGATGCGGCAGGTGCCGTCGTAATGCGGGTTTTCCTTGCGTTTCATCTGTTCCTGACGGACTTGTTCGAGCCGTTCGGGAGTGCAGAAGCAGGGATAGGCGTGACCTTTTTCCACGAGGATTTTCGCGTGATGCTGGTAGACCTCGCGCCGCTCGGTCTGGCGGTACGGTCCGTATTTCCCGCCAATGTCGGGACCTTCGTCGTATTCAAGTCCAAGCCAGCGCAAGCCGTCCATGATCTCCTGCTCTGCGCCGGGGACGGTGCGCTTGAGGTCGGTGTCTTCGATGCGCAGCACGAATTGCCCGCCTGTCTTTTTGGCGAGCAGGTAATCGTACAAGGCGACGCGCGCCGTACCGAGGTGCATGTGACCGGTCGGCGATGGTGCGATGCGGGTGCGGGCAGGTTTGATGGACAAGATGAATACTCCTTGAATGACGATGGATTACGGACGATGGACTGTAAACCACCGTCTATCGTCCGTCGTCCGATTTTAGAATTCCAATTCCTTGCGGCGCATGACGACGGATTCGACCAGCCCGATGCCGATCATCAGCGCGGTGAGACCGCTCCCGCCGTAACTGATGAAGGGCAGCGGCAGACCGGAGACCGGCAGAAGGTTGAGGTTCATCCCAATGTTGACCGCGCCCTGGAAGAAGATCAGGGTAGCCACGCCCAGGGCGATCATCGAGCCAGCCATATCCCGCGCTTTTTGCGCGGCGCGGATGCAGCGCCAGACGATGATTCCCAGTGTGAGGATGATGAGCACGCCTCCCACCATGCCGAATTCTTCGGAACTCGCCGCGAAGATGAAATCGGTGTGACGCACCTTGAGGAAGCGTAACTGCGTCTGCGAGCCGTGTCCGTAGCCCTGTCCAAAAATCCCGCCGGAGCCGACGGCGATCAGCGCCTGCTGAACGTTGTAGCGGTTGCCGTAGGTGTCGTTCGGGTCCGGTACGACGAAGTTGACAATACGCTCCTGTTGATACGCCTGCAGCCCCGGAATGCGGATGCCAAGCACGGAAAGCACAATCACACTCGCCAACAAAACCGCACCAACCACTGCGGCGAAAGCCACGTGTTTCACCTGTATGCCGTTCACCCACAGCATCACCGCCAGGATGACCGACAACACCATCACATTGCTCAGGTTCGGCTGGAGCAAAATCAAAACGATGATGCCAGATGCCCAAAGGACCGCCCCAAACACCCAGCGCAAATCGCGCGGGCGATCCTGCACCGCTTCGAAATACCGCGCCAGGATGATGATGGCAACGATCTTGGCAAACTCGGTCGGCTGAAGGAAGAGCACGCCCACCTGGAACCAGCGCTGGGCGCCGAACGCCGATTGCCCGAAGCCGGTCAGCGTGACGAGGAAGATCAGGATGACAAGATAGATCGGGCGGTAGAGCGCCAGCCAGTAGCGGTAATCCACGGAGGCGAGCAGAAAGATGAGAACCACGCCGAGGATGGCAAAATACACCTGGCGGGAAATCAGCGGCTGCAACACTTCGTTACCCGCCACCGCGGAACGAATCATCGCCGTGCCAAACGAAGACGCCAGCACGATTGCGCCCAGCAGCAGGAAGTCGAAGTTACGCCAGGAAAGTCTGCGATTTACCATAAACAAAAAACACGGACGCAACCGGCGAAGCCGCCAGGTTGATCCGTGCCTCGCTGAGATTACGATTCAACCCGCGCGGTGATGCGACACATTCCGCAGGGGAATATCCGCCACCAGCCTTTGCGAGCGTCCGTCCCGCTCCAAGCCGATCTGCACGGCGTCGGGGTCAATGTCAATGTATTGCGATATCGCCTTGAGCAGGTCATCCTTGAGGGCTTCGAGCTGGGCGGGAGTCAGGTCGGTGCGGTCATGCACCAGGACGAGCTGCAGGCGTTCCTTCGCGCTTGCCGCGCTCCGCTTTCGTGTGAAGAAGTTCATGTCACTTCCTCCCCGTCAACCGCTGAATGGCGTTCCACAACCCGCCCTGCTGGGCAAGGTCCATGAAGGGGACATCCTGTCCCTGCAAACGTTTCGCAATGTTGCGGAACGCCTGCCCTGCGCGGCTCTTCGGGTCGTTGACCACGGGCGCGCCGCGATTCGAACCGATGATGACCGATTCATCCTCCGGGACGATGCCAATGAGTTGGATGCCCAGCAGGTCGAGCACGTCTTCGGCAGACAGCATGTCGTTGTTCTTTACAAGGGTGGGATTCAGACGGTTGAGAATCAACAGCGGACCGCTCTTCTCCTCCGCCTCCAAAATTCCGATCACGCGGTCTGCATCGCGCACCGCGCTGACCTCGGGGTTGGTCACCAGCAGGACACGGTCCGCCGCCGCAATCGCATTGCGGAATCCGCGCTCGATGCCCGCGGGTGAGTCAATGATCACGAAGTCAGAATCAGCCCGCAGGTCGTTGCAGATGCGCACCATGTCCGAAGGCGAGACGGCGTTCTTGTCGCGGGTTTGCGCGGCTGGAATGAGGTACATCTCAGGGTAATGCTTGTCGCGGATCATCGCCTGCTTCAGTTTGCAGCGCCCTTCGATCACGTCCACGATGTCGTAGACGATGCGGTTTTCGAGTCCCATGACAACGTCCAGGTTTCGCAAGCCGATATCGCCGTCAATGCAGACGACCCGTTTGCCGTCCATGGCGAGGGCGGTGGCAAGGTTCGCAACGGCGGTGGTTTTGCCCACGCCGCCCTTGCCGGAGGTAACAGTAATCACTTGAGCGGTCATAATAGTTCCTGAGTATGGATTAACCTGTGTGCCATAGTTCGGCTTGCAAACGACCTTCGCTGTTGATGCTGGCAATTTCAGGTCTGGGGTCTTTTTGCGGTTTGAGCGTTGCGGAGACTTCATCCGCAATGCGGAGTTGGTTGGCGGAAAGATCGAGGGCGCAGATGAACGCCGACCGGTCTCCCTTTGAGCCGGCATGGATCATGCCGCGCACCCTGCCCCACACAATGACGTTCCCTTCGGCGACCACCTCCGCGCCCGGGTTGACATCGCCCACAATGACGACGTGACCGGGATATTCGATGCGCGTGCCGGAGCGGATGGTTTTGGTGATGAATAGAGCCGTATCGTTCGAGACGGCGTCGGCAGCGTGACGCTGTTCTTCGGGTCTCGGCTTGGAGATGCGGGTGGCAAGCCCAAGCAGCTGGGAGGTCTGCTCGGTCAGCGGCGATTCACTGACCACCGCCCACAACGACACGTTCCGTTCCGAAAGCCGGTCACGCAGTTCGACCAGGTCGTTCACCTTCAGCGCCTGCGCGCCCACGTCAATGGCGAGCCGGGCGCCTTGAAAAAAAGATGGGCGTTCATCAATTTGCAGGAGCAGGGCGGTTTGCTGGTCTTCCCACGACGATTCTGAAAATGTCGCAAGAAGCCCGTCGCGGATTCCCTTGATTTGAACGATGGAAGTGGTCGGTTCCATGGGCTGATTCTTATCACCATCAGGTCGAATTATACCTGATGAAATTATCATCCCATCTATGGAGAGGTTCCGCTCTGCCCCTGCGCAATATCCAGGGCTTTGATCTCGAAATACGCCCGGATGACACGCTCCACCATCGGGCCTGCCACGCTTGCGCCTTCGCCGCCGTTATAGGCGAAAGCCAGCACGATAATTTCGGGGTCTTCATACGGGGCGAAGGCAACCGTCCAGGAGTGGGTGGGCCACGAGCCAAACTGACAGCGATTGGCGGCGCGAGCCACGTCGTCGCAGTATTCGGCGGTGCCGGTCTTGCCTGCTACCGCGATGGGAAAATCGCCAAAGAGGTCGTTGAGCGTTCCGTACAGCGTGGCGGTTACGGCAAGGCGCATGCCTTCGCGCACGGCTTGAACGGTCTCCGGTTTCACGGTCTTCAGTTCGTCGGTCAGGGTGCAGTAGGGTCCGTCGCAGGAGTATTCGCGAATCAACGGGTCAACCGTGATGTCCCATTTTTTGTTTGAGGTAAATGGGGAGATCTGATAACTGCCGGGCGTTTCGAATTCCGTCACCGTGAAATCCAGCGGATTCTGGGGATTGAACCAGACCGGAATCACGTTCCCATCGCCGTCGGTCACCTGGCGGACGATGGTCGGCTGCATGAGAACGCCGTTATTGGCAATCGTCGCGCCGGAGAGCAGAACCTGGAGCGGCGTGGCAAGGACATAGCCCTGTCCCACGCTGGCAATGTACGTGTCGCCGGTGGACCAGTTCTCGCCGGTGTTGATGCGCTTCCACTGCGGGTCGGGAATCAAGCCGTCCGCTTCGCCGTAGAGTTGAATACCGGAGCGTTCGTCGTATCCAAGCGCGCGCGCATATTGACGCAGACGCTCGATACCCAGCCCCTGCGGGATCTCATCCTCATAACCGCCGCCGAGTTTGTAAAAACAAACGTTGCTGGAAAAACCGATGCACTGGTAAAAGTTGATCGAACCGAAGCCTTCCGGCAGTTTTTCAAAAATGTGATCCACGAACGGGCGCGTGTTTGCGTCGGTACACACATCGGTGGGATTGAAGCGCTCGCACAAAAGCAGCTGACCGGGAGCCTGCACGATGTCATCTCCATCCACCACGCCCTCATTGAAAGCGCCGGTCGCCGTGGACAGTTTGAATGTGGAGCCGGGAGGATATTCCGCAGAAATGGCGTTGTTCAGCAAAGGCTTGCGCGGGTCCTGGCTCAGTTGTTCGTAATAATAGGCGGGGATGATGCGCGCAAGACGGTTGTTCTCGTAATTCGGGTAGGAAACCATGGCGAGAATTTCGCCCGTCTTCGGGTTCATTGCAATGATCACGCCGCTCGAAATACGGATTCTGCCAAAGTAGGTATTCCAGAAGTTGATCTCCTCCAGCAGAGTGGCTTCTGCGGCGGCTTGCAGGCGTGTGTCAATCGTCAAATAAACGTTGTTGCCGGGTTCGGGGGCGATGGGCGGCTCCAGGTTGCGGATCTCCTGTCCCGCCACGTCCACTTGAACGACGCGCAGCCCATTCCTGCCTGCCAAAATATCCTGCAGCGACGCTTCCACACCGGAGTAACCGATCTTATCGCGGTTGGGAATAAACCCCTGGGCGCGCAGTTCCTCCTCCTGTGAGGCGGGGATGGGACCCAGAAAACCCACGATGTGGGCGGTCAGGGAACCGGTTGGATAATCGCGAATCGGCTCGATCTCGACCGCGACGCCGGGCCAGTCCACCGATTTTTCTTCCACGATCCGGGCGATCTCTTCCGAGACATTGCATTTGATCTTGACCGGGCTGTAAGGCGCGAGCGTATCCTGCAGCGCGACCAACTGGGCGATTCCAGGTCCCTCCACGCAGGGGGCGAAGAGTTTGGCTTCTTCGAGCGATTCATCGGTGACGGGTCCGCCCACGGGAACGTCAACCAGTTCCGAAAGTTCGCGGTAGATGCGCTGGATGTCCGAATCATCCACCGGCAGGTTTGCAGGTGTGACAACCACATTATAGGAAGCGATATTCCGCGCAAGGATGTAGCCGTTCCGGTCATAGATGATGCCGCGCGGGGCGGGCACGCTCACTTCGTTGGTATAGTTGTCCACGGCGCGCGTTCTCCAATCCTCGCTTTGGAATACTTGTAAATTGATCAGGCGGATGAGAAACGCCGTCATCGCCAGGGCAACGACGATGTAGATTGACATAAGCCGCCACGCCTCAAATCGGACGGGACGGGATTCTGTTCCGGTGCTCATTCATGCTCCTCGATGGGATAAACCCAATAGGAAAGGTCGCGCATCAACGTGTAAATTGGAATGGAAAACAACATATTCAACAGGAGGCTGGGGAGGGTGATCAACCCAAGCACGTCGCCGAGCGAAAAAGGGGTGCCCAGAATCCGCAGGACGCCGAAGGAAAGCAAGTGGATGAACAAGGTTCCCAGGGAGACAACGCTGAACATCGCCAGCAGGGGAGCCTGCCAGACCCGCCGTTGAAGGACGCGCGCCATAAAAATAACGCCAAGATAGCCGGCTGTCAAAACAGGCCACGGCATACTGGAGACAAACCCGACCGCCAAACATGCGATTGCGCCCCAATGCCACGCGGAGTCAACCCGCTCCTGCAGCGCCCAGGCGGCGATCAGCAGGAAGGGCAGGTCGGCATAACCGGAGAGCAGGCGCACCTCGCCCACGACCGATGATTGCAGGATCACTGCCAGCAGGAGCAATGGGAATGCGATTAAGTTGCGCATGTCGTTTTCGAATCAGGGGGACGGCGTGGTCGCGGGCTCGAGCGGAGAAATATCCACCGGGCGGAAGTTGGTGATCACCAGCACGATCTCGAGGCGGGAGAAATCCACCGCCGGTTGGACGGTCGCCTGCTGGAACAATTCAAATTCCAGCGAACGCACGGTCACCACCTGACCGATGATCAAATCCGCCGGAAAGCCGCCGCCCAGCCCCGAGGTCAGGATGAGATCGCCCGGTTCCACCGTCACGTTTTGCGAGATCATGTCGAGGGAGATGTCGCCGGTCACGGAACCGAACAGCACCGCGCTGGTATCCTCATTTTGCAGGTAAACGTTGATCGAAGAAGCCGGGTCGGTAATCAACTGCACGCGGGCGGCATCCGCAATGACGGCGTCAATGCGCCCCACCAAACCCTGGTTGGTTACAACGGGCATGCCGCGCCGGATGTCGTCGTTCGAGCCGCGGTTGATGATGATGTAATGAAGGAAGGGGCTTGGGTCGCGCCCAATGACCGAGGCGGCTTTGTAGGTGCTTTCGGGATTGGAGCGGGAAAAATCCACCAGCGCCGCCAAAATGTCGGTCTCGTTGACACGCTGCTGCAATTCGATCACCTGCGCCTGCAATTGCGAGACCTGCGCCTCCAGTTCGGCGTTGCGCTGGCGCAGGGAAACGATATCGCGCGGCGCTGTGACGAAGTCCTGGAAGCCGAGAAAGCGGCTGGAGATCCAGGTTTGAATATCAATCAACACGGAATTAAACTGCCTCGATGCGGAGCCGAAAAAGCCGCCCAGCGCGAGGGCGAGAATCCCCCCCACTACAAGAAAGACGATCGTCGTTTGTAAAGAACGGGAATTCATTTGTAATCAGCCTCATCGAAGAGACTGCCGATCTCTTTAACCGACATGGCGCGTGCTGCCGCGTTCCAAACCAACAAGGTAACGAGAGAGGCTCTCAAGGTCTTCAAACACCATCGCCGCGCCGCGTGCAACACAGGTCAGCGGGTCCTCCGCCACCCAAACGCGCAGTTTCAACTCATCGGTCAGGCGCTCCGCCAGTCCCTGCAGAAGCGCGCCGCCCCCGGCAAGACAAATCCCGATGTCCATCAAGTCCGAAACGATTTCAGGCGGGATCTCATCCAGCGCATCGCGGACCGTGTCAATGATAACCTGAACCGAGCCGGAGAGCGACTCACGGATTTCCACCGAGGAGATTTCAATCGTTTCCGGCAGACCGGTGACCAGGTTCCTGCCGCGCACTTCCATCGTCTTTTCGGGATGCAAAGGATACGCCGAGCCGATCTGCCATTTGATTTGTTCAGCGATGCCCTGACCGATCAACAGGTTGTATTTGTTGCGCAGATACTGGACGATGTCCTGATCCATTTCATCGCCCGCCACACGCAGGGACCGGGAAGCGACCACCCCGCTCATGGACATGACTGCCACTTCGGTCGTGCCGCCGCCGATATCCACCACCATCGAGCCGCGGATCTCGCCCACAGGCAAGCCCGCCCCAAGCGCCGCCGCAATGGGCTCCTCGATCAACATCGCCTGGCGCGCGCCGGACGCCATGACAGCATCGTACACGGCACGCTTCTCCACCTCTGTCACGCCGGTCGGCAAACCGACGATCACACGCGGACGAGGCAGGGGCACAACGCTCTGCTCATGGACCTTGCCGATAAAATACTCGAGCATGATGCGCGTTACGTCGAACTCGGCGATCACGCCATCACGAATAGGACGAACCACCGTGACATTCGCAGGGGTTCGCCCGACCATTTCCTTGGCTTCCAACCCGATTGCCAATGGTTGACGCTGTTTCTTGTCCACTGTAACCCAGGATGGTTCGTTGATGACAATCCCCTTGCCGCGCACATGCACAAGCGTGTTCGCGGTTCCAAGGTCTATGGCAATATCCAGAGAAAACAGGCCTAACAGCCAATTGATTGGGTTGAAAGCCAAAACAGGCTCCTAAGAGTGGATTCGGTGTTCAGCATGTTTACGGCGGGATTATACCATGAGGCGAAAAAGGGATTTTTCATGTACCCGGAAGGGAGTGCGTGTAAAATAGGGAAAACCAAATCCAGCCAAATCGGAGGACTCCATGTCTAAGATCGCCATCGTTACAGACAGCACTGCTTATATTCCCACAGAATACGTCAGAAAACACAACATATCCGTGGCACCCCAGGTGTTGATCTGGGGCGAAGAGACCTTCCGCGACGGGGTGGATATTCAGCCGGAGGAATTCTACAACCGCTTGAAGACCGCCAGGGTCATGCCCACCACATCGCAGGTTTCCATCGTCACCATGCAGACCATTTTCCAGGAGTTGGTGAATCAGGGGAATTCCGTCCTGGGCATTTTCATCTCGGCGAAACTCTCCGGCACCCAGCAATCCGCCATCCAGGCGAAGGAAATGATGGGCGCCGCCGGTGAAAAAGTCACCATTGTGGACAGCCGCTCGACCGCCATGGCATTGGGATTTCAGGTGCTTGCCGCGGCTCGCGCAATTGAAGCGGGCGCGAATTTACAGGAAGCAGTGGCTTTGGCAGAGAAAGCACACGAACGGACCGGTGTGTACTTTGCGGTGGATACGCTGGAATTTCTCCACCGCGGCGGGCGCATCGGCGGGGCACAGCGCTTCATCGGCTCAGCCCTGAACTTGAAGCCGATCCTCGCCTTGAAAGATGGCAAAGTGGAGGGCGTGGACCGCATTCGCACCAAGACGAAGGCACACGATCGCATCCTCGAACTGGTGATGGAACAAGTCAGCGGGAAGTCGAACGTGCGTCTCGCCACGCTTCACGCCCACGCCGCAGAGGATGCCAAAGCCCTCTTGGACCGCGCCTCAGCCGCCCTCTCGCCGGTTGAAACCGTGTTCACGGAAGTCAGCCCCGTTGTCGGCACGCACGCCGGACCCGGAACGGTGGGACTGGCTTACATGTTCGATTGATGATTGACGCTTCGCAATTTGGACGAATTGCCGCATCCCTGCCATTCCTCCTGCAGGCGGATGCAAAACTCATAGACGAATTCAAAAAGGCGGCGTTCTTTGCGCGCATCCCCGCCGGACGCGATGTTTTTCTCGAGGGTGACCGCGTCGAGGCAATTGCCCTGCTGATCTCAGGCGTGGTGCGCGTTTACAAAGTCGGCGAGACGGGACGCGAAATCACCCTGTATCGTTTCGGAAACGGCTCTTCGTGCATTTTGACCGCCAACGCCATCCTGAATCAGACATCGTTCCCGGCTATTGCAACCGTGGAAGAGGACGCCGAGGCGGTCATGATTCCCGCGGATGTCTTCCGCGAGTGGATTCAACGCTACGACGTTTGGCGGGGGTTTGTTTTCGACCTGCTCTCGCAAAGGCTTTCCACTGTGATGGCGATCGTTGACGAAATCGCCTTCCAACGCATGGACCGCCGCGTCGCCGCGCTGCTGCTGAAGCGGGCTGGAATCCAAAACCCGGTGCGAATCACCCATCAGGAGATCGCCGCCGAATTGGGGAGCTCGCGCGAAGTGATCAGCCGCCTGCTCGAAGATTTCGTCAGCGAGGGCATCGTCCGCTCCGGGCGCGGCGTGGTGGAAGTTCTGGATTTTGACGGGTTGAAATCCCGTTCGCTTGTGTGACTTTGTCACAGACAACAACCGGCATATCTCCTATACTGCAAACATAAATTCACCAACAAAAAGGAGATATATCATGAAACGCAATATGTCGGACCTGGATCGGATCGTTCGCGTGGTTCTCGCCGCCCTCTTCGTCTACCTGTACTTTGGCGGCATCGTCACCGGCGCGCTGGGAATCGTCCTCGTTGTGCTGGCGGGAGTGTTTCTGCTCACATCGGTCGTGGCGTTCTGCCCGCTGTACGTGCCGTTCAAGTTCAGCACGTACAAAAAGTAAGCCGGGAATTCTCTACCGTACAAATAAGAGTAAAATCCTACATTGCTCCTTGCGCCGTCCCCGGCGCAAGATTCCCTCGGAAATCGCCGCCGAGACAGCAGCATGAGCGTCACGTACGGTAGAGATGCCGGGAAGAAAAGAAGGGGAGAGAAAACTCATTTCTCAGCCGCCAGCCTCCGGGTCCGCCCGGAGGCGCTTTTTTTCGGCGATGGACTATAATCGCCGTCATGAGTCACAAGGTTCCCCTAGTCATCGGCATTGCAGGCGGGTCGGGGTCGGGAAAGACCACCGTCGCACAGGAGTTGCTGAGGAGAGTCGGAGCAGACCGCATCGCTTATCTTCAACATGACTCTTACTATAAAGACCTCCGAATGCTCCCTTCCACGCGGCACTCTGAAATAAATTTCGATCATCCTGATGCGCTTGAAACGGAATTGCTGATCGAACACATCATTGCCCTGCGGGATTTCAGAGCGGTGCAGGTTCCAATTTACGATTTCGCCAACGATACCCGAAAATTGGAGACCTTTACGGTCGAGCCCAGGAATGTAATTCTGGTCGAAGGGATTCTGCTTTATGTGGAGCCCGAACTGCGGAAGTTGTTCGACGTAAAGCTTTTTGTGGATGCGGATGCGGACATCCGCTTCATCCGCCGCCTGCACCGCGACATCACCGAACGGGGGCGCACCACCGAGTCGGTCATCGAACAGTATTATGCGACCGTCCGTCCCATGCACCTGGAGTTCGTGGAACCTTCCAAGCGATATGCCGATGTCATCATCCCGGAGGGCGGTCACAATACCGCCGCGTTGGATATGGTGACGGCGAGAATTGAATTACTGCTCAAACAAACTCAGCAGGTCTAAGTAGTCGGTCGTAAGTTTTTAGAAAACAAATTTCTGCTCAAGCCGCCGCACCCATTCTGGGCGCTTTCCCCGGCGGCGTCCCCGCCGCCAGGAGCATATTTTTATAAAATACTCAAGTTGCCGCCTTCCAATAGATTTTCTAGGTTCCCTGCCCAAAGCCCTCACCCTGCCCTCTCCCATCGGGAGAGGGGGAAGTCATCCCAGAATATATAACCTTGTTTGGGGTGAGGGAAGCCTCTTGAAACCAAG
>QMIW01000093.1 GCA_024434165.1 Chloroflexota bacterium | reverse complement strand
TCAAAACCGGCTGGGCGCAAGTGGGCATCAGCGTGGGCGCGCCGCCCGCAAACGAGGGGTGTTTCACTTCGGTCCTGCGCGCGCTGGGACTCGTCAAATGACGCGCATCCTCTTTGAACGGACGGGGGGATTCATGGGACGGAAGGTGAGCCTGGAACTTGATTTGGATGAACTGCCCGCGCCTCAAGCCGGGACGTTGAAGCGGCTGCTGGACGAGACGGGTTTTTCCACGCTGGAAGCGGCGTACCCCGCCCCCTCCTCCGCCCGCGATGTCTTCACATATCAAATCACCGTCGAAACCGAAAGCGGTCGGCACACCGTACAGGCGACGGACCTCTCCATGCCCAATGCCCTGCGCCCGCTGGTCGGGGAACTCTCCCGCCTCGCGCAAACGAGAAGGTCATAGCCCCTATACAGCGGTCAGAATCCCTTTTTCGCGGCGATCAAGTCAAAATGAACCGGGATGATATGCGTCACACCCACCAATTCGAGCACATCCATGACGTGCTTCTGGGGGTTGAACAGCGCCATCTTCCCGCCTTTGCCTGCTACAACTTTGGCGGTGTTGACCAATAGTGGAATCCCAATGGACGAGATATAACTGACATTGGACATATCCACCAAAACGCGCCGCTTCTCCCCCGCGCAGTGATGGAGGAAGTCCATTTCGATGGCGTAGACGCCGCTGCTATCCAGCTTGCCATCGAGGGAAATCAACCGAATCCCGTGTTCAAGTTCGCTTACCTGGAGTTTCATTTCGCCTTCATCCTGTCAACGTGGCTACGCGCAGACCACTTGGTATTATGACACAAACGGAACAGCAAGGCAATTCCCTTGCAAATGTCAACTCTGTGCTATAATCCGCGCACGATGTTCGATCACCACAACTTCGCCAACGATAATAATAACGCGAATGACGATACAGCCTATCGTTGGGCGAAGCCTTGCTAGTTGACGGATAGAGACAGGTCAAACCAAATCGCCCAACGCTCAAGCGTGGGCGATTTATTTTATCTAAACTTAACCGCGAAGCACGCAAAGACCGCGAAGTTTCTTTCTTCTTTCATCTTTGCGACCTTTGCGCTCTTCGCGGTTCAAAAAAATCGGAGGCGCATCATGTACAGAACTCATACTTGCGGAGAATTACGCGCCAGCCACGCGGGGCAGACGGTCACGCTGGCAGGGTGGGTCAATCGCCGCCGCGACCATGGCGGGGTGGTCTTCATTGATTTACGAGACCGTTCGGGGCATGTTCAAATCACCATCAATCCCGACCTGTCCAAAGAGACGCTCGACGTCGTGGCGGATGTCCGCTTCGAGTGGGTGCTGCAGGTGGAGGGTCTGGTGCAGAGGCGCCCCGCAGGGAACGAAAATCCCAACATGGCAACGGGCGAGATCGAGATCATTGCCAAAAACATCACCGTCCTGAATCAGTCCAAAACGCCGCCCTTCATGGTCAACACGGACAACGACCTGCCCGACGAGAACATGCGCCTGAAATACCGCTATCTCGATTTGCGCCGCGAACGGATGACCCGCAATATGGTCCTGCGTCACAAAGTCGTCAAATTCATGCGCGACTATCTCGATAAGGAAGGCTTCATCGAGATCGAAACGCCGATCCTGTTCAAAGCCACGCCCGAAGGCGCGCGCGACTACATCGTGCCGTCGCGCATCTACCCGGGACAGTTTTACGCCCTGCCCCAGTCGCCCCAGCAGTTGAAGCAGTTGCTGATGGTTGCAGGCATGGACAGGTACTTCCAGATCGCGCGCTGTTTCCGCGACGAAGACCTGCGCGGCGACCGTCAGCCCGAGTTCACGCAACTTGACCTGGAGATGTCCTTCGTGCAGCGCGACGATGTCCTGGCGCTTGTGGAAAGGTTGTACACAGCGATGATTCCCGCCGTCGCGCCGCACAAGAAGTTGCTCTCCACGCCGTGGCACAAACTTTCGTATCGTGAAGCCGTTGAACGATTCGGCTCGGACAAACCCGATCTGCGCTTTGGCATGGAATTGACCGATGTCAGCGATGTGTTTGCGAAGAGCGAGTTCAAGGTCTTCAAGTCCGCGCTGGAGGCGGGCGGCGCGGTCAAGTGCATCGTCGCGCCGAAAGCCGCGGACATGTCTCGCAAGGAAGTGGACGCGTTGACCGAGTCCGCGAAGGGGCTGGGGGCGAAGGGCTTGGCAACTTTAGCGGTAACAGCTGAGGGCGTGAAGGGAAGCGCCGCGAAGTTCGTTTCACCCGAAGAGGTTGAAGCGGTCAAATCCAAAACGGGTGCGGGAGTCGGCGATCTCATCCTGTTCGCGGCGGATGAGCGCGCGGTCGTCAATAAAGTGCTGGGCGGGCTGCGTTTGATTCTGCGCGACCAGTTGAATCTCGCCGATCAAGACCTGATGGCATTTGCTTGGATCGTGGACTTCCCGATGTTCGCGTGGAACGAAGAAGAGAAACGCTGGGACGCGGAGCATCATCCGTTCACCATGCCGCAGATGGCGGATCTCGACAAGTTCGACACCGACCCCGGCTCGATCCTGTCGGATGCGTATGATATGGTCTGCAACGGCTACGAGATGGCTTCGGGTTCGATCCGCATCCATCGCCGCGATATTCAGAATAAAATCTTCCAGATGCTTGGACATTCAGACGAAGCCATCCAGGCAAAGTTCGGTCACATGCTGGAGGCGTTCGAGTACGGCGCTCCCCCACATGGAGGGATGGCTCCAGGCATTGACCGCCTCGTGATGCTGCTGGCAGACGAACCCAACATCCGCGAAGTGATCGCCTTCCCGAAGAACCAGGCAGGACGCGACGTGATGGCGGATGCGCCGTCCGAAGTCGAGCCGAAGCAGTTGAAAGAGCTGCATATTAAGTTTTCGTAAGTTAATCACCACAAAGGGTCACGAAGTGTCACAAAGGTTTTAAGGCTTTTCCTTCGTGTACCTTAGTGACCCTTCGTGGTAAAGAGGTTTTATGACCCAAACCATTGATACAAAAACCGTAAAACACGTAGCATTCCTCGTCCGCCTCGGAATCTCCGAAGAGGAAGCGCAGAAATTCAGCGGACAATTCTCCTCCATCATTGATTACTTCAACATGCTCAACGAAGTGGATACGGAGAACGTCCCGCCCGCCTCGGATATCGCCAACGCCGAGAACGTGCTGCGCGAAGATGAAGTCAAACCGTCCATGAGCCGCGAAGAGTTTCTGAAAAACGCCCCACAATCCGAACGCGGCTACGTCAAAGTGCCGACCGTTTTAGGCGACGAGTAAAAGGATAAACCACAAAGGGTCACGAAGGTACACAAAGGTTTAAGGCTTTTCCTTAGTGATCCTTTGTGACACTTCGTGGTATGAAAAACTATGGAATTAACTCAACTATCCATTCGAGAAGCCCACAACCTTCTCACTACAAAGAAAATCTCCTCGGTCGAACTGACGCAAGCCATGCTTGACCGCATCCATGAAGTGGACAAAAAGGTCAAGTCCTATGTCACGGTCACGGATGATCTAGCACTTGAACAGGCGAAGCAAGCCGATGAGCGCATTGCCAAAGGCGAGAACGTCACCCCGTTGACGGGCATTCCTTTCTCGATGAAAGACTGCATCTCCACGCGCGGAGTCCGCACTACCTGTTCCTCTAAGATTCTCGAAAATTACGTTCCGCAGTACAACGCCACCGTCACGAACAAACTCGCAGAGGCGGGCGCCGTCCTCCTCGGCAAGACCAACATGGACGAGTTCGGCATGGGCTCCTCGTGCGAGAACTCCGCCTTCTTCAACACCCACAACCCCTGGGATTTGGAGCGCGTCCCTGGCGGCTCGAGCGGAGGTTCCGCCGCAGCGATGTCGGCGAGTCTCGCCACCTTCACCATCGGCGAAGATACGGGCGGGTCCGTCCGCATGCCCGCAGGTTTCTGCAACGTCACTGGCATCAAGCCCACTTATGGGCGCGTCTCGCGTTACGGTCTCATCGCTCTCGTCTCTTCATTCGATTCCATCGGTCCCATGACCCGCGACGCCTACGACTGCGCGACCGTCCTCGAACACATCGCAGGTCACGACCCGCACGACAGCACCACGTACCAATTACCGGTCCCCAATTACACAAAAGACATCAACAAGCCCGTCAAGGGCATGAAGCTCGGCATTCCAAAAGAATATTTCGTGGCAGGCATGGAAGCGGGCGTTGAATCCGCGTTGCAGGAAGCCATCCGCCAGTTCGAAAAACTCGGCATGGAGATTCACGAAGTCTCCCTCCCCCACACCAAATACGCCCTCCCCGTTTACTATCTTCTGCTTTTTGCCGAAGCCAGCGCCAACCTCGCCCGCATGGACGGCACGCGTTTCGGTCTCTCCGTTTCAGAAAACGCGAAGGATGTCATTGACATCTACCTCCAGACCCGCCGTGAAGGATTCGGTGAGGAGGTCAAGCGCAGGATTATGCTTGGCGCGTACGCTCTCTCTGCGGGATATTACGACGCGTATTACTTGAAGGCGCAAAAAGTCCGCACGCTTCTTCGTCGGGACTTTGAAACTGCTCTGGCTTCCTGTGACCTGCTCCTCGCCCCGACCTGTCCCACCACCGCCTTCAAACTCGGCGAGAAGACCAGCGACCCGCTCGAAATGTATCTCTCCGATATTTATGTTGTTGCCACCAACCCCGCTGGCGTTCCTGCGTTGGCATTGCCCTGCGGCTTCTCCAAGGACATGCCCGTCGGTATGCAGCTCATCGGCAAGCATTTAGATGAATCAACCCTGTTCCAAGTCGCTCACGCCTACCAGCAAGTGACCGATTGGCATAAGCAACTGCCGCCAATTTGATACTGGATGTTTGATAAGAGGTAATTGAATGAACGAAAACGTAGATATAAGCGCCGAATTATGGAAAGAGATTTTGCAAGATAATGAAATTACCAATGAACCAGTAATCCAAATTCTGTCTTTTCTTTTCAATTCAGATGGATATGGTGCTTCTGGTGGAGAAATTTCTTTTGCGCTTAATTACAAACATCATGCTCCGCTCAACAGAATTATTCCTGATTTCTCAAAACGCATTCTAAAGAAACACCCCTTCATAGACCCGCCTCATCGAAGGGATGGAACAATTCGATACTGGCATGTTCCATTTTTAGGCACGGACAGCGAAGATGGTTTTGTTTGGATTTTACGTCCAGAACTGGCAAAGGCATTACCGCAGGTTTTTCAGAATATCAGCAAAGATAAAAAACTCACAGTTCTTCAAGAAATAGAAAGGCTAAAACATTCATACGAAACACTTCAGGAAACAACGCGGGAAGCTGTTATCCAAAGCCGTATAGGTCAAGGGCAATTTAGAACATCGCTAATCGGTTATTGGCAGGGTTGTTCAGTAAGCGGTTGCACCCAATTTGAAATACTCAAAGCATCACACATAAAGCCATGGCGTTACTCAACCAACGAAGAAAGGCTGGATGTTTTCAATGGTTTATTACTTCTTCCCAACATGGACACTTGTTTCGATTCAGGTTTTATCAGTTTTGATGATGATGGAAAAATTGTTATTTCAAGCAAATTAAGCGAAGCAACGCTGTTGCAACTTGGCATAAACACCGATTTGAAGTTATCACGAGTGGAAGAAAAACATAAAGCCTATTTACGTTTTCATCGCGAGAACATCTTTCGTCCTTAACTTCAAACACTCATCCGCTGCGAAACTATCCAACCACGAGACTACCCGACCTTTTCCAAAGCTATGAGTACAACTATCGTAAGTATTTTATGTGGAATAACAGGTATGTTCGGGTGGGGATTGTATGATTTTCTGGGCGGCGTATTCGCCAAACAGATCGGACCTTACAAATCTTTTTTCTGGTCGCAGTTGGCTGGTTTGGCATCCATCCTTTTGCTCGGCTTTTTCATGACCCCAAGCATGGTCGTCTCTTCGGGCGTAATGCTTTTGTTTCCCGTTGCCGCGCTGTTGTACTCGGCTGGTTACTTGTTCTTCTTCAGGGGCTTTGAAGTTGGTAACATGTCCATTGTTGCCGCCACCATGAACTTGTGGGCGGTGTTTACCATGCTGTTTGCCTTCACCTTCATGGGACAGCGCCTTTCCACCCTCCAAACCGTCGGCGTCCTGATGATCCTGACAGGCGTGACCCTCGCCTCCCTGAATTGGAACGAGATCCAGCAAAGAAATTTTCAACTTTCTGCCGGAGTTAAGGAAGCCATTGCAGGAGCCTTTTTCTTCGGCATGTACTGGAATGTCAGCGAAGTCATCGTGGAAGAGATCGGGTGGCTGGTCAGCACGGCGTTGATCAAGGTTGGCATAGTTGTTTTTATGTTGCTCTTTTTCGTACTTTCAAAACGCGGGATGAGCCTGGCGGGCACTGATTCAAAAACCATGTTTGCCATCTTCATCATGGGCATGGTGGAGGCAGGTGCGGTTGCCGTTGTCAACTATGGCTTGACCATCGGAGACGCGATATTGATCACCCCCATTGCCTCGGCTTTATCCATTGTGACCATCGGATTAGCGATCATTTTTCTGAAAGACAAAATTACCAGACTCCAGGGACTTGGCATCGCCACAGCAGTCCTTGGCATCGTTGTTACAGGATTCTAAGTTGTCAGATTACATCCGATTCTCGTACGCATAAAAAATGTAATCCTGAGATTTCGTCTCGACGCCCAGATCGTGCAAGGCGCGCAGCAGTTGAGCGCGATGATCGGTGGCATGATTGACAACATGAAGCAAGACCTGCCAGACGATCAGGTCTTTGTCTTCTGCGGGTTCTGTGATCGGCTTGGTGAACAAGAAATCGTCTTCCAGGTTGGCAAGGTAAGAGCGGATGTTTGCCTCCACCTTGTCCCAGTGAGTGCGGATGACATCTCGATCATCTGCCTCAACGGTCTCAGGGAGCGGCTCCGAAGGTTCGGCACCGCGCAATTCGTTGAACCACACGTCTTCCACATCCAGGAGATGAACGATCTGGTCTCGAATAGAGCCGCGCGAGTAATCGAGAGACTGCGTGAACTGCTCAAAGGTCAGCGCAGCGACGTGCTCCCAGACCTTGCGGTTCTCGGCGAAGTGATAGTCGTAAAAATGACGAAAGGCTTGAACATTCATGAGAAAGACTCCTTATGCAAGTAAATTCATTATAGTCAAATGTTACAGGAATCTAAAATGACCCAATTCTCAACCTCTCTCACCATCAACGCCAGCCAGGAAGCCATTTGGAAAGTCTTGTCCGACGTCGTTCACTGGCACGAATGGACTCCGACTGTCACAAAAGTCGAAGCGCTCGACTCGCCTGAGATCAAACTTGGCAACCGCTACAAAGTGATTCAGCCCAAACTCCAACCCGTGATTTGGACGATCACCGAGCTTAATTCCGCCAACTTCACATGGGAGTCAAAATCCCCAGGCATGCACATGGTGGCAGAGCATGTCGTCAAGCCGATCAATGCCAATCAATCTGAAGTCACATTGACCTTTGCCTTCAACGGCTGGCTTGGAAATCTCATCGGCAGGATGTATGGAAAGATGACCGCAGAATACGTCCAAACCGAAGCGCAATCGTTGAAAAAGCGGGCTGAAACCCCTTAAGACCATGGACGACAGACCGTAGACCATGGTTGTCAATCATCAATCATCTACCGTCCGCGGTCAAAGACCAACTACCAAACTATTCAACTACGAGACTACCTAACTATGAAATACGAACCCGTCATCGGACTTGAAATCCACGCAGAACTGCTCACCGCCTCCAAAATGTTCTGCGGCTGCTCTGCGGATTATGCTTCCGCGCCTGAGCCGAACACGAATATCTGTCCCGTTTGTACGGGTCTGCCTGGCGCGATGCCTGTCGCCAACAAAAAAGCAACCGAACTCGCCGCACTCGTCGGTCTCGCCTTGAATTGCTCGGTCAACAAACACAACACCTTTGCACGCAAAAATTATTATTATCCCGACCTGCCCAAAGGTTATCAAATCTCGCAGTATGAATTGCCAATCTGCGAGAAGGGCTGGATCGAGGTCAATGCGCCCTCACCCCTACCCCCTCTCCCAAAGGGAGAGGGGAATCGCCTCCTTCCCTCTGAGGGGGAAGGGCTGGGGATGAGGGTAAGGGTGCGCCGCGTCCACATCGAAGAAGACACCGCCAAACTCTTTCACGAAAAAAATTACGCGCTCGTGGACTTCAACCGCGCAGGCGTCCCCCTCCTTGAAATCGTCTCCGAGCCGGATATGCGCACCGTCGAAGCCGCGCTCGATTACGCCACCAAAGTCCGCGCCATTTTGCGCTACCTCGGCGTCAACTCGGGCGACATGGAAAAAGGCGTCCTGCGTTTCGAAGCCAACATCTCCGTGCGCCCTGTTGGCAGCGACGAGTTCCGCACGCGCACTGAAATCAAAAATCTCAACAGTTTCCGTGCGCTGACTCGCGCCTCCACTTATGAGATTGAACGGCAGATCAAGATTTATGAATCAGGCGGAATGGTGGTGCAGGAAACTTTGGGCTGGGACGATGTTCGGGGCGTGACGACCAGCCAACGGTCGAAGGAAGAGGCGCACGACTACCGCTACTTCCCCGAACCCGACCTGCCTCCGCTTCAACTATCGGATGCGTGGATCGAGTCGATTCGGACTCGACTGCCCGAACTGCCCGAAGCCAAGACCGCCCGCTTCATCTCGGACTTCGGCTTGACTCCGTCCGAGGCGCGTTTTCTCACCTCCGAGCGTGCCCTGGCGGATTACTTCGAGAGCGTGGTCGCCAAATCGAAGAGTCCTGCCAAGACCGTCCATTCGTGGATCGCGGGCGAGTTCATGCGCTATCTCAACGACTCGGGCGTGAGCATCGAAGACGTGACCCTTTCACCCGAAGCCTTCGCCAAGCTGATTGACATGGTGACAGATAAAATCGTCAGCGGGAACAATGCCAAAATTGTGCTGGCAGAATTGATTAAGAACGGAGGCGACCCGCATGAAATCGTCAAAGCGAAGAATCTCGCGCAAGTCTCCGATGAGGGCTTCATCCAGGACGCCGTGACAAAAATCATCAACGACAATCCATCCGAAGTGGAAAAATATCTCGGCGGTAAAGAGACGCTGCTCCAATGGTTCGTCGGTCAGGTGGCGCGCGCCACCAAAGGCAAGGCTGACCCGAATGTAGCAAAAGAATTGATGGTGAAGGGATTGGAAGAGCGGAAGAAATAGCGTGTTAAAATCATGTAGTCGCCTTTGCAAAAGGAGTTGAACATGGACTGGAAAGAACGCATTATTGTTGACCCTAAAATTCTTGTAGGCAAACCTATCATCAAAGGGACAAGGCTCGCCGTCGAATTTATTGTGGAACTATTGGCACAGGGTTGGGCTGAAAATGAAATCATGAGAAATTACCCAGGCATCACTCATGAAGATATTGCTGCCTGCCTGATGTATGCTTCGAATATTCTCAAAGCAGAGAAAATTTATCCCTTTGAACTTTCACAGGCTTAATCATGCGCTTGCTGGCAAACGAAAATTTTCCTTTGGATGCAGTGGAAGCCTTGCGTGAAGCAGTCTATGATATCGCATGGATTCGCGAAGACGCACGCGGTGCGCCGGATGACAAAATTCTCAAACGTGCACAGCAGGAAAATCGGATTGTTGTTACCTTCGACAAAGATTTCGGGGAATTGGCATTTCGATCCAAACTCCCCGCCCAAAGCGGGGTAATCCTATTTCGGATCACTCCAAAATCATCGCAACATATTGCCCAAGTGGCTGTTCAGGCATTGGCAAGCAGAGACAACTGGGTGGGACATTTCTCTGTTGTGGAAGAAAATAGAATCCGCATGACTTCTTTGAATCGAGAGTAAGTCGCCCGCGCCACGAAGGGAAAGGCTGACCCGCTAGAACTCCACGCCTAACCAAATTAGAACAGATATGCTAAAATCAGTCCAGCCACTACAAAGGAGTTGACCCCATGGCTGAACCGAAAACTCAAAAAACAAATGCAAGTGTCGAAGCGTTTCTGGAAAGCATTCCCAACGAACAGACCCGCGCCGATTGCTTTGAAATCGTAAAGATGATGAAGCAAGCCGCCAAAGCGGAGCCTGCCATGTGGGGCAGCAGCATTGTGGGCTTTGGCGAATACATGTTGACCTACGCCAACGGAAGTCAATTGCCCTGGCCGGTGATCGCCTTCTCGCCGCGCAAACAGTACATCACCCTTTACATAGATCCCAACCTCGAGAACTACGAAAACCTGCTCAAAAACCTCGGCAAACATTCCACCGCAAAGGTTTGCTTGTACATCAAAAAACTGGCGGATGTGGACAAAAAAGTGCTTAAAGAGATCATCGTCAACTCGGTGAAGGCGACGAACAAGATGAATGCGTGATCTAGAGTTTCAGGTTTTCGCTCGTATCATCAAAGGCAAGGCTGACCCGAATGTGATGAAAGGGTTGGAAGAACGGAGGAAGTAAGTTTCGCCTTACGAGCCTTGAGCATTATTGTCGAAATCTTTGAGGAGTCGGGGTGGCACCGTTTTTAGGAACAAAAACAACATGGCCACGCTCATGGCTCCGCCGATGGCAAACATGCTGCGAACGCCAAACAGTTCCGCCACCAAACCCGCCAACGCTGCCCCGATGGGACCAATGCCCCAACTCACAAAGCGGCTGGCGCTGTAGACTCGCCCAAGCAGGTCACCGGGGACGGTCATCTGCCGAATCGAAGCGACGAGGACGACCCAAACCGAAGCGCCAAACCCCGCCGCAAAGGCGGATAGACCAACCAACCACGCGCTTGTTGTCAATGCAGGGACGCCAAGCAGTGCAATCGTCCCAATGAAATCCAGCACAAGGGCGTTGCGCGTGCCGATGCGTTTTTGAATTTTCTCCACCATCATCGAACCCAAAAGACCACCCAATGCCATTGCCGTCAGCAATAGACCATATTCGAACTCATTCAGCCCCATGGCTCCCGGTTTGACGGCATACAGCACCAGCAAGGCGCTCCATCCGGACCAGAAAATATTCATCGAAGCCGTAAACAGCGTCAGGTCGCGAATGAGGCGGTTATCCCACAAAAAGCGCAAACCGCCTGTGAGATGAGTCCAAAATTCAGGCTTTGGCGATACATCCACTTGAGAGCGGGGAATGAACGTTCCTTGAATCAGATATAAAGCAAAAGCAGCAGAAAGATACAGCACAGCGCTCGAACCCGTTGCGATTCCCAAACCGACTCCGGCAAGAAAACCTGCAAGGGGCGGACCAATGAAAGTGTTTGTGACCGTTTGCATGGCGGTAATCTGCGCGTTCGCCCAATTCAAATGATCTTTTTGTATGATCGAAGGCACAATGGATGTAAGTGCTGTATCCACAAGTGTCTCTCCAATGCCCAGAGCGAAAGCAACGATATACAACAAAGGCAATGAGACCTTATCCATCATCACAGCAAGCGTAAGCCCAAACAGAATCAACACACGCCCAGCCGTCACCCAGAGCATGATCCGGCGGCGGTCGAAGCGATCCACGATGCTGCCCGCTTGCAGCGCAAACAACAGCCACGGCAGGCTCAACATGACACTCAAGCCCGCCACGCGCGCAGGCGAATTTGTCAGTTGGACGACAATCAACGGCAGGGTGATCTGGTACAGCCCGTCGGCAAGATTCGAAAAACCGTTGGCAAACCAGAGCTTTCTAAAATTGAAGGTGGATGAATTACTCGCAGGAAGGGTGGTCGAGGGAAGGATTGGCTCGGTTTCCATATTTACCATCCAAATATAATTTGATGGTAAAATAGTATCAAAAATGATTTTACCTGTCAAGACAGGAATGATGGTAAAAAATGAGTAGTACAAAACGCACTCTCGAAACCCTTGAATTGGTTGGCGGAAGCCTCTGCCTGGATTTCGTCAACACGGTCAACTCACGCTATAAACTGGAACACGATTATTTCGCCTCCTACGCGGACCTGGTGGACTGGGCTGGCAAAATGGAAATCCTCTCACCCTCCCAGGTTAAGAGTCTGAAACAAAATGCCCTGAAAGAAACAAGCCGTGCGGAGAATGTCCTTGAAAAAACAAGGAATGCCAGGGAAACCTTGTATCGAGTCTTTTCCGCCATCGCAAACGGTTCCAGCCCCAAAGAAGCCGACCTGAACGCAATTGCCCGGCTCTATCAGGAAGCCATAGGGATGGGGCAGCTTGTAAAAGCAGAGGGACATTTTGTATTCGACTGGAAGCCCGACAGCGCACTCGACGGCTTCCTTTGGCAGATCGCCGCTTCAGCGCACTCTCTGCTCTCCTCAAAAGAAATACAGCAGGTGAAGGAATGTCCCGGCTGCGGCTGGCTCTTTTTGGACACCTCCAAAAATCGAAGCCGCCGCTGGTGCAGTATGAACACCTGCGGAGCGCGTGATAAAATGCGCCGCTATCACGGAAAGCTCAAGAAGAAATAGCTTTTTTGGTCAAGGCTGACCCGAATGTGGTGAAGGAGTTGATGGTGAAAGGGTTGGAAGAGCAGAGAAAGTAATCTGCTTTTGATGTAAAATAACGTCACAATGAGCACAATCTTTTTGAATCAACCGCCCTGCCTCCCTGAAGTTGTGGATCGAATCGTGCGGAATTTTCACCCTGTGAAGATCATCCTCTTTGGGTCTTATGCACGCGGAAACGCCACGCCAGACAGCGATCTTGACCTGCTTGTCGTGCTCCCCATAGTGAATCACAAACGCAAGGCGGCAATCGAAGTACTTCGAGTCCTAAATGGGCTGCCCATCAGCAAGGATGTGATTATTACCACCCCTCAGGAAATTGAGGAACGCAGGAACACAGTCGGCGATATTATCCGCCCGGCACTAGAGGAGGGAAAAGTCATTTATGAACCCAGATGACGCAAAAATCTGGCTGAGATTTGCAGAATCTGACCTGCGAGCCGCACGAACCTTGCTCGAAAGTGGTGAGTTCTTCCCGCGACAAGTATGCTTCTTTGCGCAACAATGTGGTGAAAAAGCCCTTAAAGCCATTTTGGTTTTTGAAGACGTTTTCTTTCCTAAAAATCATGACCTGGATCGGCTGAGGGACCTGATTCCTGACAGCTGGAAAGTCAAAAAGAAATTTCCCGACCTGGCGGAATTGACCGTTTGGGCGGTGGAATCGCGATACCCTGGTCATTCCCCTGACGCCACTGAGGGCGAAGCACGCGATACACTCCGCTTGGCAGAAGCGCTTTTCAACGCGATCTCAGCCGAGTTGGATGAACGAATTCAGCAAGACGAGCAAGATAATTTCAAAGACTAAAACGAGGCATTCATTATGGCTGAACACATCAGCGTTTCCAAAATATCAAACCACGTAGGTCAAGACGTCATCCTCAAAGGCTGGGTCTACAACCGCACAGATAAGGGCAAGTTGTGCTTTTTGCTCGTGCGCGACGGGTCGGGCTTTGTGCAGTGCGTCGCTTTCAAAGGCGACCTGACGCCCGAACTCTTCGAGACCATCTCCAAACTGCCGCAGGAATCGTCGGTGATCATCACGGGCGCGGTGCGCGAGGACAAGCGCGCGCCTGGCATCCCTGGCGGGTACGAGGTCGGCATCAAGGACTTGCAGGTCATCCAAGCCGCGGACCTCGATTACCCGATGGCGCTCAAGGACCATGGCGTGGACTTCGCGCTCGACCATCGTCATCTGTGGATTCGGATGCAAAGTCAGTGGGCGATTCTGCGCGTGCGTGTGCGGGTCATGTCCGCGGTGCGGGAGTATCTCGATGGTCACGGCTTTTTCAACCTCGATACGCCCATCCTCACCCCCGCCGCCGCCGAAGGGACGACGACCCTCTTCGAGACGCCCTACTTCGACGAGGGCTTTGCCTACCTCGCGCAAACGGGACAACTCTACAACGAAGCCAACATCTTCGCATTTGGCAAGGTCTATTGCTTCGGTCCCACCTTCCGCGCGGAGAAATCCAAGACCCGCCGCCACCTGACCGAGTTCTGGATGCTCGAACCTGAGATCGCCTTCTGCGACCTCGACCAGTTGATGGAAGTGGAGGAGGGTCTCATCACGTACATTGTGCAGTCCGTGTTGAAGGATTGCGCGGCGGAGTTGAAATTCCTCGGGCGCGATGTGACGAAACTGGAATCCATCTCTGCGCCGTTCCCGCGCATGTCCTATGACGATGCGGCAAAATACCTGATCGAACTCTACGAAAAAGAGACCGACCCCGAAAAGAAGGAACTGCTCAAATTCGAATGGGGCATGGACTTCGGCGCGCCGCACGAAGTGGAGCTGACCAAATTAAACGATAAACCTTTGTTTGTGTACGGTTATCCCAGCGCGGTCAAAGCCTTTTACATGGAGCCGTGGCCCGGGCGACCTGAAGTTTGCAAGAGCGTGGATTTGCTTGCGCCCGAGGGCTACGGCGAGATCTGCGGCGGCTCGGAACGCATGAGCGACCACGATGCCCTGCTGGCGCGCATACGCAAAGAGGGCTTGCCCGAAGAAGCGTTCAAATGGTATTTGGAATTGCGGAAATACGGCTCGGTCCCCCACTCTGGATTCGGCATGGGCGTGGAGCGGGTCGTCGCGTGGC